>SUUO01000003.1:0-97991 GCA_015062485.1 Alphaproteobacteria bacterium
GTATTATATGACCGTGGATGGCACCCCAAACACAACCGCTCAGGTTGGTAATGCCTGTACCCTGTGCGAGGTTGGCTATTATTGCCCCGGCGGCGACGCAACAACCTACAAAAATGCGCGTGTGGCCTGTACCGCCGGCAGTGCGTGTACCACCACGGGATTAAGCGCACCAGATGCAACATGTACGGCGGGATATTATTGTCCGTCTGGCTCATCATCCCCAACGGCATCCGCTTGTCCAACAAATTGGACATCTGATGCGGGCGCCAAAAGTTCAAAATATTGTTACAGAACGGCCACTTTGTACAAAGGGTTATCCAGTCGTGGCTTGGCATCTGGCACGCTGACCACCCCAACGGCCGGTTCGACATACTATCGCGCAACCGTCACCAGTGATACGGGCGGCACGGCGGCTGCAACATTACGTGTTTATTATGGTTATAACTATTTTCCTGTAACAACTGGTTTGACCAGTCCAACTGGTTACACCGTAACGGGGGGTGTGGGCACTTCTTTGACTTGTACAACTACAACCTCTTCTACGGTATACAGTAGTTATCTGAATGTGACAAGTACAGCTGATACCGCACCTACATTTTATGTCTGTATGAAAGCGAACGAATATACCTGTGCGGCGGGGCAATATTTGACCACATCTGCAACTTGTGCAACATGTACGGTGGGATATTATTGCCCGACCGAGGAAGTGACTTATACATATAACAACGCGATTCAGGGACGTACGGCGTGTTCCACGATTGCAACTGGTTGGATGTCTCTAGCGGGGGCCGCGGGCATTAATCAGTGTTTTTATCCGATTTCATTGAATAAGAATGGATTTAGCGGTACCTTGACCGCTGGCACCGGCACCGGGTGCAAGGTTGCCACCACCGCAACCGGCACAACCAATGTTGCATTACGCCTGTACTATAACACCGCGTGTACATTACCAACGTTCAGCGGATATACCCAAGATGGATATACAGATTCTGCGGCGTGGTCGGCATCTGATACAATCGCGGGAACACCGGTAACAACCATTGCCGCAACAACCACAACACCAACAATAAAAACATATTATGTTCAAAAGCCAAGTTGTGCACAGAACTACTATAAATCCGACACAACCACGTGCAGTGCGTGTGGTTCGAATTCATCGACATCGGCGGCCAATGTTGCAACTACGTGCGCGTGTACATTTGGATATTCAGACGACGGAACCGTTGGTGGCGAAACCAGCGCGACCGGCGGGTGCAGTCTGATTAATGATATTTCGTGTTCTGCGGGTTACTATCTGCCCAAAAACACATTGACTTGTAATGGCACGTGTACCGCGGGCAATTGGTGCGCGGGTGGAACATTCTCGTTCAACGCTAGCAGCAACCAGGGCTTATCATCGTGCAGTGGTAATCTGGGCACGGGCTATACATCTGTGGGCGGTACGGGTGACACGGCAAACACCAAATGCTATCTGCCGGTTTCCGCGGGATATATCCGCAGTGGCACCAGTGGCACCACCACCGCTGCCTGTGACGCGGGTAAGTACAAGACCGCCCACAACGCATACTATGGCTCGTCATATTCCTGTTCTAACGTAACTGCGGGCTACTGGAATAACGGTGGTGGAACAAACGCAACCGGCGGCGTCATATCCGGCAAAAGCGGTGGTACAATCGCGGCGGGTCGCTGGGGCGCGGCGGGTGCAACATCCGACCAGGGTTCTGGTGCCGTTTCGGCGGGCTATTATTCAACCGGCGGCGGCACATCCGCAACCCCAACCGCGGCGGGTAATGGGTGTCTAAGTTCCAAAGCCTGTGGCAAGGTAACGGCTGGTTGTTATACCACATCAACCGGGTCAACATCTGCCTGTCCAAACGAATGTCCGGGTGATATGACATCTGATGCGGGTTCCGATGCCAAGACCGATTGTAAAATAACATGTACGGCGGGTAATTATCTGGCGGCAAACACTGGCGTATGTGCCACATGTACCAAGGGTAATTATTGTGCAAATGACGGTACATATAACTTTAACGCCAGCAGTAACCAGGGTATCGCCGCCTGTTCCGGCGCCAACCAGTGGCAGGCCAGTACCGGAAAAACATCCTGTGATACGGTGACAGACGGTATGTACAAGTCTAATAACTATACATTACAGAACTGTGGCACGGGCAGCTATTGTAAATCTGGTGTTAAGACCGCGTGTCCAAACAGTGGCACAACATCATCCGAGACAGCCAGTTTGATAACTTCTTGTTACAAGACAGGCTTGTCCTTGACCGTCAGCAACGGTGCGGGAACCCAACGTTGTTTCTATACCAGTGGTTCTGGGACCAGTGCGGTTTATGACACCAGCTGTGATACCAAGACGGTTACAAAGTGTAACGCAAAATATTATCGTGCAAATGCATCCGATTTGACTTGTACAACGGTTGGTACGGGACACTATTCACCGGCGGACAGCCTGGGTCGTACCCAATGCCCAACGGCGGATTCGGGATGGACGGTAACGTCACCGGCGGGCACGACATACAGTGACTGCTATGAAACCAAGACTGGTTCCGCAATTAGTTCTTATTGCAATGCGGGTGTATTAAAACGTACCGCATCCAGCGCCAGTGCCTATAACACAACGGCAACCATATCAACCGCCTTGACGGCGATTGCGGGTGCATATGTAAACGGTCAGACCTGTACATATTGTCCGGCTGGGAAATACCAGGCCACCAATGGCAGTACCGCAACCAGTTGCTCATCTTCGGTTAACAAAGGTTATTATAACACGGGTTGTGGAACCAGTGCGACTGGTGGTGTGTGCAACACGACCAACTTTAGCGGCGGCAAGGTAAATGCGGGATGCTATGCGGACACAACCGGTTCGACATCTGCCTGTCCAAAGAGTTGCTCATCATTGGGCGGTGGCCTGTACAAAAACAGTGCAGCCGGCTCTGACGCAGAAACAGACTGTTACTTCGCAACAACGGCGGGGAACTATATGGTTGCGGCAACTGATACCGCCCAGACGAAATGTCCGATAAAACAGTACTGTGAATCCGAAACACTGTATTATCCAAACGTCAGTGTATTGAACGATGGTGGCTGGAACGATTGTCCGGCTGTGGATGGACGTATACTTACAACATACCCAGACGATTGGTACAGTCCAACATCCGTCACGGCATCATTACAACCCTGGTCGACAGGCTTGAAATCAAAATCTGCTTGTATGGCGAACTATACTGTGACTAATCCACGTGGGCGGTTTTCAATTGAATCTGTTAAGTACGACGAGGACGCTGACAAATACCAAAATAATTTAACAGGCGGTAAATATTATACAAAGGTAAACCCAGGGTTCTATGTTTTGGAACAATATTCTGCAACACGTTGTGACGGCACAGAAAATGCTAACAAAACAATGATATACAAGGATGCTCAACCGTGCCCAGCCGGCAGTTATTGCCCCGGATATACTTCTATGCCGATTTGTTCATCGGGGACATATGGCACAGAAATGGGTAAGTTCAGTTGTTCAGATAACACAAGTTCTAATTATCCTAATTCGACCGCGGGTTCTGGCAACACAGCGGGCGCAACAAGTGTTAACTCTTGCTATCTGACCACTACATCGGGCAAGTTTGTCAAAACCGCAAATGCTGCACAGGAAACCTGTACCTGTGGTGGATATTGTCCAGGCAGTATCAATGTAAACTATGGCAACACCGGCGGTAAAACCGATTGCACCGCGGGTACATACAATGATGGCACGGGGTCATCCGCATCCAGTGTATGTAAAACAACCAGTGCGGGATACTATGCACTTGCGGGTTCTTGTTCCCAGACCCAGGTCAACGCAAACTGTTGGGGTGGGGCGGGGTCCAAGGTTGCCTGTCCGAATTCGTGTACGTCACCGTACAGCACATCCGCCAAGGGTTCCGATGATGCGAATGACTGTTACCTGACCACCACGGCCAAGAACTATGTCAAGACCGCGGGTGCGGGCCAGACAACGTGTGCGGCGGGCACATATTGCCCCGGCGGCAGTGTGATTTATAAGGGTGGCACCGTATCTGGACGCAACACAACCGGTGGTTCAACAACGTGTCCGGCGGGGTCGTTCTGTGCGGCGGGTGTATCCGCGGGAACCGAATGCGTACTTGGGTCATACAGTGCGGCGGGGGCCAGTACCTGTACCGCGTGCCAGGACGGCAAAACAACATCCGCCAAGGGCGCAACCAGTTGTAACGCAACCTGTTCGAATGCAAGTGGTGTAAGCGATTGGGAAACTGCGTCGTGGGCAACGACAAACGCGATGACAAATCTGTGTACAATTGCGGCATCGGCGGGTTGTTCGGCGAACTATTACAAAAACAACAACGCCTGTTCAACGTGCAGCAGTGGCACCGGTAGCAAGTATACGTTCTCTGCGGCGGGCACCACATCGGTCAACAGTTGTTATCTGAAAACAAGTACCGGAAAATACGTTGCGACCAAGGGTGCTGGTGAAACGGCGTGTATAAGTCCGTATTACTGTCCGGGTGGCACAACGGTTTATTATGGCACGGGTACAACAACCGGTGGCAACAGCCCGTGTACAGGTATCGCATCGATATACAATGCATCCGATGCCGGTGCCAGCAAGCAGTCCCAATGCTTTGCCAAAACATCCCCGGGTAAATATATCAGGGCGACCGGCACATCGGAAACCACGTGTCCCGCGGGTGATTACTGTCTGGGTGGCACAACGGTTTATTATGGCAGTGCGGGCGGAAACAAGGATTGTCCAAGCGGCTATACAAATGGTACAACGGGATACAGCCTTGAATCCCAGTGCCTGATGAGCGTTGCGGCTGGTAAATACGTTGCCACCGCCAAGGAATCCGTGGCCAGTGGCACGTGCGAGGCGGGCTATGCCAAGCCGGTACATACTGTGAACTATGGCGGCACATCCAGTTGCAACAAATGCACCGGCGCAACATACCAGCCAGACACTGGTCAGTCCTCGTGCCTCACGTGTCCAACATATGAAGCATATTCAAGCAAAGTCTTGGGTCAACAATACTGGACATCTAGTGGAGTTCACGACACCAAAGAAGGCTGTCAGGTACGAATGAACGAACCTGTTGCGGACGATACTGGTGACTATGACGGGAAAGTTTATTGTAGTTATTCCAACACGGCTGGTGATTATAGCTCTTGCTGGGTATATCAACAGGCAAATAGTTGTATAGATGGCTACTATTATGCGGCTGGTGTCGGAAACAACACATACGGAAGCGCAACAACGTTAGAAGGCAAAGTCTGCAAACCTGTTGAAAGCGGTTACTGGTCACCGGCAGATGAATTAACCCGCACGGCGTGTGCGACGGGTCTGGTGACGTGTGGTGCGGGCAAATGCGCGAACGAGGCCGCCGACTGTGGTCGCATCCTGCACGCGGGCAACCAATCGATATACCTGCGCAGTGCGGCACGCACAAGTCCGGCACTGAATGTAAAGATTGGGAACCAGACATTCTTTGGCGCGTTAAGCACGTCGTACAGCAGTGCTCTGAAAGTCAAGAATGATGGCACCACCTATTCGGTCGTTAATGATTATCAGTAAAAATAATCACAGCAAACAAAATCCCGCCAGTCGGCGGGATTTATTTATTGAAAAAACTTGCATTTTGTCAAAAAAGTCTGTATAATCCGTTCGATTTTGCGGGTGGGCGCAGAATCAGTCCGATTAACCCCACAAGTCCCCCAGAGAGATTTTAGGTGGCCTGCCACCCGAAGCCTCGGCGAAGGGTGGCAAACTTTGATTAAATTTTTCATGAAAGATTTATCCAAAGACTTATTTAATCCACTGTCCGGCGAAGATTTCGTCCAGATGTTCGATGCGAACTATGGCACCCAGGAAACTTTGCAGGGCTATGCAACCAAAGGTACCGTCAAAGATATTCGCGGTGATTTCGCGATGGTTGACGTTGGCCTGAAATCCGAAGGGCGCGTTCCATTAAAGGAATTTGGCGCATCTGTTCCAGCAATCGGTGACATCATCGACGTTTTTGTTGAACGCTATGAATCCCGCGAAGGTACAGCCGTTCTGTCTTATTCTAAGGCACGTGCTGAAAAAGCCTGGAAAGAACTGGAAAAGACCGTTGCCGAAGGCATCGACCCAGAGGGTACAATTATCGACGTTGTTCGTGGTGGCTTTACCGTTGATATCAACGGCGTGTTTGCATTTATGCCATCATCCCAGGTCGATCACAAACCAATCCGTGATGCAAAATCTTTGATTGGACTGAAAGACAAATTCCGCGTATTGAAAATGGACGCGTTGCGCACAAACGCAATCGTATCTCGTCGCGCGATTCAGTCTGATACAATCGCCGCCGCCCAGAAAGAAGCGATGAAAAACATTTCCCTGGGTGCCGTTGTCGAAGGTATCGTTAAAAACATCACAGACTATGGCGTGTTCGTAGATTTGGGTGGTATTGATGGATTGTTGCACGTGACAGACCTGTCTTGGAAACGTGTAAATCATCCACGCGAACTGGTTCACGTTGGTGAAAAAATTACAGTCAAGGTTATCCAATTCGACCCAGAATCACATCGTATTTCATTGGGTATGAAACAATTGGAAGAAGACCCATGGGAAACAGCATCCCGTGCGTTCAACGTTGGCGACACTGTATCGGGCAAAGTTTCTTCTTTGACAGATTACGGTGCATTCATTGATCTGGGCAATAATATCGAAGGCCTGGTTCATATGTCTGAATTATCTTGGACAAACAAGAATATCCACCCAAGCAAAGTTCTGCAAAACGGTGCGGATATCAACGTTGTTGTTTTGGGTATTGACCAAGACAAACGTCGTATTTCATTGGGTTATAAGCAACTGCAACCAAATCCTTGGAAACAGTTTGCAGAAACACACAATGTTGGCGATGTTGTAACCGGTCCAATCAAGAACACAACTGAATTTGGTTTGTTCGTGGCCCTGACACCGGAATTGGACGGTATGGTTCATATTTCCGACCTGTCTTGGAACAAACTGGACGAAGAAGAATTGAAAAAATTCGTTCGCGGCCAGGAAGTAACAGCCAAAATCTTGGATATCAATCCAGAAAAAGAACGTGTCACATTGGGTATTAAACAATTGACAGAAAGCGCAGAAAACAACGCCGTATCGTTAAAGAAGGGCGCAGTTGTATGCGGTACTGTTTCCGAAATCACACCTGATGAATTGATTTTGTCGTTGGCTGGTGATGCACGCGGTGTTATCCGTCGTACGGACCTGTCACGTGAAAAATCAGAACAGGATACAAGCAAATACAATGTTGGCGATTCCGTCGAGGCATCTGTTGTTTCGATTGAAGACAACACTGTTAAATTGTCTATCCGTGCATTACAGGTGACATTGGAAAAGCAGGCGGTCAAAGAATTCGCAAACGAAGCCGATTCCGGCTCTGTTTTGGGCGACATCTTGGGCGCAGCTATCGAAAACAGCAAAAAATAATTTGTGAATTCACAAATCGTTTCACCGTCCGCTTTGCGGGCGGTGTTTTTTATGATATAATCACGGGTATGAAGAACAAAAACAAAATGATTGTTATGATGGGTGGACCCGGCACCGGCAAGGGAACCTTTTCCCGTATGTTGCGTGAAATCTATCCACAATATACACACATTGAAACGGGGGCAATCCTGCGTGCGCAACCGGACGATTCGCCAATCCGCATTGCGATTGCCGGCGGTAATCTTATCCCTGATGAAATGGTGTGTGACTTAATCGCCACCACATTGGATAAAACGCCGGGCAATATAATCCTGGACGGGTTTCCGCGCACATTGTTTCAGGCACAATGGCTGGTCCACAATTATGCGAATAAATATGATATTCAAATAATATATTTAAATGTATCTGATGAAATAATGCTGCGACGGATTAACAAACGCCGTACCGAGGGTTCAACCCGCAAAGATGACAGGAATATTGACATCGTCCGTCACCGTATCGAAACATTTCACGAAACAACAATGCCCGCAATAAGATGGCTGGCCACGCGGGCAGGGGACATCACTTTTTCCGACATTGATTCCAGCGAAGAAGAATCCGCGAACTTTGCGCGAATTGTATCAGCGTTAAAGAAATAAATTAGTTTCTAAAAAAAGCGTTTTTTTGTTTCAGCAATCCAATCGTTGTGCATTCACCGTGTCCGTGAACAACCAATGTTTCATCTGCAAGATTCATATTAAAAATCTTTGCAATCGATAGAAATAATGATTGTTCATCACCACCCGGTAAATCGGTACGGCCATAAGATTCCTGGAACAATGTATCACCCACAACCAGAACACCATCATCTGGGAAATAGTATCCAACGCCACCACGGGTATGCCCCGGCAATTCAACAATCTGCATTTTTGTGTCGCGCAGGATTGTACACACACCGGCGGAAAGATTTATCGGTTTTTTATCATTCGGTGATAACTGGGGTAATTTGAAATATTGCAACAAACCGTTTCCCCATTCTATTAAATCTAAATCCACGTGCGACATATGCCAATCAATATTAAATCGTGTTGCCAATGCCGCCGCCGCAGAAATATGATCCGGATGCCCGTGCGTCGCATAAATCGCCACCGGCGTAACACCACGTGCGGCAAAGTAATTTTCCCAATCATCCACACAACCCCACGGATCGAAAACAACACATTTATCGCCATCAAAAACCACCACAGAATTTGTATTCTGTGGCGACATTTGAACCAATTCAAATTTATTTTTTTGTTTTTGCATTTGTTTTCTTGGGCGTCTTTTTGGGCGTCGATTTTTTTGCACCAAAAACAATTTCACGAATTTCGTCGCCCGTCAATGTTTCACGGTTCAACAGTTCATTCGCCAATTTTTCAACCGCCTTGCGATTCTTGGTTAATAGTTTTGTTGCATCCTTGTGCGCTGTGTCAAGCCAGGAACGAATTTCTGCATCAACCATTTCCGCTGTCTTTTCCGACGCGTTTTCCAATGCCGAACGCGCCCCCAGTGCGGACACCTGGTTAATCGCGGCCAGGCCCAACTTATCCGACAACCCCGCCGTCGTTATTGAATACCGCGCCAGGCGTGTTGCCATTGCGATATCACTTTCGGCGCCGGTGGTAATTTTATCCGCACCAAAGAACAATTCTTCGGCACTGCGCCCCGCAAGCGCAATAGACAGGTTGGCACGAACCTCGGCCAGGGTCATAGAAACCTTGTCATCAATCGGCAGGTGTTGCACCATCCCCAGTGCACGACCACGTGGAATAATTGTCGCCTTGTGAATTGGATCTGTGATGTCCGCGTACATCAAACTAACAAACGCGTGGCCCGCTTCGTGATAGGCGGTTAATTTAATATCTTCGGGGCGCATCTTGCGCAACTTGCGCGGTCCCATAATGATTTTATCGCGTGCCTCATCAATATCCAGGGGGGTAATTTCTTTGCGTCCATTACGCACCGCGTGCAGGGCCGCTTCGTTCAACAGGTTTTCCAAATCCGCCCCAGAAAAGCCCGTTGTACCACGCGCAACATCGTGCAGGTTTACATCCGCCCCCATTTTTACACGATCCGCGTACAGTTTTAAAATCTCGTTACGACCCGCCATATCGGGTAATTCAATATGTACCTGGCGGTCAAAGCGACCGGGACGCAACAACGCAGAATCCAACATATCCGGACGATTTGTTGCACCAATAACAATAATGCCTGTATTGTTTGCAAAGCCATCCATTTCAATCAGTAATTGATTTAAAGTTTGTTCACGATCCTGGTCATTGAACGAGTGCGCACTGCGCCGCTGACCGATAGCATCAATTTCATCAATAAATAATATGCACGGCGCATTGCGTTTTGCCATTTCAAACATTTCTTTAATCTTGGCAACCCCCAGTCCAACAATAATCCCAGAAAAATCAGATCCCGATGTTGCAAAAAATGGCACGTTTGCTTCGCCTGCGATGGCGCGGGCCAGCAATGTTTTACCCGTACCCGGTTCCCCAGACAACAGAACGCCACGCGGAACGCGTGCGCCAACACTTTGATACTTATCTTTGTTTTTCAGGAAGTCTACAACCTCGGCCAATTCTTGTTTTTCAGAATCAATCCCGGCAACATCTTTGAATGTTGTACCCGGCTTGCCAGTTGTAATTTTTGTTGGATTTTGATTAACCAAACTGCGTCCAATTCCACCCGCCGGACCACCACGCAACCCGCGGAAAATCCACCATATAAAAAACAGTCCTATCACAATTGGCAACCACGTTCCAAGCGTGTCAACAAAACCACGTGTTGTATCAATCGATACATTTGCACCAGATTCTGAAATCTTGGTTAATAATTCGGGATCATATGTAATCGTCGCGGTATATTTTGTACCATCTTTTAATACACCCCGGGCGTCATTGCCACGAATTTCCATCGTCTGAATATCATCCGCACGACGCAAGACATCTGAAAAATTCAACACAACGGGACGCGACGCTACGGGTGCTGTGGCCGTGCCAGACATTCCCATCATTGGCGCACCACCAATCAAGAGCGCCCGTCCAATTACCATCACAAATAAAAACAGGAATAACCCCAGGTACCATCCCGAACGATCACGTCGTTTGAATTTATCATTGATATTATTGATTTGATTTGGTGTTTTGGTGTTTTTTATTTTTCTCATTTCGTTTCCTGAATGTTGTTTTTTCCCCTTCGGGTACGATCAATATTTTTTCCCCCAGACGGCGCAAAGTACAATGCCCCAGGGTAAATTTACAATCGCTTGATAATTTATCTAGTGCGCTTGTCAAAGATTTCAAGCGTGGTTGATAATCATCCCCCCCAATTTTTTGAATAAGTGTTCCGATAAACTTTAATCTAATATCGGGTGCCTGGTCAAATAGAAAAGAATCAGAAAACATTGCACCACCGCGACAGGCAACAGATTCTATCATTGCATCAATATCTGATGTAATCGCATCACGCACACGCCCCAGGTTTTCAATCGCCAATAAAATCCGATTGTCTTCTATGCCCAGTTTTGATGACAATAAATGTCGATTTTTTCGAATGCGAACGCGTGTATATTGCTCGTCATAATTCATTTCATCGCAAAAGTATTGTATACCGTTTTCATCACAATATTTTTTTAGTTCATCTCGATAAATGTTTAGTAACGGGCGCACAATCTGAATACCATCACGCCAACTTTCACGGGCCATTGCCGCCAAACCATACAGACCACTGCCACGCCCCAGATTCATTAGGAATGTTTCAATCTGGTCATCTGCCTGGTGCGCCAGCATCAATGTTTTCACACCATTGTCGCGGCACCAATCTGTCATAAATTTGTAGCGGGCGGCGCGGGCGGCAGCCTCGACCCCGGTTGATGGCTTGTCATCCGTCCAATAAAAAATCTTGGATGGGATATTTAATTGATTGCAAAGTGTTTTGACATATTCCGTCTCGACATCGGCCGCCGCACGCAAACCGTGATTAACGTGCAACGCCGTCACATTCATCCCACATCTAACCAACCATACCAACAAACACACAGAGTCAACCCCACCGCTGACCGCGACGGCAATTGGTGTATCGGAATATTTTCGAACAAAATCGATAAATTTGTCGTTCATTGTTTTTGTATTTTATGCTATAATTTTCGAAAATAAAGGAAAAAAGGAAATGGGAAAATTCTTAAAGACTGTTGCGGTATATTGTGGGCACCAATTTGGAAACAACCCCGAATTTAATCGTGCGGCGATTGCGGTTGGAACGGCCCTGGCCACGAACAATATTCAGATGGTATTTGGTGGTGGTGATGTCGGATTGATGGGGGCGGTATCAACGGCGGCATTACGTGCGGGCGGACACGTTATTGGGGTTTCAACCGACGACGTTATCGCACGCCAAGAACCCGCCCACAATGAAATTGATGTCGAAATCGTGGACGGTGTTAATGAACGCAAACAGCGTATGTTCGAATTATCCGATGCTTTTATTATTATGCCTGGCGGAATTGGAACACTGAATGAATTAACCGACATTATGACAATGCAACAAATTGGTGAAACAAAAAAACCATTATTCTTTTTAAACATTGATAATTTCTGGGCACCATTATCCAATTTGGTCAAGCATATGATTGATTGTGGATTCATAGAAAGTTTGGATGACTATAAAATGTATAACGCCAATTCGGTCGAAGAACTAATCGCACTTGTTTTAAAGTATTAAAAAACCGCCATTTGGCGGTTTTTTATAATAAAGGCGGGAAACAATCACCCCCGGCATCTGGGCAACAAACAAATCCACCATTGTCAATCTGGGTATAAGTTTCGCCCGGGCAACAACCAAATCTGTCTGGGGCTGCACCACCTTCGCACATTGGTGCACCTTCTTCTATGTACTCGGTGACAACTTCTGGTTCTTGAACGCGAATTATCGGCGTATCATACATATCAACCACATCATCATCCGTGATATCGGCATCCAATCTGTCTGTTTCAAAATCATCATCTGCGACAAACATAGCCTCGTTCTGGGAAACACCATACGCGGGCTTCTTTGCCAATATTTCTTCTTCGGTTTCCACCTTGATTGTTTCTGGTTCTGGCACAACCGTTGGAACAGTATTCAACACCGGCACAGATACAGGGACAACAACCTCTGTCGGTTCAACGGATTCTGGTTCTGCCTCTATAACAACTGGTTCTGGGGTTGGCTCTGGTTCTGGTTGAACAACGACCGGTTCAACAGGCACCGGTTCCTCTATCACAACAGGTTCCACCTTTTCAGGTTCTGACACAGACACCTCTTCAACTTCAACAATCGGCGCTACATCTGTGGGTTCTGTCACGACCGGGGTCGCATCATCCGCCGGCGCAATTTCCGGGGCAACCTTGTCCCCGATATTCGGTAACGCATTTCCACCCGTCGATTTCTGATAATACCACAACACAAATATCGACATAATAATAAGCGCAATCAACATTACATAATAAACAACACCTTGCTTACGTTTGGATACATCTGATGATGGTACAACCGGTGCCACGCCCGTCAATGGGGACACCGGACGAAATCCAGAATCTGTTGAGGCAGGTGCAACATCAGACATCGGTGCGCTATCTGTTATAGGTGCGGCGTACGACGGTGTAACCGGTTTTGGAATAAATTCAGATTGTTCTTCGACAACATCCATACCCACGGGTGTTTCAACCGCGGTAATAGAATCCAACACTGGCGCCGGGGCAGGGGCACTAGCCTGACTGGGCACAATGGTTTCAGATTCTTGGAATTGCTCACTTGCAATTGGTGGCGTAAACGACAATGGCGCAACCGCTGCCGCGTCATTATATGTATCAGGGACACCCGGTTCATTTTGAACCGTCGGCGTCATATCCGGTGCAACAATCGGCGCATTAAAATCAATTGGTTTAAAGGCGATTTCTTCATCCAAGATTTCTGGATCCGTATCAAATAATGGTTTTACTTCTTCGTCAGCCATATCTTCTGCCTTTGTGTTATTTATTGTTAAAGAATTTGTTTGGTCTGAATAATCCGCCGGCACGGGTGCATCGCGAACAACAACCAAATCACCATCTGGGATGGTTGCGATTGGCTCATCAGACACCAACGCTGGAACATTCGCCATATCTGTCGTTTTGCCAAGTCGTTCCAAAATTTCACGCGCCGCCTCTGCGTCATCAATAGACGAAACCAGACGTTTTTGCGCATTATCCAAACGCTTTTTTGCACGACGTATCTTTTCATTCGTCGCATCAATCTGGGATTCAGTGCGCAAAATCTTGGACGCAGACTGCTTGGTTGGCTCTTTCCCGATATTTTTCCGCAGGTCTGATAACCTGGCACGTAATTGGCGCAACCGCCCATTTAATTCAGCAATTGTTTCATTGGTCTTGTCTATGGTTTCGCGGGTATTTTCCACCGCCGTTTCCGCCGTTGCCAATCTTTCCGCCGCCGCACGCCGCACCGCGATTTCACGAAACGCATTCAACATCGCCAACGCATCCGTGATGTCTTCATTTTCAGAATACGTACCAATTAAGTCCCGATAAATATCCAGACCACTGTATTCAATATCCAGTTTTTGATATTTATTATCTTTCTTAGGGCGCACGGTTTCAAGTTCGATACCATAATCATTTTCCAGAATATCGTCCCACTTGCGATTATCAATCGCGTCAATCACCAACAAAACATTGGGTTTGTTTTCATCAATATGCAAATCAAGAACAAAAACAATATCCCCATCTGGCTTACTGTACACACGTAACAAATTTCCCGCGATATCATAATCGCGAACCGTCAGGGCTGAAAAAGAATCTCTCTCGTTTGGCATTTTGCGTTATTCCCCCATTGCGCTTATTTTTTCTTTGGTGGTGTAAATTGATATGCCTGTTTACAATGTTCATAACAATATGGCTTTCCAACGAAGACCGTTTCCCCACAGAAATGAAAATGTTCTGAATCGGGGTCACCAATTGGCCAACGACATTGATTTGGTTTCAAGTTAGCCATTTCAAGGGCGTGCTGAACAATACGTTGATGCATTGCCAATGTTTTGGCATTTGCGACAACCGGTTTTGTATCCGTTTTTTTGTCGGCCGTCTTTTTTGCAACTTCTTTCTTTGGTGTGGCTTTCGCAGTTGCTTTCTTTGTCGGCTCTTTTTTAGTGGCCGCCTTTTTTGTCGTTGTCGTCACCTTGGCCGATGCGGTTTTCTTTGTCGGCTCTGCCTTCTTGGGCGCTGCTTTTTTTGTTTCTTTTGCTTTTTCCTTTGCAGACGACTCTGTGGTGGTGCCACCCGCCTTGGCGTTCCAGCCCAGACGATTTAATTTACCAACAATGGCATTTTTGCTCATCCCCAGACGTTTACCAATTTCAGACGTAGACAAACCTTTGCCGGTCAATGCCTTTAATTTTTTCAGCATTGCGTTATCCCAACCCTTGCTCATTTTACAAAACCCTTGTTATATTATAAAATAAGTATAGCACTAATCCGATTCGAAAGGCAAGGGGGAAAAATATGTTTTTTAATATCTTTTTCGTTGGTTTACTGGTATGGGCGGCAATATGCGCGATACTGATTTCGGTGGCCGATTTTCGGCGTCGCATAATCCCGGACGCATACCTTTTTCCACTGATGCTTGTCGCATTATTATTGATTGCATTTTATGGTTGGCCAATCAGTTTGACGGACGCAGCCATCGGCGCAACATTTGGATATCTTATGTCGGCATTTGTCGGTTTTGTATTTGATTGGCATATACGCAAGAAAAACCCAGATGCCATTGCCCCAATTGGACTTGGCGATATCAAGTTGATTGGCATTGGCGGATTGTGGCTGGGCACAAATGGATTAGGAATCGCACTTGTGTTGGCGTGTGCGGGTGGAATTTTATGGGCACGCATAAAAAAACAAAAATACATCCCATTTGGTCCGTTCTTTATTATCGGCGCAATTTTGTCTTTAATCATAAATTCAATTTTGTTATAATAACCGCATAGGGACCTAAAAATGAGAATGTATTTTAAGACTTTTCTTGCGTTTTATGCATTGGTATGTGGTACCGCAATTGCGTATCAGCCGTCGTCTGCGCCATTTTCACAGTATGGCCAGATTCAAAATGTACAAACATATTCATCGAATCCATTTTGGAATCCGTCCGGCCCATATAATCAGCGTATGCCCCAGGCGGTGTATGTTGACGGCCCCGAAATGAATGCCGGCGATTGCCAGCGGACGGTATCCGCATTGATGGCAAATGTTTGCGCAAATATGAACAATTGTGTTGGTGCGCAATTATCTGATGTCCGCCCAACACTGATGTTGCAACTATCCCAGTTGCCGGGACATAATTACGCAACGTCTTGCGCGGGCTATATTGATTCTGAATTTGAAAATTATGTAAAAAAATACGGTCACGCGGGCACAACAAGTGGCACGGTTCCATTTCCAGCCGCCACCACACCATCCAACACGAATAATAAAATTGAAGTAAACAACCCGTTTGAAAAGCCATTACCCCAATGGCAACAGGATATCATTGAACGCACCCAAGAACTGGAAGAATTACAGGCGCGAAACGGCACCAATATGGGCGCATTAAAAAAAAATGATTTTCCCACAACCGTTGCGGACCTGTCTTTTGAAGAACGCCTGAATATCAAGGCCCAGGGTTATGAACCATTCAAGGACGCCAAGGCATACAATTCGATACAACTTGAATCTGCCGAAGAATACAATCAAAGAACCGCAACCCACAGAAATTCTTATTGTTCTGCACACAAATCGCAATATCAAACAATGAAAAGCGACCTGGCAAAATTACAAGATTGTCGCACACGTGGCGTTAAATTCGCCGATTGTAAAATACAGGGAAAATATAACCAATGAAAAAAATTGCTTGTTTATTGATTGCTATTTTTATATGTGGGGCGTCGTATGGCGCAACACCACTGGGTGGAATTGATATATTTCAGGGTGGCATAGATAACCCAACCGGCTGGGCACAACCAACACGCCAATATACATATACCGTTGGTCCAGATGGCGTCTCCCTTTATCACGGCAATCAAAAACTGCCCGTAACACTTAAAACGCCGGCAACACCCGGCACATCGCGAAGGGTCACGGATTTCGCGATTGCCCCCCGCCCAAGAACGGGTGGCGGCACAGGAGGCGGAACCGGTGGAGGTACCGGTGGTGGATCTGGTGGCGGTTCCGGTGGTGGATCCGGTGGCGGCTCTGGCGGTGGATCTGGTGGCGGATCTGGTGGTGGATCTGGTGGCGGTTCCGGTGGTGGATCCGGTGGCGGTTCCGGTGGTGGGTCTGGTGGTGGCTCTGGTGGCGGTTCCGGTGGTGGATCTAGCGGTGGATCTGGTGGCGGTTCTGGTGGTGGATCTGGCGGCGGTTCCGGTGGTGGATCTGGCACAACCACGACACCAACCAAAGGATGGGGCGCGGCATCCCCAATGCAAAAGGCTGGCGCGGTCCTGGGGGCGGCGGCTGGCGCATATGGAATCTATGAAAACACCAAAGGCCAACACGAACATACCGCTGGGAACGTTGCCGGCAGTGCGGTTTCCGGCATTCTGGGCGGCGTCAGCGTTGGTGCACTGTGGGGCGCAAAAGGTGGCTGGATTGGGGCCGCGGCCGGTGCCGTTATTGGCGGCGCAATTGCTGGTTCGCAATTATTCTCTGAAACAGACTGTCTTTACGACCCAATTATACGAAAAGCAGACGGCAGTCCAACATTCACTTGTTGCAACACCGCATTTAACAAAGGCGAAAGACAGGTGGAAATTGGTGGATATATGTTCTGTGATATGACCAACGAAAACGGTCAACCGCTGGCCGGGGTCAGACAGTGCAAACAAGGTGGTTCTGCGACAAAACTATCTTGGTGGGATGGTTTATGGCAAGACGACACGTGGGACATAGAATGCACACCGCGTTGGTGCAACGATAATACCCCCCCAGACCTTAATGTAATTCCAATTGCGGACCCCGAAAACTTTTGTTGGAACTGGCAACCGGCCGACGGCAGTGATAACGGCACACCAACAGATTCATATGGCGCACTAATTCAAAAATTACAATCTGCGATATCGGCATACGAACGGCAATGTGGCGCATTACAATAATGAAAGGGATTCTGGCTTTATTTTTTCTGGTATTATTGCCATTTAACGCAATGGGTGCCGCCCCGGTTCTTAAATTCGAAGATATACAAAACCAACCGCGCGATAATACCGAATGCGCAACGGGCATATTTGCGAACGCACTGGCCCAGACCGCCAATACGGTGTCGGAATCTGATGATGAACAAACCATTCAACAATGGATTTATGCAACATTTTCCAACAAAGCTGTTTTGGAACGTGTTTTGGCGTGTCCGGAAATCGCCAACGCCGATGACAACGACACAATAAAATTTATGCCGATACAATACATATTTCCCGGTGGTCGCGAAATTGTTATAAACTATGAAACGCAACCCAAGATTTTAAAACAACGTATTCGTTTGGCGGACAAGCGTGGCACCCCATCATCTGACCCAAACCCACGCATTGGTGCCGACGATGCCGTTTGGACAAACATTGACCCCGCCTGGTATGCGATTATGGTAACCGAACACGGCGCATTAAATAACTTTGTGGGCCCCGATAAAAACAACACCATCTCACTAGATTATATAAAAAATAATATCGATTCTTTGTTTCCATCGGGACGGGGTGGTAATTGCACCGACCGCAGTGCAAAATCACGCGACAATACAATGATTAACAAAACTATGCGGGACAAAACCGTCGACATCAAAGACGACACAAATGATTACTATGTCGCGGGTGATGTTAACTTGCAATGGCTTTCATATATGGAAATCGCACTTGATGTTGCATTAACGGTCGTCACGATGGGCGGTTCCCAGGCAATAACCGGCATCACAAAAGCCGCCCGTGCATCAAGAAGCCTAAAAAATTTAACCACCACAATTAAACAACTTGAAAAAATTGATACGGTTACAGACTATGTAAAATTATCCTCTCAGTTAGATGCCGCAAAGGCGGCAAACAACGCCGATGAAATTGCCGACATTACAAAACGAATGGCGGATTTAGAAAATGCTGATGACAATGTAAAACTCTTTAAACAATCAACCGATGCAGTCAAAGATATGAACAAATATCTGGACGCGTTAAAAGCAATGAAAGGATTGCGCAAGACCAAACAAACCGGCAACATTATCGCCCGCGGGTTCAAGGGCGTCAAAGCCACCGCCCAATCTTTAAAGGCCGTAAATACGGGCACCAAGACCCTGGACAAGGCTGCAAAAATTGCACGCAAGGGGATGAAGACAGGCCGAATAAACGATTGGTTGTTCCAATCAACAATGAAAAACATTGGTGCATTAGGCAGGCTAGGGACCGGCACAGGGATTCTGTACGGCGCATTAAAATTTGTGGGCGGTATGTACGATTGGACCGAAACCAGCACCGGCGATTTTACAAACAATATTGAATTTGCACCACTGTTATTGTTATCCGCAGATGATTTACAGGGCCAAGAAAACGTTGTAAATCACGGAATGTGGCTAATGTGGGCGGGCGATTCCACATCCCCCACCGACGACGATGCCGCATTTTTACAGGCAATGGATTTTGCATCTAAATTCCACGAAGATTTGATGGAAAATCAAAACGATTCAAATTCGCCCTGCAATATTGACATTTGGGTTGTTAAGCCAATCATCCGTGATCCCGGCACCGAACACCAGGCATTATATTACCTGGTTATGAATGACGTGCCCTGGACCACGGGTGAATAATTTTATTCCTGTTGTGTTTTTTATTGCGTTTTAATATAATAAAAATCATAAGAAAGGACGGCATAATGAAAAAAATATTATCAGCATTTATAATTTTATGCACAACGGTTGGCTTTGCCTCTGCGTACCAGGTTATGTCTTCACGCGAACTGGGCAAAAGCGATGCAAAAAATCAAAATATTGTCGTAAAATGCACAACCCCCGCGGGCAAGGTTTCAAATCAAACCTGTTCGTTGCGCAGATATGCAAAATGCACTGGCACGGGAACAAATAAAAAATGTACCGGCTGGCAACCGTGGAAAGATTTACGAAACCCATCCAAACAGTATTCAGATTGGAAGGCGGCCGCATCCGCGTGCTGTCGTGAAAAGGGTCTAAGATAAAAAAATCCCGCCGGATGGCGGGATTTTTCTTAGTTGTTCATTGCACACGGTTCTGTGAATTCATATGTCCCAGAACTGTCTGTAAACGACATTCCAACCGACGCATACATTATGCAATCGCCCGACGGATTAGACACCAAACACGATTCCGCCGTACCGACGGAAATTGTGCCACTGGGACACGTCGTCGCGATTGTTATGGCGGGTTCATCAATTGCAGTGTATCCCGACGGACACGATGTTGACGGCGACACCGCCACCGCGGATAACGGCATCAGTATAAATAAAAACATAATTCGTTTCATTCGCATCCCCTTAATTTGCCAATGAACCAAACAGCGCGGACTGGAACCCAGATTCCTTATAAATAGTATCAAAGCAGCTAGCCGCACAGCCGTACGCGCAAGCACGGTCGCCACCGTACACGTCTGTGCCAATGTATACCCAAGACGAAACAGCCGGCTCAACCATTTTACACCAGCAATATCTATCTGTCATATCCGATTCGCTACTTACCGTTGTAATAGCTTCTGATGTGTCAAAGAAATCATTTGCCGCCTGATTTGAACACATTCCGATTCCCTTAATCGGGACACTGGTGCCATTCGTTGTACATGTTATGGACCACTCGGCTTTACCCACAAAATCGCTATACTCTTCTGATGTCGGGTAACAACTGACGTGTTCCGGATCCAACGCCACACATTTTTGCACGGCCGTCGCGGGTGCGGCGAGTATCGCGCCAACCGCGGTTAAAGTTAAAAGTTTTTTCATTTGTCTTTCTCCTGTTTTTTTGATTATCAAAAAACCACTACGCAAAAAACGAGTGGTCAGGAGGTTAACGACAATCTAATAGAATTGTGCTGCTTATTCAATATATTCACAGCCCCCCTGACATTCATATTCAGGAGTTGTCTTATTCGATATTAAATCGAAAACTATTAGCACGGGTCGTTACACCCCATTATGGCAAACCACCATAACACACCAATTATAACTAAATCTTTCCCCTTACGCAATTGCAATGATAAATAAAAGTTTAGCGAAGTATCATAGATGCATTAATTGCTCTTTGCGCATTGCTATTTGCTCTTTGGATAAAAAATCCCGCCGGATGGCGGGATTTTTTATAACTGGTGGATGAAACTGGACTCGAACCAGCGACCTCTTCGATGTGAACGAAGCGCTCTAACCAACTGAGCTATTCATCCGTATTCAACGACGCATATTATATATTCATTCGCCATATCTTGCAAGAATTTTTGTTTTATGATATCATTCGCGTGTGAAACGAAAATATACGGTATTTATTTGGATGCTGTGGATATTTATAGCGGACGCACAGGCGGCCTCTTTTTTACAGGCCTCCAAATTCCCAAAAACAACATCTGATTTAGATTTCTCCGAAAGATTAGATATAAAGGCCGATGGCTATGAACCGTTCGCGGGGCTAAGTCCATACCAAGCAATAAAATTCATAGAAATGGAAGACGCCGCCCACGATGCAATCGAAGCGGAATTGGCCCGGGCCGGAATAAACCAATGCCCTGAATGCGATAAAAATGGCAATATGCCAACATACTCAGACGGCGGCGCAATCATAATCCCAACACAACCGTCACACCCACAACCGGCCTATACAAAAAACGAAACACGCCATATGCGCCAGGGGACGGGGGGGTATTGTTCTTTGCGACATCCGCAAATTCCCGCGGGCCAACAGATTCCCCTTGGGCAACCGGTTAATATGCAGGATATGCCCATCCCAGAATCATTTGCCAACGAAAAAACCAAAAATATTATGAAAAACACCCTTGATGGTGCGATGTGTTCCCCGTACGGATGCCGCGAAAAAATTGGGGCCACGAACGTTACACGACCACATACCGGGGTTGATATTGGTTGCACGGCGGACTTTTATCGTATGCCGATTTATGCAACTGCGGATGGCGTTGTATCCACCGTTATCAGGGATCAGCGGGGAAAATCTGCCGGGAACTATATCGGTATAAAACACGGTTCTGAATGGACAACACAATATATGCACCTGGACGAAATCTTGGTAACCAAGGGGCAACAGGTTTCCGCCGGCTGTCTTATTGGATATATGGGTTATACCGGTGGCAACGCAGATCAAACAAATCCATCAATGAACCGGGATTTAACCCACCTGCATTATGAAATTTTATATTCTGGACGCGCATCAAGTTTATCTGCACCAAATGGTCGACAAATTCCAATTTATCGGGAACGTCCCTGCAATAATGGCAAGGGTTTTAGAACAAAAATCAAGCCAAATGACCTTATGACTTATTACGACCAATAAAAAAAACCGCCAACTGGCGATTACAACTGCTAATACGGTGGTGGGGATAGTGGGACTTGAACCCACACGGTCGCAATGACCAAAGGATTTTAAGTCCTCAGCGTCTACCATTCCGCCATATCCCCGAAGACCTTAAAAATTTGGTGGAGCTGATGGGACTCAAACCCACGACCTCTACGATGCGAACGTAGCGCTCTATCAACTGAGCTACAACCCCTAAAAATGGTGCGGATAAGAAGACTCGAACTTCCAAGGTATTGCTACCACTAGTACCTGAAACTAGCGCGTCTACCAATTCCGCCATATCCGCAGGCGAAGTTTATATTATATTAATTTTAATTCCTTTGCAACAAGAAAAATAAATCCATATAAACTTTTTAAACCGCAACAACACATATTTCACTTGCCCTAAAAATTATAAATTTGCTAACATTTCATCAGAGATGAAGAAAGTTCTGATTTTTGTTGCATTATGCCTGGGGTTGACCGATGGCACATATGGCGCCGTCCGTGACGGCGGGGTGGCAACACGCGCAAAAAACGGAACCGCAAACACCACACAAAGACTTACCAATTCAACAAAATCCGCACGTACGGCGGCGCGCACATCGACATTAACGCCACGCAGGGTCGCAACCACAACAAAATCCGCCACAACACGTGCAACAACCGCCCGTGCGACAACAAACAACGCCGCGCGCACCGCAACCGCCCGCGCCACCACACAAAATCAAAGCCCAATTCCACGCGTCATTGCGCGCATCACCACCACAGATACCGTTGATTTAACGCAAACCAGAACAGGGGCAGAATACGAACGTTGTAAAACGGCATATTTTACCTGTATGGATCAATTTTGTGGTCAGAAAAATGATGACTATCGTCGTTGCTCGTGCAGTAATCGTGTCTACGATCTGGTGGATGCGCGCGAAATATTAACCCAGGCGGGTGAACAATTAACCGTATTTACAGAAAATCTGGACGTGGTTGGTATGACCGCCGCCCAGGCAACAGCTATGAAAACCGCATCTGACGGGGAAAAGGCCTTGACTGATGACAAATCTGCGTCCAAGGCATTATTACAGGCTATATTAAATTCAATTCGTGGCAAAGATTCATCCGTTGGCGGTAAATTTTCAGACTTAAATTCTATAAACATTTCATTTGATACGGCAAACGCATTCGGCACAATGGACGCCGGACAGGCAATCGCAACCTATAATGGGCAAAATTTATACAGTGCGGTTTATCCACAATGTCGCGCGGCGGTACGTGCCGACTGTAACGACGCATCATTACAGCGCGCCATAACCGCATATCTGATGGCAATAGAACAAGATTGCAACACCGTCGAAACGGCGATTGAAAACAAGCGCAAAGAAATGAAGTCCGCCATACGCGAGGGCAGTGCAATGTTGGACCTGGCGCGTGTTGAAAATCGTCAAAAACATAATTCATCGGATATTACCACCTGTATCGCAGAGGTAGAATCTGCAATCCTTAGCGAACAGGTTTGTGGGGCCGGATATCACAAGTGCCTAGACAATGGTGAATTTATAGACATATCCACCGGCGCACCAATTGCGGGTGTAACTAACTTCTACCAGTTGGCAGAAATGTTGAAATTTGCCGATGGGGTTGACGCGGCAAATCAAAAACTGTCCAAGAATACCGCCAACCGCACATTTGTTCAAAATTTTGAATCACGAACCAAAAAATTTGCAGCGGACGCATTGGATAAATGTGTCGAAGATGCGGACATCGTATGGTCTGAATACCTGGACCAGGCTTTACTAGACATATACTATGCCCAAAGGGCCAAGGTTGACATCATCAAACAAGGCTGCTTTGATTTTGTATCAACCTGTTATATGAACGCCGATGGCTCGATGACCGACGCAATGAAAGAATTAACCGGGGACAGTGGCTTGGGCCTACACCCCAGCAAGATTACATTAACCGGCGCGATGTGTACGGATTATGTCAATTCTTGTAACGGCCTTTTCAAAACCGATATTATCAAAGACTATATCACCGAACGCCAGGAAACAGACACCCTGACTGCGTGTCGTGCGGTTGCAAAACAATGTTTTGACAGTTTTGGTGGTACAAACTACGAAAACTTTTACTATCCGTACAGTGGTTTATTTACACCAAACACGGGGACCGCCCCGGATTGGTTTACGCTTTATGAATATATCTCGGACGATACGTATAGCAAAAAAAGCAATATAAACGACACAACCAATTACGATCCAACCTATACAGAATTTGTAGAACACAATGGCAAATATCGTCGCTATAAATCAACGTGCGCAAAACAATTAACCGCCATAGACTCGTGCAATTCACCCGAAATGATAGAGGCCGCATTTGGTGGATTCGATAAAATGTACGTAGAATCCCCAAGCAACGATACCGCCACAACATTCAACACATCGGGTAATGGGACCTGTGATTATATATTCACAGGTGGAAAAACCGCAACCTCCACAGAAAAATACGGCATTATGGATGAGAATTGTCTAAGCCACCGTATCGTGCGTCCAACCGGTGTCGCAACCGAGATTTATAACCAGGTTATTGACATCCTGACAACCCAGTGTACAAACTTGCAGGGACGCTTTATGGAACTGCAATACGGTCGCCTGAATCAATATATGCCCGACAATATCTGTTTGTCGAATTTCAAATTCCCAGATGACGGCAGCGGTGATATAATAAAGAGATTATATGTAGTCGGCACAAATGAAAATATGTGTCCACGTGACTACGCACTGACCGTAGACACTAAATCGTGGGGTGCGTGCCTGTGCTGGGAAAATGGTGGCCGACGCAGTAAAAACGGCACTTCTGCAAAATGTCTTGCCGCAATCCCAGTCGCAAAAGATGCCAAAGACACAAGATGCTCATTTGACTTCTTAAATACAACGGGATGGCAAATTAATGATCCTGACGCATTTAACACACTTGTTTTTGATACGAATGCCTGGTGCATACGTGATGTATATTCCAGCAAGAAACAAGTATGTCCAATTACATTTGATGACGGCGATGAAGTTACAAGCTATACCGAATGCGACACTGTCATTGGTGGACAAAATGATTTGCCAGACGGCCTGTCGATGTAAAAAATCCTTTGATAAATAAAAGTTTAGTTAAGTATCTTATATCACATATCTCATTAAAAATCCCGGCATCGCCGGGATTTTTATTTATTTCTAATACCATCCGCTATTAATGCTGCGGGTGTACCATTTAATCGACGCCACAGGACATCCGCCGATTTCAATTCGGCAATCATCTTTTCACGAACCGATGGAATTGTTAATTGTCCAAACGCGTCCAATGCACTGTCCGCACGGGCGGCCGGGCCCAATAGTTCTGGATATACGCCACGATTTAATAAAATGTTTACCAACGACACCCATTTTACCCGTATCATTTGACGAACCAGCCACGTGGTTATCGGGTTCATTTTATACAAAACAATTGTCGGCACGTGCATCATTGCCAGTTCGGCGGATACAGTACCACTGGCCACGATGGCAATATACGTTTTTGAATAAATCTCGTAGCGCTGATTGGACGGGACCAATGTCGGTTTAACTGGCCACCGCGACGTCTGGTCACGCACATAGTCCACCGTTGTTTCAACGGTTGGAATAACAAACTTGTATCCCAAAAATCCATTTCGCGACAACATATCCACCATATCACGCATTATCGGCAATAAACGTTTGACCTCTGACATACGACTGCCCGGAACCAGGGTGATAATTTTTTCATCTGATTTGTTCTTTGTTGCATCATATTTGCCGATTATCCCATCCGCAATCGGATGCCCAACCGCAACCGTATCCAAACCATATTTTGTAAAATAGGGCACCTCAAAATCAAAAAATGCATACAATTTATCAAATGTTCGCGCATATTTTTTTGCGCGTCCCGGCCGCCAGGCCCAAACCTGGGGGGCAACAACGTGATGAAATTTAAGGCCGTTTTTAATAAGTTCTTGACCCGCCGGCAACTTGCGAATTTGTTTTATAACACTTTTGACAAAGCCTGGTGCATCAATGCTGACCACAATGTCGGGTTTTATTTCCAATATTGCATTTACCGTCTCGCGGATACGACGGGTTAATGTTCGGGCGTGTGCTAAAACCTCTACCGCGCCCATAACCGCCAAATCACCCATCGGGAACAACGATTTTAATCCCACGGCACGCATATTTTCACCGCCGATGCCAACGAACCGCGCGTCTGGCATTTGTTCCATAATACGCGCCCCCAGCACATCCCCAGATACTTCACCTGCGATGATAAAGACGGTTTGCTTATTCTGCATTCTTTGATGTTCCAATGCCGCGTTTTGAACGATTTTCGATAAAGTCTATGGCGTCCATTGCGTATTTGTTATTTTTGACCTCTTTACGCACCTTGGCCAGGCGGTCTGCGGTTGTCCCTTCGTCACTACGAAATACCGCCGAATAAACAGAATGAATTGCGTGCATATCTTCATTTGTAAATCCGTGACGCATCAATCCAACACGATTGATTGTACGATACACGGCACGATTACCATCATAAATGGCATACGGCAAAACATCACTGCCAACACCAGACATACCACCAATAAAGGCATTGCGCCCAATACGCGCAAATTGCAAGACCATTGTCCCACCAGATAAAATCGCAAAGTCTTCGATTTCGACGTGACCGGCCACCTGGACCAGGTTGGACATAACAACACTGTTACCAACCTTGCAATCGTGACCAACGTGCGCATTAACCATAATCTGACAGTCATCACCGATAACCGTACCATCAGATGCCGGTGTTCCCGAATGAATTGTCGCGTATTCACGAATCTTGCAACGCTTGCCAATGCGCAAACCGGTCATTGTGGATTCGTCCTGCCACTTTAAATCCTGGCTCATAACGCCCAGAACCGCGAATGGGTAAACAATGGAATCGTCCCCGATTGACGTTTTTCCGTCAATAACGACGTGCGACACCAATTCAACACGATCGCCCAAAACAACGTTCGGACCAATAATGCAATATGGACCAATTTTGCAATCTGCGCCCAGTTTGGCCCCTTCGTGAATAATAGCAGTTGGATGTATTGCCATAATATAACTTCTTTGTTTTATTTATTATTTCTGCAGAAATCATACCCCAACAGGGCATAAAATGGTATTAAATAAATATAACAAATTATAACAAAGCGCGGAATTCCCGCCAAATTTTAGCCTGTGGTAATACGGACAAATACAAAACACCTATTGCGGTTACCGCCGGCATCGTTGTAATCACCCCAAACAGTATTACCGTCATCGCCAACATAGATTCCATTAATCCGCGTGGTTGCGCCTTTGCGTGCCATACCGACAACATAAACAGCACCAATACCGCACCACACATACCAACAAACAACGGCACAGATTCCGTCAGCATAAACAACGCCATCATCAAAACAGACACAACCCGCATCATCCATTTTAATTTCACATAGGCACTTTCACGAATCTTAGCCCGCGCATTAATATTGTTAAGCGCAATCACCGCCATTGCGCACACACCAATCATCAGCACAAAAATCAAATGCACCGGTGTTAAATTACCCAACTGACCAAAGCGGAAAAATTCTGGTTGCATCAGCATTGCCACCGTCACCATTAATATAATTAAAATCATTCCTGCAACTGGTCGCATTGCACCACGTGCCACACGCCCCATCAGCCAGCCCAACGAACACGCACCAACCTGTAATATTGGTCCCCACCAGGCGTGCAAGTCAGACATCACCAACGCCAAAAGAATCAACAGCGCAACGGCGAATCGCGCCCGCGCATTCATCTTAAATGCCGGCAAATGACGCATATGCGACGCCACAAACAAAGACGTCAGGAAAACAATAACCGCCACAACAAATGGTAACACCGACATTTCATCGCGCAAAACGGCATAGTTTCCACCAAAAAGCACAACCCACACAAACGTCAGCAACGCCACCACAACACCACCACGCGCATTGATATTATCCGGCACCAGTGAAAATTTATCACAAATCATCGGTGCGCATTTCCACACCAAAAACATCAAAGGCAACGACAAAACCGCCCACCACAAAAACGCAGGCGCGACCAATGCCGCATTATTAAACGCACTAATTGCACTTTGCACAATAACAACATCATTAAACATAAACTTGCCTTTTGATTTTGTTGAATTATGATATAGGTATGTCTGAAAAACAAGAAATTTTTACCCTTATGGGGGGACGCGTTCGTATGCGCCGCGGTTTTTACAATCCAACATCTGACGCGGTGTGGCTGGCGGCGTTTGCGCCAACGGGCGCAAAAACCGTGCTGGATGTCGGAATTGGTTCCGGCGGGGTGGGGTTGTGCATACTGGCGCATAATCCAGATATAAAATTAACGGGGATTGATGTGTCGGATGAAATGCTGAACGCGGCACGCGAAAACGCCGAATTAAATAACCGGGACATAGAACTAATCAACACCGACATTACAAAATGGCGCACAGACCGCACATTTGATATTGTTGTCACAAATCCACCATACTTTCGTGGCACGCCCGCAAAACATAACGCGCATCATAACGCAGATTTAACCACGTGGATAAAGAAATGCGTCGCCCGCACAAAACCAAATGGATATTGCTGTGTTATAACAGATGCAACAACCGTGGACAAAATAATTGCAGAAATGTCCGTGAATTGTGGTGATATAAATATCTTTCCGTTATTTGGTGCGCGCGACACCGCCGAACGCGTATTGTTGCGTGGGCGCGTGGGCGCACGGGGTGGGGCAACGCTGCATCGCGGGTTGCCTATGAATTGGGACCCGGTATTGCGCGATGGCTTGACTATCGCCGAATCATTGGGTAAACTGTCCAAGATATGATAAACTTTATAACGAGATATTTTACATCTTTGTGGGCGTTTATAACGTCACCATTTCGCGCAATTTGGCGCGGAATTGTGCGGTTTTTTCCACCACGCGAATTTACGGTTATGGATACACCGCGTGGTAATGTGTATACTTTCCAGCAAAGCAGTTTTTGGCGTTTTACACGTTTTTGTGGCAAAATAGGGCTGATTATCTGGGCGTCTTGGTCGACCTATGTATTTGTATATCATCGTCCGTTATTGCAAAAACGCACCCAGCAATTAGAGGAAATTCGTGCCACACACGATCGTCATATGACTGATTTACAGACGTATTTGGCAAAATACAACGAATTGGCGCGTAACTTAAATGTTATTGATGATAAAATCTTGAATGACAAGGAACTAAAACAGGACGAAAAAGACAAATTAATGAATACGCGTATCAAGACGTGGGGGGAACTGGACTTCTTGCGCACACGCATAAACGAAATGTTCAAAAACGAAGATTTCGCCCCCGAATACACCAAGATGTCTGAATTATCACTTGAATACGAATTAACACGCGCCGAAAACGAAGAATTAAAGAAACGCAACACCCAAATTATGGAATCAATGGCCGAAATCGCATCGGCCGACACCCAGATTGTTGATTTGGTCACATCTATGACAACCCAGAACACCGAAGAATTACGCGCCGGAATCAAAAAGATAAAATCCACCGTCAATTCATTGGGACTAAGCGAACGTGCGCTGGTTACACGTGCAAACAAATTTTCCAGTCCAATTGTCGGTTCGGCATTCAATCCACTTGAATTCGACAAAGAAATGGATGAAAAATACAAAAAACTGGCCGATGGTTTGGAATTATGGCACGGCCTGAACCGCTTGAACGAAATGCTGCCAATCGGCGCCCCGGTTGAAAAGGTTCGCATCACATCCAACTATGGCAAACGTGCCGATCCATTTACCGGCGAAACCAAGCGTCACAAGGGACTCGATTTTGCGGGTAAAATTGGCACTGAATTATTTGCCGTTGCCCCTGGTCGCGTGGTTTCCGCCGGCGACAGAATAGGGTACGGCACAACGGTTGAAATCGACCACGGACTGGGCTTTACAACGCTTTATGCACACCTGTCCCAGATAATGGTTTCACGTGGTGATTGGGTACGTCCGGGCACGGTTATCGGTCTGGGGGGCTCTTCGGGCCGTTCAACGGGACCGCACTTGCACTATGAAATCCGTTACAAGGGCGCCCAGTTTGACCCAACTAAATTTGTAAAGGAATAAGAAAAATGTTGGCATTTACAAACGCAAAAGAAAAACAATCACCGACCATTATTGGCGCGGGTTGCAAATTAACCGGTGACATAAAAACAGATCACAGTGTCCAAATTCACGGCGAAATTATCGGCGATGTAACGGCCGATGTGGTCGTTATTGGTCGCGGTGGCAGTGTCCAGGGCAAAGTGACGGCATCACACCTGTTCTTGCACGGGACATTGGATGGTCCGGCAACCGTAAACACGGCAAATATTTTCAGTGCCGCCCAAATGACCGGCGTGCTGTCTTATCATACATTGAACATCACCGGCAACACGGGCCTGGAATGCAAATTATCAAAACGAAAGGACAAGGCAAAATGAACAAAAACGTATCAAAAGTATTTATCGCGGCCGATCATCGTGGCGTTGGATTAAAATTATACTTGATTGAAATGTTGGCGGCGGCGGGCTATAACGTTGTAAATTTGGGCGTTGACGATCCAAACATATCCGCCGATTATCCAGACGTTGCCGCAACCCTGGCCGATGCAATGGAAAGCGATGAAAAATCACGTGGCATCATTATTTGTGGCACGGGCGCGGGCATAATGATTGCGGCAAACCGTTACCGCCATATTCGTGCATCACGTTGTGAACGCCCAGACCAGGCGCGCGACGATCGTTTTCACGACGACACAAATGTTTTGGCATTGGCGGCCGATGACATTGACATTGAAATGGCGTTCTTGTGTGTTCAGGCATTTTTAGAAAGCCCATTTGATGCCGTCGAACGTCGCATCCGCCGAATTGAAAAAATATCTTAAAAAATCCCGCATTATGCGGGATTTTTTCATTCGTTACACGGCGCGCTGTACAGATATGTACCAACGTCATCAGAATATACATTCCCCGCGCGCGAATAAAGCCAGCACGTCCCCAGGGCAGCATCACTTAGATGCGTTACTTCTTCGCACGCTGGCGCCGTCCTCAAACTCGTCCTACACGTTCCGTATGACGACGCGTCATAGTCCCTAAAAATCAAGCCCTGGCGTTCAATTGCAAGCCCACCAAGTCCAGACGGCGCCTCGTCTGGGAACATCTGGTCTTCTATGTCACTGCCACGATATGTCATCCATTTGTTCATTTCTGTAAAAAGATACACACCAAGAGTTTGCTTCTCTAATATGCTAGCTTTGCACGCATATGCGCAATTATACATACATGAATCCAAATCAGCGCTTGTATCCGCCCCCGTTTTTTCTGGAAACCACTGTGTCGCATATGGGCGTATCATTTTACACCAACAATAATTACCCGTTTGTGTGGGCGCCGCAAGATGTTTTGCAAATGTACCCATACTTGTGAATCTCGTCGACGAACACGCTGAAATTATTCTGGCATCTGTAAGATATGTATTTACAGAACCAGCAACCGTGAAACTATGATGCGACGGCCAAATCAATTCTCCAACTGTATAAGTGTCATTTGCCGTCCAACCAAATGCCGTACTCCCAAGAAAATCGGCCCCAATTGACACTTGGGTAATCGATGCCGCAAATGCGGGTTCTAATACCAACATATATAATATAAATATTTTCTTCATCTTTTATCCCCCCTATATTCTTAAAACGCCTCAAACGCACCAAAAATCTTGCCACGAAAATCTGATGATGTTACCATATAGCTTGCACAATTAAGCGCACAACTTGTCACACACTCCAACGCCGAAGTATAAACAGTAGTATTAGCCGGCAATCTAACATAACTAGATAAAACTGGTTCGGTCATCTGGCACCAACAATACTTATGCACACCACCCATCGCGTTTTTCAATGGTCCCACCGACGGAGACCCCGAAGCCACCGTTGAACAATGTCCATACATCATAACCGCAACATTTTCGCCCGTATAGGGCAGTGTGCATACCACCCCATGTTTATACGCGTATTGGCTAAAAGACGAATATGCACTTGAATGCACACACGTTGTTTGCGACGCCAGATCTGCTCTGAACGGTGAACAAATATAAGACCGCGTTGGCGTGGCAGCATTCGCAGACAAAACGCCCCCAATTAAACAAAAACATAAAAATCTTTTCATTTTCCTTTCTCCTGTTGTTATCAATCCAACGCACCCGCGTCAGATAATCAAAAACCACCATTCATCAGGTGGTCAGGAGGTTGGAAACAATCATCGGAATTGTGTCGCTTATTCAATATATTCGCAACCCTCCTGACGACAAATATCAGGAGTTTAAATTTACCGTCCGCAAGACAGATATCCATTGCGAACGCCGATGCACGGGTTTCCACACCCCATTATGACAAAAACCGCCATAACAAGTATATTATAGCGAATTCTTTCAACTTAGGCAAATACTAAGATAAATAAAAATTATGTCCCGAAAAATAAAAAATTTTGTAAATAATCCACCCGGCGGGATTTTTTATTCGTCGCCTGCGCGCGGATGGGCGTGCGCATATATATTTGAAATATCACTCATATTAACGCGTGTATAAACTTGGGTTGCCGCCAATGATGAATGCCCCAGTAATTCCTGTAAACTTCGTAAATCCGCACCACCGGCCAATAAAGCCGTCGCAAACGTATGGCGCAATGCGTGCGGTGTCACATAGTCCGGCAACTGTAAATAATTTCGCAGGTTTTCCACAACCTTTTCCGCCATACGCGCCGACATCGGCAGGCCCCGCACACTGCGAAACGCAACCTCGTCCGGGACCTTTTCGAACGGGTGGGTCGCCATATATTTATCCATCGCATCCCAAACCGCCGGCAATACCGGGACCAGGCGTTCCTTGTTCCCTTTACCCACGATACGCAAAACATCGGGGCGGCCCATAACATCCCGATTTCGCAGGTTCAAGGCCTCTGATATTCGCAGGCCACACCCAAACAATAACACCACCAACGCCCAATCACGCGCCGCAACCCACGGATTTTTTACATTTGTCGCACGAATCGCCCCGTGCATATCGGCAACATCCGACACGTTTATCGCCTTGGACAATTTGCGTGGCACCTTTGGCGAAGATACAAGGCCAATTGCATCGTTTTTTATATCGTATTTTCGCCCCAAGAACTTGTAAAACCCACGCAACGAAGACAATGCCCGCGCCGTCGATTTATACGCCAGTCCGCGCCGCTGACGATCCGCCAAATATGCGCGGAAACAAATCGTATCTGCGCGCGACAAATCCGCGACATCCGCATCCGCACCATTAAATTTGTTAAAAAATTTCAGGAAATCTAAAACATCCATTTCATACGCATCAATCGTATTCAACGAATACCCCTTGGTATCAGACAAATATTTTAAAAATTCCTGAATAACGTCTTGCATATTTTACCGTATTTCAAACACCGCAGACACACCGACCGACACGTCTGTATCACGACTGACGATTGTACCGGCGGCATCCATTGTGGCGGAGACTTCTAATTTTGCCGCACGCATTAAATTAGACATCGGACGCACCACATCACTGGTTTGCGTACCATATGACACCGCCAACAATTTTCCCGCACGCTTGCCATCGCCCGCCGCCAGGGCATCTGCACGCGTACGCGCGTTTTCAACCGCACGCGCCATACAATCTTCGACGATTGGCTTTAAAGCCTCTGGACTGGTGTACATACGCAAATCTTCGGAAAAGACATTGGTCTGTCCCGCAAACTGGGTCAGAATTTTTTCGATTGTTTCGATATTGTTTGCCGACACATCGACCGCGATTGTTGTTTCGATACCCAATGTCACAGATTTTTGTTCATCACGATTCCATTCGGTCTTTTCATAAGAATTAAATTGCGTGGTCTGCATTTGCACATCTTGCGTTTTCAGAAATTCTGTTATTTCTGCAACCTTGGCCGTTGCCATTTTCACGGACACCGCCGCCGACTTGTCCAACGTTGTCACACGCAGTGTAATTGCCGTTTTATCACGCGGTGCCGTCGTCAGGCATTCCCCCGTCGTCGCAATCGTGCGCGGCTCGCTTTTACGTTCCAGCGCCCCAAATATCAGCGCCAACACCGCCGCCGTTCCGATAACTGTTCCAATCCAGGTTAATGATTTTTTCATATTCTCTCTCCTTTGCTAATTATCCCAACATAGCCTTTTTAACACACGCCATTGTTTCGCGTGCAACCACACGTGCGCGCGCCGCACCCCGTGCCAAGATTTCTTCTATCTCGTCCGGATTTGCCATCAAGCGTTCGTATTCGTTGCGCGCCCCCGCAAGCGCAGAATTGATTTTTTCAAACAATATTGTTTTTGCCGTACCATATCCCATACCACCCGCACGGAACATTTCCGCAAATTCGGCGATTTCAGCATCCGTCGCAAAATGTTTGTAAAGTTGATATATGGTCGATGTATCCGGATCTTTGGATTCTTCGGGTGTCTTGGAATCCGTAATAATGCGCATAATTTTCTTTTTCAATTCCTTTTCCGGGGCAAACAATGCGATTGTGTTATCATAAGACTTGCTCATCTTTCGTCCGTCCAGACCCGGAATCAATCCCGTATCCGACCCGATTACTGGTTCTGGCAACTTGAATATTTCGCCATATGTATTGTTGAAATATCCCGCAATATCACGTGCAAATTCAACGTGTTGTTTCTGATCGGCACCAACCGGCACAATATCAGAATTATAAAGCAATATATCCGCCGTCATCAGAATAGGGTACGTATAAAGCCCCATATTAACCCCGGCATCTGTATCCAGGCCCGCGGCGATATTTTTATCCATTGCCGCCTTGTACGAATGCGCACGGTTCATCAACCCCTTGGGCGTGACATTGGATAACAGCGTGTTTAATTGATAGATTTCATCAATATCCGATTGCCGAAACAGTACCGCGTTATCTAAATCCAGCCCCAATGCAATCATCAGCGCCGCAATTTCATAGGTATGCTGTTTAATTTGTGCCGCATCGTGAATAGAATTCAGCGCGTGCAAATCCGCAATAAACATAAACGTTTTATATTCACGTGCACGTTCAATCAGCGGCTTCAACGCACCGATATAGTTGCCCAAATGTGGCATTCCCGTGGGTTTAATACCCGTTAATACAATTTTATCTGACATAATAATTACCTTTTCCTGTATTTGATTTTAATGAATTTGTTATTGAAATGAAAGCCCAAAAATACGCGGGCAGGGTGTAAAAAATCCTTAGGCGGCAATGCGCCAACAAAAAGCACTTGAAAAGATAAATTTATTTGAACTCATACCAATCATTATAATGCACAATTATAAAATTTGCAAGTTTTACAAAGATAACTATTTATAGTATCCACCACTAGCCACTTACACTAACCACTAAAAAATCCCGCCAATGGCGGGATTTTTTACTTTTTCACAACAAAATTTACCAATTTCTTTGGGACAACAATTGTCTTGATAATCGTTGCGCCATCTAACTTGGCACCCAATGCACTTTTTGCCATTTCAACCAATGCATCTTCGGCCACGTCCGCCGGCGCAACAAATTCCGCACCACGTTTACCGTTAACGGACGCAACAATTGTCATCTCGGTCTCAACCAGTTTCGCCGCATCAAACGTTGGCCAATCTGACAACGCCAGCATTTCATCGTGTCCCAATTTTTCCCACATTTCTTCGGTCAAATGTGGTGCAAATGGATTTAACACGCGAACCAGCGTTTCGTACGCCGCCCGCGGCATACCACCCGAAAAGGCATTGATATATTCCATCATCGCAGAAATCGCCGTATTAAATTTCATATTTTCAACGCGCTCTGTCACATCTGCGATTAACTTGTGCATCAGGCGTTCCTGGGCCCCGGTCATTGGTACATCTGTCAAATTATCAGACATATTTTCCACACGTTTCAAGAAACGCTGAACCCCGGCCAGTGCACCATCGGTCCATACCGCGTTATTTTCCCACGGCCCCAGTGACAACACCGAAACACGCCCCGCATCGGCCCCAACAGAATCAACCAAATCCGCCACCATAAAACCATTCCCACGCGACTTGGACATTTTATAGCCATCATTTCCCATCAACAACCCCTGGGCGGTACGCTTTGCATATGGCTCTGGCGTATTAACCAATCCCAAATCATACAATGCGTGATGCCAAAAGCGCGAATAAATCAAATGACGTGTGTTATGCTCGTGCCCACCGTTATAGTGTGTAACCGGCATCCAATTTTCCATCTGCTGACGCGAACAAAATTCTTTATCATTCTTTGGATCCAGATACCGCAAATAATACCACGACGAACCCGCCCATCCCGGCATAGTATCCGTTTCACGTTTTGCAGGCGCCCCACAGTGCGGACACGTTGTATTTACCCAATCGGTTGCACGCGCCAATGGCCCTTCGCCATCATCGGTTGGTTTATAGTCCACCATATATGGTTGCATAATCGGCAATTCAGATTCATCAACCGGTACCCAGCCACATTTTTCACAATAAACCATTGGGATTGGTTCACCCCAATACATCTGGCGCGAAAAACCCCAGTCTTTTAATTTATATTTTGTTGTGCCACGTGCAAAGCCGTGTTCCGTACCGTATTTAATCGCCGCGGCAATGGCTTCTTCTTTGCCCATACCGTCCAAGAAAGATGAATTTATATGCGCACCGTCGCCTTCCCAAACCTTGTCTGGTTCACCACCGGCTAAAACCGGGATAATTTCCAGACCGAATTTTTTCGCAAAGTCCCAGTCACGACTATCGTGCGCCGGCACCGCCATAATTGTCCCATACGCATAATCAACCAATACATAGTCCGATGTGAACACCGGGATTTCTTTGCCGGTATATGGATTCAATGCCATTATACCCTCTAAACGCACACCCGTCTTTTCCTTGGTCGCGTCTGTCCGTTCAATCTCAGATTTTGCGGCAGATTCTTTGATATACGCACGTACCGCATCCGCGTTTTTAATTTTACCTTCGTCCAGCCATTTTGCCAACAACTTGTGTTCCGGGGCAATTACACAGAACGTCACACCAAATATAGTATCTACACGCGTTGTATAAACCGTCATAACATCATCCCCAACACGGAAATCTACATCCGCGCCGTGCGATTTACCAATCAGGTTTACCTCATCTTTTTTAATACGTTCATCAAAATCAACATCTTTTAAGCCGTCTAATAATTTATCGGCATACTTAGACAACGCCAAATTCCACTGAACCTTCATTTTCTTTTCGACCGGTCCGTGACAGCGTTCACAACAACCATCTTCTAACTCTTCATTGGTCAGGTTTGTTTTGCACGCCGGACACCAATTCATCGGCAGGGCAGATTTATACGCCAACCCCGCCTTGTAAAACTGAATAAACATCCATTGTGTCCATTTAACATATTCCGGATCAGACGTTGCAACACGTGTTTCCGGACTGACCGACCAACCAACACGATCAATCATTTTTGAATATGCTTCTATCAATTCCTTTGCAACGTCTGCCGGATGGCGTCCAATCTTGGTGGCATAGTGTTCACCGGCAATCCCCATTGCATCAAAACCCATTGGGAACAAAACATCATATCCACGTGCACGACGAAACCGGGCCAAGACATCGATTCCCGAATAATTCATCATATGTCCCGCGTGCATCCCGGCACCGGACAAGAACGGAAATTCCACTAACGTATAAAAACGAGGCTTCGAACCATCATCTTTCGGTACAAACGCGCGTGCATCGCGCCAGCGTTTTTGCCATTTTGCCTCACGTTCGTGAATTTTTTTGATATCATCTGCCATAATTTCGTCCTATGTGTTATTAAAATTACCTTAACCCCCAGTTTATATTTCACGCGCACATTATTCAAGTTTTTTTATAAAGATACACAAAAAAATCTAGACTTTTTTGATTTTTCAATAAATACTTGTTACGGGGTGCACATATGCCCCGGACATAGTGATGTGGCTTTGGCTTAGAACACCAAAACATTGAACGAAATGGCTATCACTTTATGTCCCGACCAAGCGGTCGGGATGTCGTTGCTCGCAAGACAACGAGGTCATCAATGTTTGACTGTTCTAACTCCCGACCACCACTTGCTATGGTGGTTTTTTTATTACAATCGAAAGGAAAGAAAATATGTCAAGACTTAGAACTCTTGTCGCGTTTTCTGTTTGCGGGGCATTGACTGCAAATGGCGCAATTGCGGGTGGACCTTTTTCATTTTCCAACCCAAATAAACTAAGCGATACATTTATGGTGATGACGGTGGCATACGCCCTGGGACTAAGCAGTACCGAAGATAACTTTGACGGTGCCATTGAATTAGCCACCAGTATTGCCGGTACCCAGATAGTTGCCGAAGGTATCAAGGGCCTTGAACTGGAACGCCGCCCAAATGGTTCAGACTGGAAATCGTTCCCCAGTGGTCATTCCGCCGCCGCATTCAGCAGCGCAATGTTCGTCCACCGTCGTTACGGATGGAAACCGGCAATTATACCATACGCAATGGCCGCGCTAACTGGTTGGGGCCGGGTACGTGCCGACGCGCACTATTGGCACGACGTCCTGGGCGGGGCGGCGGTATCTGCGCTTTTTACATGGATTGTTGTGGATAAATATGACGTGGCACAAAATATTACAGTTGCCGCCACCCCCAACGATATCCACGTCGGGTTCAAGACAGAATTTTAATATTTAAAACACGCCAAGAATTCGGTATTACCACTGCCACCCTGAATAGGGGACGTGGTGATACCACACGATTTAAATCCGCATTTTTCAAACGCATTAACGACACGCGCAATTGATTCTTCGTGCAGTTGCGACGACTTGATAACGCCATTATATTTGGCGGCGACTTCGCGCGAAACTTCAAACTGGGGCTTAATCAACGCAATCACATATTTTGGCATCCATCGGGGCAGGGATTCCACAATATTCGTCAGCGATATAAACGACACATCAATCACAATTAAATCAACCGTCTCAGTCGGGATAACATCGCGAATATCGGTCTGTTCCATCGATATAACACGCGGATTCGTGCGTAACTCATCCGCCAACTGATTTGTCCCAACATCCACTGCATACACGCGTTTTGCACCACGTCGCAACAAAACATCGGTAAAACCACCGGTACTGGCCCCAATATCCAGACAAAATAAACCATCCGGACTTATACCAAAATAATCCAAGGCGTGTTCCAATTTCAAACTGCCGCGACCAACAGAATAGGGCAAATCACCCCCAACAATAACGTCGCTTTCCTCGACCGATTGACTGGGCTTCTTGGCGGGCGCACCATTAACCGTCACCAATCCCGCACGAATGGCCGCCACCGCACGTGCACGCGTTGGATACAAATTCCGCCGAACTAATTCTAAATCCAATCTCATAGACGCACTATACCGCCACACACGCCAAAAATCAACTTGACTCTGTTCTTTTTGCACCTATACTAAGAACCCCAAAAGGATAAAATTTATGAGCAAAAAAATCACCTGTAACGGTTGCAACAAATGCTGTGCACTTGGTGCTGCACCGATAAAAAACAACTATGTACTGGATATAGAAAAGCAATACTATATCCCAACCATTAACGGCGAAATTATCACCGCCTATATCGAAAACGGCGAACAGAAAAATATCAATCTGTGCGAAACTGTCGAAAAGGCGATTGAAGCGGCCCAGCGGGTTTCTTGCTTCTGTTGTTATCATACACAAAATGTGAAATAGGGGGCCCAGCCCCAAATCCACACCGCCCAACCAGGCGGTGTTATTATTTATTTTTATTATTGTATTTTTTCTCTATACATTTTATAATCACGGTGTCAGCGGGATTTTCCACTGATGGGGTGTCAGAACCCGTGCATAACGCGTTTGGAATCGAAATCCAGCGCGCCATTGGCGTGTTTTTTCGTGTATTTTCCAAACGATAAACAAAAAAACTCCTGAACACACATAGGTGTCAGGAGGGTTGCGAATATATTGAATAAGCACACAATTCGTTATGATTGTTCTGAACCTCCTGACCACTCGTTTATGCGCGGTGGTTTTTGTTTTTTCGCGAAGAACAAAGAAAGGGAGTGATACATATGAAAAAACTTTTAACTTTAACCGCGGTTGGTGCGTTACTTGCCACACCCGCGAATGCAGTCCAAAAATGCGTACAGTTGCCCACAAAAGGCTCAGAGTGTTCTTTTAGCAACAGCTCTTTCAGCATTGAAATACCCATAAGCTGCAGTGCTGCTGGGATATCTATGAAGGCTATAGCGTTGTGTGCTTCTGCTTATGCTGACAAAGGAGGTACGGTATCAGCAGGCTTAGTCGCAAACACAATAGATGGGGAAACTATGTCTTATGGTCCCTACTATTGTTGGTGCAAACTTGTTCAGCCGGTTGAATCAAAGTGGGTATTGGCTTCTAGTACAAGCGACGACGATTTCAGTTCCTGTTCTTATTCATGCTCCCAAAAATGCGCCAAAGCGATGCGGGCCCCTAAAGATGTTGAACTTAATATCTGGCCAATAATGCTGGAAAATTTATTAGTTGATTAAGGTGGCGGATATGAAACGAATTATATTTTTATTGGTGTGTATGCCAGGGTTGGCGCACGCCGCCGCCCCCAGTACCACCTGTCCATCTGGATACATCGCTATAAACGAACCTGCCATTACAATTGCAACCACGTGCCCCAGTGGCACAACCGCCATTGGCACGGCGGAATCGTGTTTGGAGTCCAGCCCATCTGGGGATTGTATAATGTACGCGCCGGCGGGCGTCAGTTACACCGACAGTCCCGGCACATATGAATTTACCGAACCGTGTGCGATGCAGTAAAAAAACGCCCAATGGGCGTTTTTTTAATCAGGCAGGAACAGGGCCTATCCCCCCCCTGAATACAGTATTCTTGTCACATATCTCATTTCTCACAAAAATCCCCCAACCCGGGGGATTTTTTGCAATTTTTACCGCCCCACCGACCGTTTTTCGCCCGCAAACCCGCAGAAATCCGCCATTTTTTGCATTTTTAGCACCAGAATAGGGGACAAAACCCCAATTTTCGGCCATTTTTGACATTTTCACCATACAAATCCACCCACATCCGAATATCAAGAAAAACACAAACCCAGATACAAAAACAGCACTAAAAAAGTACACTTTATAAAAAACACTTAAATTTATTTATAAATCTATAAACAAAATGATATTTTTATTATTTAATAAATAATTTTAATTTTTTCCGCAACAAAACCGCGCGGCGCACCACAGACAAAAAACAGATCGATTTTCACCGCACCGGGCACAGAATTATACGCCATAAAATTTTCATCGCCACCAGAATCAAACAACATAACGCCAGGGCCACACAAACACACCAATCGCGCCACAGGGCGCAGAATTCCGCCAATCACACAATTATACGTTCATCGCGCTGAAAATCGATTAAGACATACCACCGACACACACCAAGCGGAATAACACCCGCCATAATCACAATCATCGGCCCCAGGACAGATATAAATCAGCATAATTATCGGATATTACGCATACACACGCACATTTCCGCTATTCTTCTATACTAAACTATACATAATATAAATTATGCGCCTTTTATATATCTCTGTTCCCCTATGATTTTCTGGGCTTCTTTACCCTATTATTTTCAGCACTCAACAAATCTTTTATCTCTTGCAAATTTCTGTTAACGGCACGCAATTCAAACGGCATCATCAGCCACGCTATGACAAAGCACACCACCAACACCAGAAACAACAGATACAATATCCCCCAAATCAAAAACATACCCCACTCCTTTTTATACAATCCTATTATATCATATTTACCAGCACCAGTCCACCCACCCTGCAAAACTATACATAATTCATAACAAACCCACAAAAAAAAGCGGGGCCACAACGCCCCGCCAACAAACCTAAACCATTTTATCACAAATTATTTCTTAGCCTTTGTAATCTTTTTGATTTTTTTGATTTGGCTGACCGCTAATTTTTTTACATTTTTCAGACTTTTTTCCAAATCACTGTCCTCGGCGGCCGCCGTTTCAACCGGTTCTACATCCGAACAACAGAACGGACATTTTGTTGCCGCGTTGCTAATATTCGACTTACAGTATGGACACGCGTGTGTTGTCACCGGCGCCTTGGCACGCGCCTTATTCACCGTACGCACAAACAAGAATATTGCAAACATAGTAATAAGGAAACTAACAATCGAATTCAAGAACAATCCCAAATTCAACGTTGTTGCGCCCGCCGCCTGGGCCGCCGCAATCGTTTCATAGTGCGCACCCGCTTCGCCACCACCCAAGACAAAGAACCACTGTGAAAAATCAACACCACCAATCAACAACCCAATCGGTGGCATCAAGACATCTTTTACCAATGAATTTACAACACTGGTCATAACACTACCGACAATGATACCAACCGCCATATCGATTGCATTGCCACGATGAATAAAAGAACCAAATTCTTTAACAAGTTTCTTTACTGCCATTTTTCTTTCCTTTTGTTATATGTTGTTTTATTGCACAAATCACCTTGTCCAGGGTTTTGCGCAAATTCTCGTCACGGGTTTCGACCGTAATATCAGCACACGCATACGTCTGATATCGTTCATCGATTAATTGCCCCAAAATTTTACGACTGTCTGCGTGTAATAATTGTGGACGCGTATTTCGCGAATTTGTTCTTTTTACAAGCAGTTCCAGGTCAGCCTTCAACCAAATTGTCAACGCATTTTTAAGCAATATTTCACGTACCGCGGGCGTTATAAAAGCGCCCTCGCCGGTGGATAAAACCTTGACCCGCGGGTCCGTATCCAACAGGCGTTCGATAACACGTTGTTCAACACGACGAAATTCGGCCTCGCCATACATAGAGAAGATATCAACCACACTGCACCCGGCGGCGGCCTCTATTTCTTTGTCCGAATCCACGAACACAACCCCCAGGCGTCGCGCCAACGCACGCCCAACACTGGTCTTGCCCGCCCCCATTAGGCCAACCATAACAATCGGCCGATCCAACAATTTTACTAAATCTTTATCCATAACACGCTTATTTTAGCAAAAAAAGCCACACACACAATAAAAAATCTTTTTATGTTTTTATTCCGACAAAAAATATGGTATAATTCCCACATAAGTACTTATTAAACGAGAGAATAAAAATGAAACCATCATATCTTTTAATTGCCGGCTTGTTGGCCACGGTCACATACGGCGCAAACGCATCTCATTTTTATGCAAATGGCATTTCTATGAACAATATTGCCACAATCCAGGATTCGATTCTGCACACCGCAATGCACACATTTGATCGTGTTCCGGCGGCAAATCTGGGCGACAAAAAAACAATGATGCCCCCCACCCCTGAAAAAAGCATAAATGAATTATATGGTCATTTCCCGATGTACGGCACAATGTCCATATACGGCGAATACGAAGAATATGAATTCGCCGGGCGCAGTGGTGGTGACGGCAAAACCCCACTGTTAAAAAACTTGCAATTCACGTGGCAACATTACAGCGACGATGTAAAACTGGATAATTTTGGCCGTGCCGATTCCAGATACGATTTAGCGATGACCGGCATCACCGGCGGTCGCACGGAATTTTTCGACGTAATAACCGGCTGGGCGGCATACGCGGGCTTTATCGACGGCAAACAATCGACCAGCGCCCTGCAAATCGATCAGCACGGTGGATACGCCGGGATATTTAGTCGTTTTAATTTAAAGCACTTTAATTTATCCGCAACAATCAATGGCGGTGTTTTAACAAACGATGCGGATTTCGCACTGGGGTCTGATAATTATACAAATATGTGGGCCGGCGCGGCGGCGAACGCATCAATTAACATAATATTGGATGATACATTCTCGCTGCAACCGGGGGTCCAGGTTGGATACACCTGGATTGAATCAGACAGTTATGCTTCCGCCACCGGCGACGACGTTTCTAATTCCGACCTGGGCGTGTTTGAGGTTGCACCCGCCCTGCATGCGATTAAGCATATCGGCAGTGGTTGGTTCGGAACCGCACACGTACGCTATGTCGCAATGATGACGGACGGCGGCGATTTATCGGTAAACGCAACTGATTTCGCCACATTGGAATCTGACAATTTTACAGAATATGGCCTGTCACTGGAAAAGACGGTGGGACGCTTGAATCTGTCGGGTACACTGGTTCGTCGTGACGGTGGTCGTGACGGCTGGGGTGGCGGTTTGAATGTAAAGTATATATTCTAAAAAAACGCCCGATTGGGCGTTTTTTTAATCCAACTTAAAACAGCCTGAACGCAACTCCCTGGCACGACGGCGCAGTTTTCGAAAAATCCGTGTATTGCGCGCCATTTTAAATGCCATTGTCATCGGGGTTATTGGCTGACTAATCCTGGTATACATACTGGCTTTGCGAATACGCTGTAATGAATCCAGATATGAATCTATAAAATCATACGGTTTGTTGTGCCGCAATATATAACGACATTGACGCATTATCACACGATAACGCCGATATGCCGCAACACGGATTTGTCGCAATTGATTATCCGGAATTCGCACCGGCGTCACAATCCACACGTCACGCAACAAAGAATAATGCGAACCATACATACAATCCTTGTGCAGGGGATTACACACATCACGACAATCAACCAGTTTTATATCAACCCCGCGACCAAATATTGATATATTAAACATACGCATCCACGCCCATTTTAATGCACGCAAAATTGTCCCTTCGTCCCCCGGCATTGTTGCGCGCAAACGTGACAAATCCGCCACAATACAGACATCAACATCACTGAATTTATCCCAGTAATAATTTGTTATTGATCCGTGGATAAAAATATCCACAACATCAGATTTATCAATCGGCAATTTTGCAACCACCGACAAATATCGCACAAATTCCCAAACCGCCATTTGCAACGTCTGGTTAACCAACGGATTTAAATGCACGCGCGATTCCCACACCCGCGGCACCAGGGCCCTGTGATACACGAACATATTTTGCCCCCTATGACGAAGATTCTTCCATTTCACAGGCCTCGGTAAATTCGTACGTGCCAGACGCATCCGTATAAGATACGCCCGCCGGCGCATACATAAAACAATTTCCCGCAGGATTCGCCACCAGGCACGACGAAACCGTCCCCGCACTAACATACCCCGACGGACACGACGTATTTGCCAGGATAACATCCGGCTTGCTGATTGTGATATACCCGGTGGGACATTCCGTTGCCGGCGCGGCGGCATCAGTATTATAAATCGGCACAAAATACGACATTATAAATAATAACGTCACCCGCCAATCCGCAAAAAATATTGATTTTTTCATTGTTTGCTCTTTTTTATTGTAATTAAATTGCATCAACTAAAATTTCATCCATCAAACTCTCCATTTCTAAACCACTAGCACAGCGTTGAGCGCAATATTTTGCACAGCTTAATGAATCGGTAAATGTGTGATTTAGCATCCATTTTGATAAAAATGGCGTTAATACACGACACCAACATGCGGTTAAATTCACGCTTGTTGCATCAGCGCTAACAACAAACAATTCTTCATCAGAAAGAACATCGAATCGTCCATACCCCTGGTCTTGGGCGCAAACTCCAATGCCTTTTACGGAGATTTCATTGGAGGTATCATAATTACACGTCGCTCTCCAACCTATTATTGAGTTTTCTCCACCCATACCAGAGCGACATTCAGTGCCAGCCGCCAATCCCACGCATTGCACCACCGCCATTGCGGGGACGGTCAAAATTGCACCAACCGCGGTTAAAGTTAAAATTTTTTTCATTGTCTTATCTCCTTTCTGCTTTAAAAAAAAACAAAACCACACGTAAAACGGGTGGTCAGGAGGTTCGAAACAATTATAAGGAATTGTGTGCTTATTTTGTGCGGACACACCGCCCATTATTCACAACCCTCCTGACCTTTTATAGCCAGGAGACATTTCATCCAGGACCACAAACGAAAAAACACGCCATATGGCGCGCCCGGTTCGGATATTTCGTTTTGTTCCAGACGCCTTATATCGGGTTTCGACACCCCATCACGACCATCGATCGTAACAAGCAAATTATAACCAAATATTTCATCCAACGCAAATACTTAGATAAATAAAAGTTTATCGCAGGAAGTACAAACAGAATTTTTTGCAAAAAAAATTCTGTCATCCCGTGGCTTGACCACGGGACCCAGGTCATATTTCCTTTTTATTTGCTTTCACCTGGATTCCGGGGTCAAGCCCCGGAATGACAAAAACGTAAAACGTTTTTGTTAAATAAACTTTTATTTTTATAAGTATTATGTATTCATTAATTGAACTTTGCACTATGCACTTTGAACTTTAATAAAAATCCCCCGTTGGGGGATTTTTAACGTTGTTTTTGGATTTTAACAGGCAATTTTTTATTCACACCCAACACCCACCGCCAGGTATCCGCGATAATCTTGTCAAATCCACCCTTTTGCTCAAATTCTACAATCCACGATTGAACGTCTGACTGATATCTTTCAAAACTCTCATACGACTGCCAACAATTACGCAAGGTGCTGCGCTGATATCGCAACCGCTTATCATACTCGGTATACTCAACGGGGGACTTTCCATCCAACACCTTTTCACACAGAGTATAAACCGCCTTGATTGTTGCCTTGCGACGCACAAGCCTACTCCATATTTGCCAGTTGCTCTAACTGATCCGCCGCAATCAGCGCATCAATCATTTCATCCAATCCGACGCCACCCGCCAAGATATCATCCAACTTGTACAGGGTTAATTTAATACGATGATCGGTCACACGCTGTTCTGGGAAATTGTATGTACGAATCTTTTCGCTGCGGTCGCCCGAACCAACCATTGTTTTACGCGATGCGTTGCTGGCCGATTCCTGTTCCATACGCTGTTTTTCATACAGTTTTGAACGCAACACAGACATCGCGGAAATCTTGTTTTGCAATTGACTGCGTTCATTCTGGCACGTGACAACAATCCCCGTCGGAAAGTGCGTAATACGAATCGCACTGTCGGTTTTGTTAACGTGCTGGCCACCGGCACCGGACGCACGGAAAATATCGATACGGATATCTTTGTCTTCGATAACGACGTCTATGTCTTTGGCCTCGGGCATAACGGCGACGGATGCGGCACTGGTATGAATGCGGCCGCCGGCCTCGGTCTCGGGCACACGCTGAACACGGTGAATTCCCGATTCAAATTTCATACGACCATACGCCCCCGCCCCATCGATTTTAAAGACAATTTCTTTGTACCCGCGCAGAGATGTCGCATTTTCTTCGATAACCTCGACTTTCCAGCCCTGGCGCAGGGCGTATGATTTATATTGATTATATAAATCCCCCGCAAACAATGCAGATTCTTCGCCACCGACGCCCGCACGAATTTCCATAATCACACTGTTGTCATCAGCATCGTCACGTGGCAACAATGCAATTTGCAGACTTTTTTCAATATCCGGCAATTTGTGATTTAATTCATGCAGTTGATCGTTTGCGATTTCACGCAATTCTGGATCATTTAGCATTTCTTGGGCATCACTAATCCCCGCCACCGTTTGAAAATATTCCGTAATTAACGGCAAAATTTCATTCAGGCGCGAATATTCCTTGGACAGTTTTGTTAATTCATCACCAGACGCCGACCCCGAATTCATTTGCGCTTCGATATCTGCGGCACGCGTTTGAATATCGCGTAATTTTTGTTCAATAATCATTTTTATTACGCCCCCAACACCGTCTTTATCGCATCCGCAACCGACAATAATTGTTGCTCACCGGTTATCATATTTTTCAATGCAACAACTTGATTCTCTTTTTCAGATTCGCCAATTATCGCACTGAATTTAGTTTTAATTTTATCAGCATACTCGATTTGATTTTTAAACTTCTTTTCCGCATCCAGATATGCCACCGCCGGTATTTTTGCATCGCGCAACGCGTTTAAAACAGACACAGCGTACGATAAATTTTCATTCCCCATACACAGCACCGCCACATCCACCGGCGATTCAAATTGCGTCAAATCAATCGCCCCAGATTCCATCAGCGCAACAAAGATACGCGAAAAACCAATGGCCGCACCGACACCAATAATCTTGGTTTTGCTGAACTTTCCGGCCAAATCCGCATAACGACCACCACCGGCCGCCGTTCCCAATTCTGGATGATTTAATAACTTAAATTCAAATACCAAACCGGTATAATATGCCAAACCACGTGTAATCGACAAATCAATTTCGGCATTTTTTACCCCGAACAATTCCAGCGTTTTCATAAATTCATTCAATTCTGAAACCGCCGCATCCAACTTGTCAGACTTGTTCAAGAAATCAAAATAACCATTTGTAAACACTGATTTGATTTGATTTTCTTTATTTTCATTATTTAACGTATCACGCAACCCTTCGGCAAAGTCTGCGTCGCCCATTTTATCTTTTTTATCGATTAAAACGAACACATCTTTCTTTTGATTGTCATTCATTTCCAGATAATCAAACAACGCATCCCAGAACGGACGCGAGCCGACACGAACCGCATTTTCACCGATAAATTCGGATACTGAATTTAACGTACGTTGAATCACAGAAATAATTTCCGCATCATAATTCGTAGACAACGAATTTACGCCCATTATATCCATATCCATCTGATAAAATTCGCGATACCGACCACGCTGTGCGCGTTCACCACGATAACGCTTGGAAAACTGACTGGCCCGGAATGGGAACGTCAAATCGTTCAGGTGCCCCGCCACATATCGCGACAGCCCCACCGTCCCATCATAACGCAGGCCCATTTTTGTATCGCCCTTTTGAAACAAGAACATCTGGGTTTCAATTTCATCCCAGTTATCTTTGTCCGTCAACACCTCGGCCCGTTCAATGGCCGGCAAATCCAGCATATTAAACCCAGACGTCTTTAACACATCCAGCATACGCGCCGCGCAAAAATCAAAGCAACGCTGTTGCGCCGGTAATAATTCTATAAAACCTGATAACGGTTTTGTTGGTTTAAGATCCATTTTTTATTCCCTATTGTTTTTAATGGAAAAACTTAATGCACAATGTGCACACATTATATCATATAAAAATGCAATATGCTAATATTCGCCCGCGCGGGCGTGATGAAAAACAGAAAAGATAAACTTATTTTCTTTCATATCACTTTAATTTTAGGACAAATTTTATAATTTTCAAGTAAAAACCGATAAAAAAAGGCGGGACACACGCCCCGCAACAAACATCCAAATGACGAAAGAAAAGAATTCCTTGCCTTGAACATCCGAACAATTCATCACAGATTTGTGTGTCCCATCAAGATATTTATATTATGACACATCGCACTATCCCCCCGCCACAGGTACGTTTTCACATTCAAAACCACTTGTGCAATTCGCCACCATTTTGGGTCAGCCACCGTTTCGCGCGCTCTACCCCAAATCCATATAATTCACGCACCGTCGCCCAAAATTCCGCCGAATGGTCCATATGTTTTGTATGTGCTAATTCGTGCATCACCACATATCGCATAACCGCCAAGGGCGCAAACGCCAATCGCCACGAAAAAGACATTGTGCCCGTTGTTGAACAACTGCCCCAGCGGGTTGTTGTATCACGCACCGCAATCCGCGCAGGCCAAAATTCACGTGGGGTTGTTCGTATTATTTCCTTTACACGCTTTAAAAATTCAGATTTTATAAAATCACGCACCCGTCGTTCAAACATATCTGCCCCACCCCCAACAATCAACGTATATGTACCATTATTATTTTGAACAAACGCATTTGACCGACGCGACGTATCGCGAACCAACGCAACACGCAGGTCAAAAATTAAAATCTCGTCCCCCGGGCCCAAGGCGCATTTTTGCGGACACGTTGCATAAATATTTTCAACCCATTTTCGTTTAGATTCCAAAAAACGCAGCGCCGCCGAATTTGATGCCAGCCACGGTCGCGACATATGAATTTCACGCACCGGACGTGTTTTTGGCCGCAGGGTAATATTGCGCGCACCACGACGCGTTTGAATAATTACTGGGATTTTTTCACCGTTTGATAAAACAAATTCAAATTCGGCCATTTTTATTTAATTTTCTTTTTTAAATCATTTGCGATTTTATCCGCATCAAAACCAAAGTGTTTGTAAACTTCATCCCCCGCCCCAGACATACCAAATTCATCTATTCCAACAACCGCATCGGCAAATTCAAACCACGGCGCGGTGGCGCCCGCCTCTATCACCACAACAAAGCCACGCAATATTTCATTTTTATATTCATCACTTTGGCGCTTGAAATATTCAACCGATGGCATAGACACAACCTGAATCCCGGCGCCTAGTTTTTCTGCGACCGCAATGGCCAACGGAACCTCGGCCCCGGTTGCAATAATTGTTGCACGCACACGCGCCGTTGTTGCCGGACGTATTACATATGCCCCACGACAAATCTGGGCATCGATTGGCGTCGGAATTTGCTTAAACCGCTGTCGCGACAGGATGATTGACGACGGACTGTTATTATCACGCAACGCCATTTGCCAACATACCGCAACCTCGTCTGCGTTACAGGGTCTAAACACATTCATATTTGGAATCAATCGCAATGATGCCAGTTGTTCAATCGGCTGATGCGTGGGTCCATCTTCACCAACGGCAATACTGTCGTGTGTCAAAACATAAATCATCGGCAATTTTGACAATGCCGCAATACGCATCGCCGGCCGCATATAATCACTAAACACCAAGAACGTTGACGCATACGCACGCAGTCCAACCGATACAACACCATTCATAATCGCCGCCATTGCGTGTTCGCGCACACCAAAGTTTATATAATTGCCATTAAATTTCCCCGGCAAGATATCACGTGACGCGCCCACACGTACATTCGTACTGGCGCCCAGGTCCGCACTGCCCCCAAAAATTGGGAACCCGGCACGGATAATTTCATTCAAATAAAGTCCCGACAATTCACGCGTTGAGATAGTGTCCGATACCGCCGGCATTTTTACCGTCGACACATTCATAGACGGATTAACCATTAACATATCAACACGACGACGCGCCACATCCGACCACAGCATTTCACCCGTCGACGATATGTTTTCTTCAATTAAACGTGACAATTCATCATCCGTCAGCGCATACCCGTGCGCCCGATTAGAACCCGCCAAACTTGTCCCCAGGCCAATCTTGGTCTTGCATTGAATAAATGTTGGCCTGTCCGCATTTTGCGCCATCGACAATGCGCGATTTATTTTTGCCAAATCATTACCCGGCACCGTTATCACATTCCAACCCGCGGCCGTCATACGCATAGACACATCAACATCCCCCAACGCGGCACCATCAATCGACACGCCATTATCATCCCACAACAAAACCAGATTATTTAAACCATACCGCCCGGCAAAAGAAATCGATTCGTTTGCGACCCCTTCCATTAAATCACCATCAGAGCACAAACAATACACCCGCCCATCCGAATTACGCAGTTTTTCCGCCAACGCGACGCCAACCGCATTTCCAACACCCTGGCCCAGTGGTCCCGTTGTTGCATCAACACCGTCAATACCAAATTCTGGATGCCCCGGCAGGCCACCCATTTTACGAAAAGAATTTAACGACCGAATATCATACCCACACAAATTCAAAACCGAATACAATAACGCCGATCCGTGTCCCGCCGACAAAATAAATTTATCCCGGCCGAATCGCAAATAATTTGCATAAATTACGGTTATAATATCCGCCGCCCCCATCACAATTCCAATATGTCCATTGCCGGCACATTTTAACGCATGCAAGGCCCACGCGCGAACCGCACGTGACATTTCTTTTAAATCTTTGGAATTGTACGCCATATGTGATATTATATCACAAAAAGGACATAGATAAAAATGTTAAAAATTTGGACAGACGGATCGTGCCTGGGCAATCCGGGACCCGGCGGATGGGGATTTGTTGCAACCGACGGCAAAAACATTGCCGAACGCAGTGGCGGCGAAAAAGACACAACAAACAATCGAATGGAATTGATGGCGGTGATATGCGCCCTGACCGCGGCACGCCGACACGACGAATTGGAAATCCACACCGACAGTCAGTATGTAAAAAACGGAATATTATCCTGGGTCAAAAATTGGAAGAAAAATAATTGGCGCACCGCCAATAAAAAACCGGTCAAGAACCAAGACCTGTGGATGAAATTGGATGAATTGGCATCGACAAAAAAAATTCATTGGTTCTGGGTACGTGGCCACAATGGCGACGAAATGAACGAGCGTGTGGATGTACTTGCCCGCACCGCCGCCGAAAACCTGAAATAAAATTCCCCGCCGAATGGCGGGGTTTTATTATGACATTGGGCACGCATCGGTGTATTCGTATGTGCCACTGTCATCGGTATACGACATACCCGCCGGCGCATACATTATACACGACCCCGCGGGACTGGATACCAAACACGATTCCGCCACGCCTACGGAAATTGTGCCACTGGGACAACTGGTCGCGATTGTAAGATATTCTTCATCAATCGCGATATATCCCGCGGGACACGACGTTGACGGCGCGGCGGCACGCGCCACCATTGGCACAAAACAAAATAAAAACATCAATCGTTTCATTTGTGCCTCCTTAATCAGATAAATTCGTAAAAAAAGCGGTTCTGTATGCTTGATAGCTAGAATGAATCAAAGAATCATAACAATAAGACGCGCAAGTTCGCAGGCAAGAATCACGTGTAAGATCGTCGTCTGCTAACACCCATTTAGATACGGCTGGACTTACCATTTTGCACCAGCAATAATCATTAGAATATGAAGCATCACTTGCAGCAGTATAAACAATAGTATCTTTTTGATCTTGAGTTTTGCCTAATGTATCTGCACACACTGCTATAAATTGAACAGGAATCTCTTCATTGTTAGTGCCATAACATGTTGCGGTTAAAGAAGAAGCATAATCAGCTGGTTCTGTTCCCGTACATGTTTTTGTTGCATCCAATGCCACACATTTTTGTACCGCCAACGCGGGTGCGGCAAGTAATGCACCAACCGCGGTTAATGTTAAAAGTTTTTTCATTTTCAATCTCCTTTCTTTTGTTTTATTCGCGAAAAAACAAAAACCACACGTTTTTCACGAGTGGTCAGGAGGTTGGAAACAATCAATACGAATTGTGCTGCTTATTCAATATATTCACAGCCCCCCTGACACTAAATGCTCAGGAGATATTTGTCATTTGGTTTTCACACGAAAAAACACGCCATCGGCGCGTCGGATTTCGTTTCCAAACGCGTATTGCACGGGTTTCCACACCCCATTATGACCATCGATCATAACAAACAAATTATAACCAAATATTTCATCCAACGCAACGACGAAGATAAATAAAAGTTTAGTGGGGTAATCAGTTTACAAAAACGTTTAACGTTTTTGTCATTCCGGGGCTTGACCCCGGAATCTAGGTGAAAGCAAATAAAAAAAGAAATATGACCTGGGTCCCGTGGTCAAGCCACGGGATGACAGAATTTTTTTGCAAAAAATTCTGTTCGTACTTCCTGCGATAAACTTTTATTTATATAAGTAATTATGTATTCCTCCACTTACCACTAACCACTTACACTAATCACTAAAAAATCCCGCCGAATGGCGGGATTTTTTATCCACGGAACCCCAGTGCAACAATAAACATTTCCACACTGTCCTTGCGTGACGATGGTGGTTTGATATGATGCACAGATTCAAATTTTTCTTTGATTTGTTTTAATAAGTCATTTGTTGTTCCACCGGTAAAGGACTTGCACACAAACGTGCCACCCGGCTTTAATGCACGTAACGCAAAATCAAACGCATATTCCAATAAAACCATCTGACGAATATGATCCGTCTTTTTATGTCCAACCGTATTCGGCGCCATATCAGATACAATAACATCAGCCGTACCATTACCGGTTTCATCGGGCGACAAGCCCAACTTTTCTTCCAGCCAGCGCAATGCCGCATCAGATGTAAAATCGCCCTGATATGTTTCCACACCAACGATTGGCGATATTTCCAACAAATCCATCGCAAAAACTTTCGATTTCGGATACGTACGCGCAATGTATTGCGACCAGGAACCCGGTGCCGCACCCAAATCAACAACAACCTGGCCATTGCGCAAGAATTTAAACTTCTCGTTCATTTCAATCAGTTTATATGCCGCACGTGCGCGATAGCCATCCTTTTGTGCACGTGCAACATATGGATCCGCCGCCTGGCGTTGCAGCCACGCGACCGATGATTTCTTTGCCGCAATTTTCTTATTTGTTATTTTCATTATCGTGTACGATTCTGCTCTTTGATACGACGTTTGTGCGCATTGTATGCCTCCATAGCAGCCGCCTGGGGACTTACATATGTTGTATACATACGATCATCATCAGTGCTATAAAATTCGGTATCTTTTCCGTGATGCTTATAGGTCACAACAACATTATACCCGATAACACGCCCGTTTTCTATGACCGCGCGCGGGGATTCAACGGATGTCACATCCCAATTAAAAATATGCCGCCAATCTGTTTTCAGTCTCTGCGCCCTTATTCTTTCCAACTCTTGTTGTTTTCCCATTTTACGCAGATGTTCCTTGTACGATGCCTGGGCCGCATCTTTTGGACCAGCCCACACCTTGTACAAACGCGGTTCATCCAAGCTATAAAACTCCACATCTTGACCGTGATACTTATATTCCACGACAACCCGATATCCAACGGTCTTGCCATCTTGCACAACTGCCTCTGGGGCTTTAAGTGCAACGACGTCCCAGTCCAAGATATGCTTCCAATCTATTTTCATACTATCTGCCTTTAATTTTTTGTTGTTTTTCACGATAGAAGTCGAACGCCATTTTTCGTGCCTTGGCACGCGTAATCATACATAACTTCTCTTCATCATCTGCGAACAGGTATTTCCGTTCACCGTGATATTTATAGTTTACCGTAACCTCGTATCCCAAAAGAACGTGCCCCTTATCACGATAATCACGATAAACCTCGACCGGTGCAGACACAGCAACCGGTGTCCAGTCAAACCAAGTTTTTACATCATTTACAATACCACGTAAACTCATTTTAATTTACCCCCTGTGGTTTTGGTCCCGGTTGTTGCTGCATACGTGCCATAACCGCTTCCATACCACCCATACGCTGAATCATTGCCATTTGTTGTTTCATTTTTGTGTATTGCTTTATCATATGTTCAACATCACGTACGGTGCAACCTGCTGTCTCGGCAATACGTGCCTTGGCATTGGCGAAAACTTTTTCTGGGTTTGCGCGTTCTTCGGCGGTCATCGCTTCCAAGATTTTGATTTGTGCATCGACACTGCCGTCTTTGATTTTTTCTTTCATTGCACCAACGGCATCTTTCATACCCGGCACCATTTTCAACAGACCACTGAAATTGCTCATTTTCTTAATCTGCTTTAACTGCGCCAGCATATCATTCATATCGAATTGACCAGACATCATACGCTCGGCCGTTTCGCGCATACCAGATGGGATTTTTTCCGTCGTTGCTTCGTTTTCTACAACATTTTCTTGTTTTTTCTTTTTACCAAAGCCAAACATTTCTACTCCTTTTAATATTTTTCTATTTTATTGTCTTTTTATCTATTTGTCCAGATACTTCTTTAAATATTTCCCGGTCTGCGATTCAGACACATTTACAATATCTTCGGGTGTGCCGGTTGCAATGACACGCCCGCCATTTGCGCCACCGGTCGGTCCCAAATCTATAATCCAGTCCGCGGTCTTAATCACTTCCAGATTATGTTCAATAACGATAACCGTATTCCCTTGTTCGACCAATTCGTGTAACACAGACAACAACATCTTGATATCTTCAAAATGCAATCCAGTTGTTGGTTCGTCCAAGATATAAATTGTTTGTCCCGTACTGCGTGCGGCCAATTCTTTGGATAATTTTATACGCTGGGCCTCGCCCCCGGACAGGTCCAACGAACTTTGCCCCAGTTTGATATAATCCAGTCCCACACGCTTTAACAATTCCAGTTTGCGTGCAATCTTGGGCACATTAACAAAGAACCGATACGCCTCTTCGACGGTCATATTCAAGACATCTGCGATTGATTTACCCTTGTACTTTACCGCCAGTGTTTCTTCGTTATAACGCGTTCCGTGACAACAATCACATTCCACATACACATCAGCCAAGAAATTCATTTCTATCTTAATCTGGCCATCACCCTGACAGGCCTCGCACCGGCCACCTTTGACGTTAAATGAAAAACGTCCCGACGTGTATCCGCGCGCCTTGGCCTCGGGCAGGCCCGCAAAGAAATCACGAATATCGCCAAATACACCGGTATATGTTGCCGGATTACTGCGTGGCGTGCGCCCAATTGGGGATTGATCGATATCAACCACCTTGTCCACATTTTCCATACCACGAATAATATCGTGCGCCCCCGTTTCCAGTTTTGAATTATACAGCGCACGCATCAGCGCCGGATACAACGTATTTAACAACAGTGTCGATTTCCCAGACCCCGACACACCCGTCAAGGCCACAAATTTACCCAATGGAAATTCAACATCTATGTTTTTAAGGTTATTTCCACGCGCGCCCGACACAACAATCGATTTTCCATTACCCGCGCGACGCTTTTTCGGTACGGCAATTTTACGTTTACCCGATAAATATTGCCCGGTGATTGAATCTTTGTTTTTTATAACCTGACCGGGTGTCCCGTGCGCAACAACATTACCACCGTTAATTCCCGCGCCACGTCCAATATCCACCAAATAATCCGCCGCGCGCATTGCATCTTCGTCGTGTTCGACAACAATAACCGTGTTATCCTTGTCCCGTAACATTTTCAAGGTTTCCAACAACTTATCATTATCCGCCTGGTGCAGGCCAATGGATGGTTCGTCCAAGACATACAGAACCCCCGACAGACCACTGCCGATTTGTGATGCCAGGCGAATACGCTGGGCCTCGCCCCCCGACAGGGTGCCCGCCATACGCGACATTGTTAAATACCCCAACCCAACATTTTGCAAGAAATATAACCTGTCTGTAATTTCACGCAAAACAATTCGTGCGATTTCATTATCTTTTTGCGACAGATGATTTGGCAAATCACGGAACCATTGCAGGCAATCATCAACCGACATATCACACACATCCATAATATCCGCGCCATTTATCCGCACACACAACGCGTGAATATTCAAGCGCTTTCCGTGACACACCGGACACGGTTTTTCAGACTGATATCGCGCCAAATCACTACGTACCGCCTCTGAATCCGATTCGCGCCACCGGCGTTCCAGATTTGGAATAACCCCTTCGAACGGCTTTTCATACACAAATCCATTCCAGTTAATTTTGATTGGTTTATCACCACTGCCGTACAGAATTAAATCTTTTTGTTCCGCCGTCAATGTGTGCCACGGTTTTCCAAGTGGGATTTTGAATGCTTTATGCAAGGCTTCGAACAAATGTTCATATTGGCTAAGCATTCCGCCACGTGACCACGGTGCAATCGCCCCACCCAAAATTGACTTAGATGGATCCGGCACAACCAAATCCGGCGACATATTTAATTGCACACCCAACCCGTCACAATTCTGACACGCCCCCATCGGCGCATTAAACGAGAACAAGCGCGGCTCTATCTTTGGCACTGTAAAACCACTGACCGGACAGGCATAGTTTTGCGAATATAAAATATCTTCATTTGTATCCAGGCGACGCACCAACACCGACCCCGGCACCAGACGCAAAGAACCCTCGAACGACGCATACATACGCGACCGAATTTCTTCCGTTTCGGCATCTGCATCTGGAATTTGTAATCTATCAACAATAACGAAAATATTATGCTTTTTATTTTTATCTAATGTCGGCACCGCGGACAAATCAACCAATTCATCATCAATAATCGCGCGCTGATACCCCTGCTTGACCAAGAACGCCAATTCTTTGCGATATTCACCCTTACGCTCGCGTACCAGTGGCGCCATAATAAATATCTTTGTACCCGCCGGGATTTTCATTGTCCAATCGACCATTTCCGCGACCGTCTGTGACTTAATCGGTTTGCCGGTAACGGGTGAATGCGGCACACCAATACGCGCCCACAACAGACGCAGATAATCATAAACCTCGGTCACGGTACCAACGGTAGAGCGTGGATTCTTAGACGTTGTTTTCTGTTCAATGGAAATGGCGGGGGACAGCCCCTCAATCAAATCAACGTCTGGCTTTTTCTGCATATCCAGGAACTGACGTGCATACGACGACAGCGATTCGACATATCTGCGCTGGCCCTCGGCATAAATGGTATTAAATGCCAGCGACGATTTCCCAGATCCAGATACGCCGGTAAAGACCACCAATTTATTCTTTGGTATGTCCAGGTCGATATTTTTAAGATTATTTTCGCGTGCACCACGAATTTTTATTACATTTGCCATAGTGATATAAATATAGATTAAATATTCAAAAATTCAATAGAAAGGGGCGAAATTTCTTTCGCCCCGGAATACGTTCTTATTTCTTGCCCATCAGATTTTCCGGCGACAAAATAATCCCAGTTTTGCGAACACCGACATCACCCACACGTGGTGCCAATTTTCCATTAACCCAAACGTCAATTCCGCCCGCGTTACCAAATGTCGCCTTGTACTTATCCCCCAATGGCACATAGTAAACATCGCCCGTCACCAACACACGACTAAATTCGGTATTGCCACGTGCATCTTCTACCTTGACCCAGGATTCCTGGGTTGCCTGTAAAATTACATTTGATTTCTTGCGATTCTCGGTTCCAAAACGTTCACGCACCGTCAGTTTATATTCAGGCTCGGAACTTTCAACCACCGCAACGGTTTCTGGTACAACGGGCGCGACCTCTTCTGCGTTACCACCACCCAGTAACGACGCAACAACAATCGCCAATATAATCGCCGCCAACGCACCCGCAAACCAAATCCAGTGTTGATAAACAAACTGATACGCACGCACAAAGAATTCCTTGGTCGGATTTTCAACCTTTAAACTGGGACGTGCACAGGTCGGTCCCTCTTCGTCTGCATTATCGCCCGACGTTGAACAGGCACCCGGAATAACACCCATTTCCTGTTTAATTTTGGTTACAATTTCATCCGGATTCAAACCCAATTCCATTGCATAATTACGCGCAAACCCCAGAATATAAACCGTCTCTGGGATGAATGTATAGTTGCCCTCTTCCAGTGCTTGCAAAAATTCTTCACGAATGCACAACTGTTTTGCAATGGTTGAAATTTCACGCTTTCTGCGACCAGTCGTACGTGCATTACGCAACATTTCACCCGCGGTTAATTCAGCCGGCGTTTCGACAACATCAACATTTTCGGTATTTTCATTCATAATAAACATCCCATCGTTAATAGCATTGTTCGCCTAAATCATACCCCAAAATTCGCGAATTGCAACCTTTAAGACATCGGCATCATCAATTTGATTTACACGGATTCTGAATTCAGATGAATTTGGCATTCCCGCACTGTACCACGCGGCGTGCTTACGAAACATCGGCACAGCGGTCTTTTCACCATAGTATTCAATCGCATATTCCAAATGTCGCAACACAACATCCCCAATATTTTCCGGATCGCGCCCACCAATCATTTGATTTAAAATCCACGGTCGTCCCATCAGACCACGCCCAATCATCGCCCCCGCATAACCCAATGTATCCAGCCCCTTTAAATCATCCGCCGATTTAATATCGCCATTTGCAATAATCGGAATTGGGCACGCCGACACATCTGGATGCACCGCCACCCCCAGGTATAATTGCGCACGTGTTCGCCCGTGCAGCGCCGCGAACCGTACGCCACAATCCGCCGCTATATTGATTAAATCGCGCCAATCCATATGCGCTTCATCCCACCCCAGGCGCGTTTTTATAGACACCGGAATTTGTACCGCATTTACAACCGCCGCCATTATTTTACCGGCCTGCCTATGATCGCGCATCAAATGCGCCCCGGCATTGGCACGTGTTGCAACCTTTGGCACGGGACACCCCATATTAATATCAATCCATTTAGCACCCGCATCCTGTAAAATACGCGCCGCATCCGCCATCAGGTTTACATCCGCCCCAAATATCTGGGCACCGACAGAACCCTCGTCCGCATAGTTATCAAAATTACGCAGGCAATTCTTATGCGCCCCAACAATCGAATGACACGAAATCATTTCGGTCACCATTGGCGCATTTGGTGAAAATTCACGCACAACACGACGAAACGGGCGATCTGTAACCCCGGCAAGTGGCGCAGCAAAAATTTGATTATCACATAACATTTGTGATATAATGCCACCGATGAAGGAAAAAATCAAAAATTTATTTGCATTTATTGGTCGCGCCTGGTCGGGCGGGATTCGCGGAAAATTTGGCGTTTTGGCGTGTATGTTTGCACTGTTTATGTTCGTTCGTATATTCTGGGGCGATGTAAACGTCCAGAATTTTGTCATTAACATATGGCGCCTGAACGGGGAACAGGAAACACTGCGCACAGAACGCGCAAAACTGGACGCCATTAACCGTCACATAGATTTATTAAAATCATACAGTCCTGATTACGTTTCTGAAATCGGCTTAAAATACCTGAACATTGGTGATGATAAATACAAGATTTTAAAGATATAAAAATCCCCCATCCGGGCCCCGCGCAAACGAAAGTTTGCGTGGATGGACATTCGGGGGATTTTTTTAATTCAAAAACAAGATTGACGCATTTAAATATGTCGCGAACAGCATCCATATCACATACGGCCATACCAGATATGATGCCAGTTTGCTGATTGGCTTGAACGCGGCCGCCATCCATATTGCAATTATAATCAACGCAATCAGAACAACCAACGCCGCCCCAACCATATGCAGACCAAAATACAAATACGTCCACGCAAAATTCAACACCATTTGCGCCAAAAACAGCCAGTACGCACGCGCCTTGCTAAGTCTGGTTTTCTCGTTGCTGATAATCAGATACAACGCCCAGCCCAACAGCGCATACAAAATCGTCCACGCCACACTGAACACCCAGCCATCCGGCGTCAGCACAGATTTATTCAATGCATTAAACCAGGCATCCGAACCATTATGCGGTGTAAACATCACCCCGAATATTCCCGGGATAAAAGATATAACCATCGCGATGATAAATTGAAAAAACTTTTTCATCTTTTTTCTCTCCTTTATACTCTGGGGAACATTATACCACGTGTTTCACCACCCCGACACAGGAACGATTTCACACGCCCCTTGACAAAACAACCCCGGATTTGCTATCCATTCAAGTATTCAAGGAGTAAAATTAATGAAAAACGAAGATATTTTCTTAAAAATCGTTAAACAAAACCCATCTATTTATCAATATGTAGAATTCAAAACCGGCACCCCATACATCAGCGCATTTGACACAAACGGCCGTCGTACTGCCAAGCACGTAACCTATGATGATAAACATCGTGCCCTGGAACCGGCCATACGCACCAAGGCCCCAACCCTGTCATACGACAACGGTGTTTATTGTTGGGCAGACGGTACAAATGTTTATCTATTTGTTGAACCAGACCTGGCGCGCGCCCTGTGGCCAAATCGCGAACCATTACAGAACGGATATGTACCAATGGCAAATGGCGAAACATTACTGACATTTCCATCATTGATGCACCTGCGCAATACATCATATCATCATCAGAAACAAAAACTGATGAACGCGGCCCAACGCACCACACAGCACACAATATAAAACCATCGCCCCAAAATGGGGCGATTTGAATTTCTGGTTTACCATACGAAGCATTTTGCGAAGTATGGCACGCCCTACAGGATTCGAACCTGTGACCTGCAGATTAGAAATCTGATGCTCTATCCAGCTGAGCTAAGGGCGCACGATGCACATTTTATATTAAATTTATCCAGAATTCAAGTCCCCCAACAAAAAATGCCCAAAGTTTGCAAAACACAACTATTTTGTGTATAATAAGCATTGAATCCGATGGGAATTGGATTCGGGGCTTTCAAACCCCATAGGACGCGGTGCGTTTGCATCGTAAAACTGTTTATGGTGCATCGCACCGTTATTGCCTGACTATGTTGGTCGGGTGTCTGTTGTTATATAATAGGGGTCTCCCAAAAGCAACAGGGTCATTCGTCTTATGATTTTGAAAGCACCCGACCGCCAATTCCACGGCGGTCTATTTTTTTACGGAGACAAATATCAATGGACAATAACACCAAAACAGATTACAAAATCTTAACTGATTTTTTGCGTTTAGCCACACACCGCAAAAAAATTGATGATATTAGTACCAGAAAATATATCAAATACTACTGCGATATACATATTGACCACGTCATACATAATTTTCTACCTGCAAAAATGTTCAACGATATAACAGGAGGAAGACACGACTGGAGTATAACAAAAAATATGATTTTGGGTGAAGTAATCAAGAATCTTCAAACAGCCAACAAACATTTAACCGTTGGTGATTTTTATAAGGATATATTTTTAATGACTGCACCATTTGGATTAAACGAATCAGAATTACCTAAAATTCGCCCAAGCGAAGCAAACAAACAAATTTTATCAGACCTATGCAATCCACAACTTGTCGCAAAATGCTTTGACGACAATCAATCAGACATACTATACCAAGACAAATTCCCCTTGTCCACGTTGCTTTGGTCTACGGGACTTGGTGGTTTTGCCGTATTTGCAGCATCACAAACAGAATTTATAAACGACATAACGACATACCAAGAATTACTCAAAATGTCCGCACAAAATGCATTGTTAGCAACATTTATTATTTGTGCAATCGTCTACCTACCCATGTACATTGCCTGGAAACGTAACACAAAAAACAAGCACACTGTGTACACACTGTCTTTTATTAGTGGAATATTTGGAATTATGCCTTTATTTACAGTTTTTGCGCTTGTTTTAGCACTTACTGGCACGCAAAGGAGCACACCTCCCCGCAATCGAGGTGTACGAAGACTATGTGTGTTTACAAGTATTGTACTTGGTACAATTGTCGCATTATACACAGATTGGGACCAGGACCTCAGTATTTTATACCTAACACTAGCATTTATCGCACCATTTATACTGACCAAAATTATTGAATATATTGTTGATGGATTCAAACAAAAATAAGGACGCTTAATGACATATCTATTTACAATAAACTGGACGTTATTAGCACTTGCAACGTTTTTGCCAATGACACACAGTTTTTACCTACTGCTACGAATTGTAGTGTGTTTCACAATAATACTCTATGCAATCAAAGCAAAGAAAGCCCATAAAATATATGACCCTATGGAATATATACTCCTTGGACTATACATTGTTATCTATAACCCCATATTCCCTCTTCACAGAGATGCTGAATTCTGGCAAACAATAAATATTTCAACCGCTCTTTTACTGGGGCACATGAGACAAAACTTAAAGGACACAAAATGAGCAAATTAAAACATATAGGCTTATTGATAATTATTGGCGTATTGAGCGCATGTGTAGACTCTGCTATAGAATACAACAAAATGTGTAGCACGTGGCTAGGCGCACCCGAATATGCTCTTATTCAGGGTTGGGGGACACCTATAAGGACGTATGATATTGAAGATATAAAATACATAACATTCAGCGATTCAAGAATCGTATCGCTTCCTGGCACATCTCCATCATATCATACAACTTTTACAGGATATTCAGCACACACAACAGCAGTTGGAGGCACATCGCCCACAACTTTGCAACTATGGTGCGAAACAACATTTACAATTCACAACCACACAGTTATAGATTATCGTTTTGATGGCAACAATTGTGTGGCACCGATTGAAGAATCGCCAGATTACACCCCAATGAGTGTAGCTTCCGAAGTATTTTAAGTGACACAAAAAAATCCATATTTATACCGTGGGACAATAAAAAAAATTAATTACATTGACAACAGTTATATCGATGATAAATTGACCATAAAAGGAGTTTATTATGTGGGGCGCAATTATTGGCGATATTGCCGGGTCCAGATTTGAAGGCAAAGATATGCGAAGCAAACAATTCGCATTATTTCACGGCGACTGCAGATTCACAGACGACAGTGTAATGACCGTCGCAGTTGCACGTGCCGTTATGGAACATAAATCTAATGGCGCAGATTTATCCACAGAAGCGATTAAATTAATGCAGTGGTTTGGACGTATGTATCAACATCGTGGATACGGCGGAAACTTTATAGATTGGATTTGGTCCGACAATCCCGCGCCATATAATAGTATGGGGAACGGTGCAGCAATGCGTGTTAGTGCCTGTGGATTTGCAGCAGAAACACTTGTTGAAGCCAAAGAAATGGCATATGCCGTTACAGCAGTATCACACAATCACCCAGAAGGAATACGCGGTGCACAAGCGGTGGCATCGGCCATATTTATGGCACGTACTGGTGCCGGCAAAGATGATATACGCCAATATATAACCGATAATTTTTACAAAATAGATTTTGAAATAGACGATTTGCGTGAATATTATCAAACAGACGTTTCGTGCCAAGGCAGCGTTCCACAAGCAATTGCAAGTTTTCTGGAATCTCAGTCATTTGAAGATGCCATTCGCAACGCAATTTCAATCGGTGGTGACAGTGATACAATCGCCGCAATTGCGGGCAGTATTGCTGATGCGTATTATGGTGTTCCACAGGAATTTATAAATCGCGCCAGGCATTATGTAAGTTTTGCAATGGGCGACATAATTAACAGATTTGAACAAATGTTCCCACAGAATAAATAATTTCCCAAAATCCCATAAGAAAATATCAAAACCGCCCCGATGGGGCGGTGTTATTTTAATCATCAACGGCTTTCTTTAACTGGCGCAGTTCTATAAACATATAGACGTCCGCCGCCGCATAAAACAGCATTGTTATCGCCAACCAATACACAACTGCGACCGCACCCGCCATCGGCCAGAACAGCAACGCAATCGCCAGCGCACATAACGCCAACGCCACAATCAAATCAAAAACCCAATGTCCAAAACGCGCACGCGCCATATTTATTGCAAAAATCAATGCACGCAGTGCCTTGAACAAGAACAAGACCAAGAACACATACAACAACGCAATCATTGACCCCGCCGGATAAACCAGGAACAACACCCCCAACACAACATTCGCCAATCCAAAAATAACATCAACCCAGCCACCACCATATGGGCGCGCCACAACAAAACCGGCAATGGCACGATAAAGACCAAACAATATCAAGCCACACCCCAGCACAAACATCAAAGTCGTCAAAACCGCCAACGGTTTAAAAGCCATAAACAGCGCAATTATCCCCAGTAATAAAGCCTCGCCCAACAGCAAGGGCGCGCTTTTATTATATAATCTTTCAACCGATGCGGCGATCGCATCACGCGCATTGCCACGCGTCATTTTTTTCGTATTTTTTGATACTGTGTTTTTACTTTTTACCATAAAATCCCCCCTATTGTTTATATATGGGTGATTATACAACAAACATCCTAAATATCCAAGGGACTATTATTCCCACCGGCCAAAGAACACAAACAACCACACACACACAACCGTGATAATGGTTAATAATACAATCGCACTGCCAATATCTTTGGCGCGACCGGACAATTCGTGATATTCGGGCCCTATTCTGTCAACGATATTTTCAATCGCAGTATTAATCAATTCCACAACCAGCACACACACCATTGACACCGCCAACACAATCCGTTCCACCATTGACAGATTTGCCACAAACATCACAACCACACCAATTAGGCATACAAACAATTCCTGGCGGAATGCGGCCTCGTTTCGGGCGACCGCCCGTAATCCATTCCACGAATTTTTAAATGCGGCCATAATTCGATTCAAGCCCTTTTTTTTATTCGTCATTTGTCTCACCCCCAACTGACAGTTTGTAATACAAATCATTTTTCTGTTCCATCAATTCCTGCAATGACATATCGCCATACTTCTCGCGCAGGGTTTTAACCCCCGCACAACGCGCACTCATCGCCGTCCCCAGGCCCAACCGGCATCCCGGAACAATACCACCGGCGGCCTCTATGACCGTTGGAAAGAAATCAAATGCCGCCACTGGACGATTTTTATCAACACCCCGGAACACATCGTCTGCATTGATAAATACATTATTCAGCGCACGCGACCCCAATGGACTTAATTTTTTCATAATATCCCCCGAATGCTGCATATGATCGTTTACCAGGATAACAACCGCGGTTGGATCTTGGGCACGAAACCATTTAACAAAATCTGCGATAATTTTATCCTCGCATTTGGCGATATCTTCCATATTTTCCTGTTTAAAGCCCAAATCACGACAATACTGGGTATAGTACCCCTTGCAATGCGTATTTATCGTTTCCATAAAGATAAAATAAGGTTGACCAGATTTTATAATATCCGCAATCATTGGACGCGTCATTTCAAACAAAGTTCCATCATCTATGCCCTCGAACGGAATAACGTCCAGTTCATAATCCAACATTGCGCGCAACCGCACCCCATCGAATATATTTTCAAATCCCATACGTCGCAAGAAATTTTCTTTTAGCGAAAATTTTCCACTGGCCGGGAAAAAGGACCAGGTTTGATATCCATTCTTTACAAAGATATTTCCAATACCGCTGGCCCCCAGCATTTTTTCAATGCTTTTATAACTCGAAAAGAACAACGGCAACCCAGTCACCATCCCCGTTATCGCGGCAATAGTATGCGACAGCCCAGACAACACCCGATAATCTTCGAACGACACATTATCGCGTTCCATTTGCGTGATATGCGGTGTCAAACCACCCGCCCCGAACAGATTTTCATCCGCATATGGTTTTTCCATACTTTCCAAAGCAATCATCAAGACATTGCGTTTATTTTTAAATGTAATCTTTGTATTCTCGGGAAAGACATATTCACGTTCATAAAAATCCGAAACCGTTGTGTTAAAGAAACTGCCGAACTGTATATTTGCATCAACAATCCGCATTCCCAACACAACAACCAAACCAACATACACCAAAATTGGTACAATTTTATATTTTCTAAGCAGACCACACACCACCGTCAAAATCACAGACCACAATGCGGAACGTAAAATAACCTTGCGAATAAAAGACCAAAATATCTCCGCATCAACGCCACCCATACCAACCTGTAACATCAGTGACACTTCATCCATATTGATGCGCCCGAACAGGTCCCCAATCCACTTAATCGTGCATTCCAACAACAATATAAACAACACACACGACCACAAAACAAATAACTTTTTATCAAAATTAAATTTAAAAGACATAATGCCCCCGGTGCTACGCTAAGAAATATATCATACGCAACACCATATTTCCATTTGAAAAAAGACAATAATTATAACGAATTATAACGGGCTATTCCGCCAGATATTTATTTGCCAACGAAATCAATTTAATCAAAGATTCAAATTTTTTTATGCCCATTTTTTGGGATAAATCCGATAAAAAACGCTGATTGGCCGTTATGTATTCCGAATATAATTTACGCCCCCTTTTTGTTGGCAAAATTATAACACTGCGCCCATCATCGGGCGACACTACACGCGATACATATCCCAAATCCGCCAACATCATCGGCGTATGCGGCCCCGGCGTTGTGCACAAGATTTCCAACACCAACATCTGGCTGTGCCTAATCGGCACCGTCGGACACGCACGCATATACGCCCGACAAAACAAATCCAACTCTTAATTTCCAGAACCCATAATAATTCACCCCGGTTAATTAGTATAGTTATATCTATATTAACTAAATCGATAAAAAATTACAACAAAAAAAGACGGTCATACAACCGTCTAAAACGATTATGTTTATACGCATTACATTGATTCTGGGACACGCAATCCCATCAAATCAATTGCACGCAACAATGTTTCACGCGCAACATTCACGATATGCAGACGCGCCGCCTTTACCCCATCCACTACATCATCACGCAAAATCGGACAATGGTGATAGAATGTATTTATATCCTGGGCCAAATCGTATGTATAGTTTGCCAACAAATCGGTTGCACGACGCGCAAAAGCATTTTCAAGCACACGTTCAAAATCCATCACACGCAATAACAAATTGCGTTCTTCGGCCTGTAATGCGCCGGCATCAGCCATCGCAACAACGCCCATATCGGCTGCCTTTTTTGCAACCGCATTCAAACGCACCGCCGTGTATAAAATGTATGGACCGGTACGCCCCTCGAACTGGGTGACCGAATCAACATCAAATACATAGTCTGATTTTACATCGTGCATCAAATCATTAAACTTCAACGCGGCCAACGCAATCATTTCAACCGTTTCATCAGATAATTCTTTGCCCGATTCGGTCGCGCGCGCCCGCACAGAATCCGCAACCATATCCATCATCTGGGCCAAACTTGGCACATCACCATCACGTGTTTTAAATGGCTTGCCATCGGCACCGGTTATTGTACCGAATCCAATATGTTGCAAATTCGCAGAATCCATACCCGCCATTTTTGCCGCACGAAATACCTGGGTAAAGTGTAAATTCTGACGACTGTCGGTGAAATAGACAATATCATTTGGATTGTCGGTCGTTGTACGATAATAAATCGCCGCCAAATCCGCCGCCGCATACGTCTGGGCACCGGTGCTGGATCGCCACATAACCGGCGGCATTGGCGCGGTATCCGTATCCAATTTTACCGGAATAACGTCGGCACCATCGTCGTGCACAATCAGGTTCTTTTCATCCAATATTTTCTGAACCGCCGGAACATATTCCGCAACCAGGCGTTCACCCTTGTTTTCATCAAACGGCAATATATTCAAGCGCACCAAAATATCCGATATCTGCGACAAAGACATTGGCGCAAATTTATTATAAATATCCAAGTATTCAGCATTACCATTTTGCAATTCAACCGTGACACGCTGTGCACGTTCCAGCCATTCTTTATCTTCTTTGGCGCGTGCGGACGATGCCGGATATATCACGTTAATATCATCTGCATTCTTTGGCATACCGTGCTCCAAAATCCACGCAATAATCAGCCCCATAGGACGCCCCCAGTCGCCCATATGATTATAAGACTTGGTTTTATGCCCCAACGCACGCGCAATGCGATTAAACGTATCGCCAACAACCGTCGTACGCAAATGCCCAATATGCAGGGCTTTGCCGATATTATAACTGCCGTAATCCATATCGATGGTCAAGGGCGCGGCCTTTTCACTTGCGACGTTATATTTTTCTGGGGCCACCAAGAAATCATTCTTCAATGTGATATTAATGAAGCCCGGCCCCGCAATCGTTGCATTTTCTACGAATGGAATTTCACAAATTTTGGGTAAAATCATTTCTGCGATGTCACGTGGCGACTTCTTTAATGGTCGCGCCAGAATCATTGCAACATTTGTCGAAAAATCCCCAAAATCACGGATTTTTGGTGTTTCAATCGCAACGTCTGTTGGCAAAGAATCCGCCAAACCATCAATTTCCATTAACTTGGATTTTACATTCTCAGAAATAATTTTATAGACATTCATAACAAACCTCACATTTATTAGCGCATTTAATAAAAATACCGCATTGAATGCGGTGTTTTTATTTATCTCTGGTCGGGGCGAAAGGATTCGAACCTTCGACATCTTGGTCCCAAACCAAGCACTCTACCAGACTGAGCTACACCCCGAAACGAGTCCCATTATAACAGTATTTTTTCAAAATGCAAATTTTATATTTAATTTTGTGCTTGTCTGAATTTACGAAAATTTCTATGATATAGATATATGAACAAGTACGTGCATTTTTTGGGTTTATTACTGGCAATTACGACCACGTCTGCATCGGCGGTGGCGGTATCAACCACACCACGCGCAACGTCCCAGTATATCAAGCGTGACACATATAACTATATGTACCCATATATGAACAATCAAATGCGTACAGACCTGAACCCTGGTGTCACGGTATCACAATCCACCAACCCAATGGACGTCGTGGTAAAGACCAAACCATTATCAAATTCAACATCCTCACGTCGTGTCGTACCACGCGGCAACGCGCAGACAACCGCGCGCGCAGCCACGGCAAACACGGCGCAACCCGCCACGCAACAAACGAATCGTCGCGTGGTTGCCCGGCGTGCGACAAACACGAGCGCAATGCCCACAATCGCACGTGGCAATCGCCGCACCAGTCCGGTTATCACAAACGAACGAAACGCATCATCAACAACAATGACCAGCGCAAAAGAGCCCGTATCAACCGCGCGCTGTATGGCGGACTATACTGAATGTATGAACCGATATTGTGAACGCGCGGATACCGAATATAACCGCTGTTATTGCAGTGCAAAACTGTCCCAAATCGATGCAAAATACCAACCAGAAATTCAAAATTTAATTAACAAGATTTTAACGGCAAAATCGACCAACAAATGGTCTGATGCCGAAATGAACGAATATTGGATGAATACCGTCGGCGGTTATACGGGCGGTGATAATTCCTGGGCCAATCTGGACAACGCCTTGAACATTGATTGGGCGGGTCTGGAAAGCACCGTACGCGGTCAAAACGCATTCACGATGGGACACGAATATTGTGTTCAGCATTTAAACAATTGCTACTATATGTCATCAAATTTGCGTGACGCGTACCGATCGGAAATATCACGTGATTGCGCAATATACGAGCAATCCCTGCAACGTATCAAGACCGCCGCCGAAAGTTTATTGGAGTATTATGATGATTGAATTTATGGGCGTTGAATATGCCCGTGGCGCAACGGCAACAATTCGCAACGATGGCCCCGCAATGGCACCACGCGCGGTTCAACAAATGTTCCCAGACACAGATTGGATAATGATTGCCGCCGACAACGTTTCACCAACGGTCGCGGCCCAGGACCGATTCGGTGATGCGTTTAATATTCACAAGCGTGTCTATGCCGCCACACCACGCGGTCGACATATTATGATTGGTGGCGATCATTCTGTAAACTTTGGACATTTCGCGGCCATACGTGACGGATTCCCGGATGAAGATTTGTGCCTGGTCTATATCGATGCGCACCTGGATATTCATACACCCGAATCATCACGGCTTCAGGCATCCGGCGCACCACACGGCACAAATGTGCGTGCATTATTGGGCGATGGTGATGAACGCTGGCTGGGGCTGATAAAAAACAAGCCCGCGTTAAAACCACAAAACTTATTTTACATTGGCACACGCGCGTTCGAGCCCGCCGAAATAGAATTCGCCCGCGCCCAAAACATACATATTCGCAGCGCATCTGAATTACAAAACGAATCGGATTGGACGGACACCGTCCGCGAAATTCGCCGAAAAATCGGCACACGCCCATTTGTTATATCTTTTGATTTTGATGTAATCGATCCAACCGTGTTTCGTGACGTCTGGGTACCGGAACCAAACGGCATATCATTGGATGCCGCCAAATACTTTGTATCGGAATTTAGTGACGCAGACGGCTTTGAATTTGTGGAATACGCCCCCAGTGGCGACGAAAAATCCGCACAAATCGTGCACGATTTAATATCTATGGTTGCGAACGATTGATTTGTTCACACGTACGATTATGCCGATAAATATTGCGTGCTAAATCATCACTGATAACATCCCAATCCGTCGCCCGCCCATAAATTGGATTACATACCATTGGTGCACAGGCATTATTCGGCAATGGTGTATTTTTCGTGCAAGACACCACGAATATCAGCCACCCCACGTTTAAGAGTTTCCACATTTACATCCCCTATGATTTTAATTGTTTCACTTTGCACATATCCACTTTGCTGTGCCGCGTCGGCACGACATTGCTGTCGCCCCAGACGCACCCCCGCGACATAAGAAAAAAATATGGCGGTCACCCCCGCCATAAAAACAAATAAATAAGTTTTCATATTAGTCACACTACTTTAATTGAAATTTTCTACTGCGTTGTTCTTTGGACAATCGTCGCAATCGCCGCAAAATACCAGTATTACGAACCATTTTAAATGCCATAGACAATGATGTTATCGGCTGTTTATACTGCGTATACATACTTTGCGTACGAATTTTTTGCAAGTTTACCAAATACGTATCTATATATTCCGGCAACATCTTCTGGCGCAACATAGCGTAACATTGGCGCATTATTGCGCGCTTTTTTACATATGCCGCCCGACGTATTGTACGCAATTCCGATGCACTTAATCGAACAGGCGTATTAACCCAACAATCATTCACCAAAGAATACGATGGCCCAACACATTTATATCTTTCATCAAAACCGTCATTGATATCGACTATACTTAAATCGACGCTACGACCATACAGCGAAAACCAAAACGTACGTTTCCACGTATGTTTTAGTGAATTTGTTATTACCGTAACATCTGTCCCATTCAGCATACTGCGCACACGCGACAAATCCGCAACAATACGTAAATCAATATCACTGTATTTATCCCAATAATAGTTAGTTATCGACCCATGCACCAACGCATCTTGAATATCAGATGGCGAAATTGGCAATTTGACAACATCACCCAGATACCGCACAAATTCCCCCGCAATCATCATCAGTGATTGTCGCACCAATGGATTTATTTTTGTCGGACTGTCCCAAACACGTGGCGCCAGCGTTTTATGATACCGAAACATCCCATCCGCCCCTATTCTGTTGTTGTGGTTGAAGACGCTTCCTCTTCACCAGCGTAGGTCTTATAACTATTTTCTACGGGCGAAGATGTTGCGCCATCATAATAACAATTATCGGTAAAAATAAATGTTCCCGTTTCATCAGAACGCTCAACATCTGCTTTCTTATAACATTCGTTTGCACTGACCGCACCTGTATCACTAGTATATTGAGCAGGGCAACTGGAACAACTTCCGCCATTATTATACTGCCCACTATCACACGGCCGGCAAGAGTCGTGATACCATCTAAACAGATACCGTCCATTTGCCCAATATGATTGACATGTAGATTTTCTTAATTTTGTCGGATCATCTGGACAAAGACAATCGATATATCCGTTTGTACCCGTATAAAAATCTTCTGTCCTTGTTGCGCTAATGCAGTATGAATCAGCATAAATTGCGGTGTCCCCTTCCCAACATCTAATTTTTACCGTCGTTGTTTCAAACGCGAAAGACTTTGAATATCCCAATGTCATCATCGCCGTAAAACCCGCCACGAAATAAGTTTTATTCATATTTCAATCTCCTGTTTGTTAAAAACAAAACCACGCGTTTTTCACGAGTGGTCAGGAGGTTGGAAACAATCAAGAAGTATTGTGCTGCTTATTCAATATATTCACAGCCCCCCTGACACTAAATGCTCAGGAGATATTTGTCATTTGGTTTTCACACGAAAAAACACGCCATTGGCGCGTCGGATTTCGTTTCCAAACGCTTCTTGCACGGGTTTCCACACCCCATTATGGCAAACCACCATAACAAGTATATTATAACTGAATGTTTTTCTTTGTTCAATACTTAGATAAATAAAAGTTTATGTTAGTGGTTAGTGTAAGTGATTAGTGATGGCACTATGATGTGCGGCATTTGCCACACACAAACACTATCCACTAGCCACTCACACTAATCACTAAAAAATCCCGCGTAATGCGGGATTTTTATTACTGATTCATAGACGCAAAGAAATCATCATTCGTTTTCGTCACACGTAATTTATCCAACAGGAATTCCATTGCCTCTAACGTGCCCATCGGATTAATTATGCGACGCAACACATATGTCTTGGCCAGTTGTTCTTTGCCCACCAACAGGTCTTCCTTGCGTGTGCCGGACTTGGTAATATCAATCGCCGGATAAACACGTTTATCAGACAATTTTCTGTCCAAGATGATTTCACTGTTACCGGTACCCTTGAATTCTTCGAAAATAACTTCATCCATCTTGGACCCCGTATCAACCAATGCCGTCGCAATAATGGTCAGTGATCCACCGCCCTCGATATTACGTGCCGCACCAAAGAAACGTTTTGGACGCTGCAACGCGTACGCATCAACACCACCGGTTAAAACCTTGCCACTGGATGGAACACAGGTATTATACGCGCGACCCAAACGTGTAATAGAATCCAACAAGATAACAACGTCTTGTCCGGCCTCTACCAAACGTTTTGCTTTTTCAATAACCATTTCTGCGACCTGAATATGACGTGCCGCCGGTTCATCAAATGTCGAAGAAATAACCTCTCCCTTGACACTGCGTTGCATATCGGTCACCTCTTCGGGACGTTCATCAATCAGCAAAACGATTAACTTAACATCCGGATAGTTTGTCGCAATAGAATGCGCAATATTTTGCAGCATAACCGTCTTACCGGTACGTGGCGGTGCAACGATTAACGAACGCTGTCCCTTACCCGTTGGGGAAATCAGGTCAATAACACGCGCAGACAGATTACGTCCTTTGTCTGTGTCGGTTGGGACCTCCATCTGTAACTTCTCGTCCGGGTACAGTGGCGTCATATCATCAAACGACACACGATGTTTCAGTTTTTCAGGATTGTCGCCATTAACGCGTTCAATCGTTTCCAACGCGAAATAGCGTTCGGTTTCCGCCGCCGGGGCTTGAATTTGCCCCTCGACATAATCACCGGTTTTCAAGCCGTATTTTTTAATTAAATTTGGCGACACATACAAATCATCCGGCCCCGCCAGATAGTTTGATTCCGGCGCACGCAAGAAACCAAATCCATCCTGCATCCGTTCCAGAACACCATCACCAATCAACGTCACCTTTTTATCCGCGGCGAACACACGCATAACCGCAAAACGCAGTTGCTGTACATTCAGTTGCGCTGGATTTTCAATTCCCATATCTTCTGCCATTTTCAGCAGTTGCTGGGGCGATTTCGCCTTTAACTCATTAATATGCATAAATCATCCTTTTGGAAAGTTTCGCACAGAACCGTGCTAATTTGATACGACTATTATAATACAATTTGACAAAAAAGTCAAGTTTTGCTTTTTTTCTTGCATTTTACCTATATTATTGCTCAAATCAGAACATATAAGTAATAAATAAAAAAGGAAGCGAAAATGGCAGGCAGCATAAATAAAGTTATCCTGGTCGGCAATATCGGCCAAGAACCCCAGGTCCGCACAATGAACAGCGGTCAAAAGGTGGTCAGTTTTTCATTAGCCACATCTGAACGTTGGCGTGATCGCGCCAGTGGCGAACAGAAAGAACAAACCGAATGGCATCGTGTTGTAATCTTTAACCCAAATCTGGTAGAGGTTGCCGAACGTATGTTGCAAAAAGGCACAAAATTGTACCTGGAAGGATCCTTGAAAACACGCAAATGGCAAAATCAACAGGGTGTTGACGTTTACACGACAGAGGTTGTCTTGAACCCATTCGCGGGTCAAATGGTAATCCTGTCGGGTGCCAAGGCAATGGGTGACGGTGACTTTGGTGGCGGCGCCCCCGCGGCCCCGGCCCCACGCGAAGAAATCTCTGTGGCCGACATCGGCGACGATATTCCATTTTAAGTTTTGATAACTTAAACAAAAAAATCCCCCATTTGGGGGATTTTTTAATCAATAGTGTAATGACACATTCCACCGCCCGATATATATGTACCATATTCATCTTTAAATGTACCAGATTCCCCACCGCCAACATCAACATAACAATCGGTTGGATTTATTGCACCGGGTGCACTGGTCGCATTTTCCGGCGAAACATCGTGATCACCCGGTAATGCATTGCACGCCATATTACCACCAGAAACAGTCATCGTTTCCACATCCACCCTAACTTTGATTCCACCTGGGCAATAATCACCAGGTACACATTGCTCTTCCAATAGTTCCCCCGTATTCGTATCAATAGTTACATAATATCCAGAATTAGAATATCCATAACAATCGCTTATCTCTGTGCGCGCACCATCAGAATGTATCAAAATTGGATGAAGCTCGTCGCACGGCACCACAATCCCATACATATAAATATAACCATCTGGCAGACCTCCTGAAAAATCTGCACAAACATTCAATGCTTCGTCCATTGTTTCAAACCACATTCCGTTTTCAAATTCATCCTCTGTCGCGGGGATCCGTACAAGCACATAACCTTCATTACATTCCCCCATTGCTCTAAAACCAATAATCTGGCCATTAGTATCAAAATACGTAACAACATAATAGTTTCCTTTCTCGTCATAAAAATAACGAGACAAAGTAAGATCTTGACACTGTTCCAAACTTGTTAGCCCATTATTCACAAAGACATCACACGCGAATTGCCCATAATCAACATCACAAGAATCTTGATATTGCGTATTATCCTCGGGACACGGCTTGCATTCTGTTGCATCAGGCACATCATTATACGTATGTCCCGGACACGGCTCACACACACCAGACGACGTAACATAATAACCAACACCACATATTTCGGCATATCCTGGTGCGGTAAAAGCAAATAATAATAAAACCGTAAAACAAATCTTTTTCATTTTTGTCTTTCTCCTGTTTGTTATAAAAAACAAAACCACCGCGCATAAACGAAGTGGTCAGGAGGTTCAGAACAATCAAGAAGAATTGTGTGCTTATTCAATATATTCGCAACCCTCCTGACACCTATGTGTTCAGGAGTTTTTATTTATCGTTTGGAAAGTACACGAAAAAACACGCCACCGGCGTGCCGGATTTCGATTCCAAACGCTTCTTGCACGGGTTCTGACACCCCATTATGGCAAAACCACCATAACATACTAATTATAACCGATTGTTTCCATTTGCGCAAATACTTATAGAAATAAAAGTTTATCCTAGTGCTTCTACTCTACACTAACCACTTACACTAATCACTAAAAAACCCGCCGGATGGCGGGATTTTTTTAGAACCTATACGATCCAGAAACCTTGATATTATGCAACTGCATATCATTATTGTACTGATATCTGTAATCAATACCAAATTGCAGGCCATTTGCAGACAAGAATTCAAATCCACCACCAATATTTGCCCACAATGGATCGATTTCTATGTCATATTCGCTGAACACGTTGGCCGATGCAAATTTATATTTCGCAAAATCTGGCGCACCCAACACATCATATTCAACACCAATTGTCGCATATGGTCTAATCTGGAACCAAGCCGACGGATAAATACGTTTCTGGGCGGTCAAAGAATACCCCGGCGTCAACATCAAATATCCATCGGATTCAAAATCCATATAATTTTCACCGGCGGCCTTTTCCGTCACATCAAAGCCAAAGTTATAACCCGCGCGCGCATACAAGTTACCAACGACATACTGATTTAACCAATCGTGCATCAGGCCCCATTCCGTCGTCAATGCAAACGCAGTACCCGTTCCATCAATCGTATCCATAAATGTCATATGGCGCGTTGTATCAATAAAGTGCATATCCATAAACGCATTACCATACAGGCGGAACTTATGCCCCAACGTCTTCATCAAATATGCCCCCAGGCCAACATTCGTATCCGCCACATCCACAGATACATTGCCGACAATATTCTGGCCCGGTAAATAGCCCAAATCCATATCATCCGCGTTATCTGATGACATATGCGACACACGTCCCGTCAGCCCCAGAATCAATGTATCAGATGACTGCCAATCAAAACCACCCGACAATTCAAAGCGATTACCATACACACGCTTGTCATCGGTGACATTCTGGCTAAACATACCGAAATCAAAATCCGCCCAGGCTTTCTTTAAATTCCGGTTACGATTCCAGATAAATTCATCAAACATTCTGTCTTCGAAATTACGGAACGATGTATGTTCATTCAACGCGATTGCGCCCGCAATTTGTTCAATTTCACGTGGCTGAACCAGGCGACTGAACGGCACAAACGCAGCACCATTTGCCGTTTCAACGTAATGTTCCATACGGTTGTAAAGTTCCGTCATCAGCGTTTCAACATTTGTACCCTCAAAAATCGCCGGTATAACTTCTATTGGTGATTTATTAAAGAATCCCATATTCAACAACTGCCCCGCGATAAGGTTATCCAGTGCACCGGCGGCGACATATTCGCCCGCGGTGTATTCTGGCTGGCGTGCGACAATTGGCTGAATCCGATTATCTTCAATCAAAACCGGCCCACCAAAGCGCGGATCAAACACGACGTAAAGGCTGTCTGCGGCACCACTGTTATCTGTATCACGCGTTGTGATATAAGCCCCCAAATTGTCCGGATTTAGCGCAACGCACGTCGTATTACCCGCATTACAGAACAACACATTCAAATTACGGATTTTTTCAATATCACTAAATTCAGATAACCCCTGCTCTGCCTTTAATAACCATATCGCCGTTTCCGCGGATACATTGGACACATCCGTAAAACGCAATCCAATTTGGCCATCGGCCAAAACATCCGAATTCAGCGCCAACGCACTATATTCCGTCCCAGACATAAACTTGCCATTAACCTGAATCAACGCCGCACCATCGGTCGCATTTGTAATTTGCCCCAATGTCGCATCATTATTCAAACTGACCGACGACCAATAATTGCGCGTGGTCGAATTAAGGCCCGGCGTTACATTATATGGTAATATCGCCGCCAATAACTGACTGTTTGCATCAAATATATAATCACCATCAACCGCCATTTGTTCCAGATTCCAAATCTTGGTTCCGCCAGAGATATTTCCATTAACCTCTAAATCCAACCAATTTGTATCCGGATTTGCGGCAATTGTTAAATCCGTCGCATTTATATCGCCATTAACCGTAACATCACTGCTTAAAATCTGCATAGCGCCAGATGTCTGATTGATTCCCGCGACCGTAACATTCGATGCCGTAATCGTATAATCATCGGCGGTGATTCCGATATCATTATCACGCAAAGTTCCCGTATAATTCTGATATAAATTGCCGTCCGTTGTTAATTCAGAATCCAATGTCCAGCCCGCGCCATATAACTGAATTGTGCCGCCATCCACAACCAATCCAGCCATATCAACAATGTCATCCCCCGAATCCAGGGACACAGAGCCACTATTGCTAAGTGTCGCCATTGTGATGCCGTGCGCGGCATCCAATACCAATGCACCACTGTTTATAATATTATCAAATGATACTGCATCCGAACTGTCTAACTTGAACGCGGCATAATTGCGGAAAGTATACAAATTATCCACGTCCCCACTAATGTTATTAAATGTTTCACCAATGAAATTAACCGTCGCCAGTGATACAGATGTGCCAACCGTCATATCGCCATCAATTGTAATATCCCCAGAAATATCATACGTTCCAACATTCGAATCGGCAACGAATCCACCGGCGGTCAATCCCGTGGAACTAAATACAACCTCGTCCGACAGTATGTTTAACATCCCCGTCTTGCCCGTTCCCTGGTTCAAGACGCCCGCAACATTAACCGCGCCACCAAATGTTGCCCCATTCAAAGCATTTAAATTAAATGTACCACCGGTAATATCCATACCATATTGCACATCCAACAGATTCGCATCTATATCCGTCAATGCACCCGCAGATTCAATCGCCGTCGCATAAACATCGCCAACCGCATCGATATCTAATTCATACGCGGTCGCACCATTTTTCAAAATACCAATATTGATATCATCCCCAGAATTTAAAATAACATACCCATTATTTGTGACATCGGCCAAATCAATCCCGGCGGCCTTAATATCAAGCCACCCCGCAACAGTCATATCATCAACGATATCAACGTCACCGACCGCGTCTATATCCAAATATCCATTTGGCGCAACCGCCCCAGTAATTTGAATATTACGTCCAGAATTCAAATTCAAACGATTACTTTGCCCCAAATTAATCCCACCAAAGATATCTATATCCTTGTCCGTCGCCTGGGACACCAATGAAAACTCAGACGTTCCACCAACAATCAGTCCCCGATTCGCATCATCGGTATCATCAAATGTGATACCACTTTGAATCGATACCCCACCCGTGGCAACATCCACATTAACCGCATTAACCGTATTAGAATCATTACCATAGACATAAATTGTCCCATTATCCTCGGTCAGGGAATCCACCGACACATCCGTACTGTGAATTTCAACAGTACCACCTTCCGACGCCAACAAATCCCCACCAATTGTCAAATCGGCCGTTCCCGCCGCATCATTGACAAGGGACAATGGCGTTGGAAGCGGCCGCCCCTGAAAAACAATGCGATTGGCCGCGCCAGTCGCCGTAACATCACCACCAATATTGAATGATGTTGCCATAAAATTCAACGTACGCGCCGTTGTCCCCGCGGTGGTTGCCAAAACATCACCACCAACATTTACCGCACCATTTACATCAAATTGGAAGCCCATCGGTCCATATGCCGTTACATAAATATCCCCATCACCGGTGGTCGCACCTGTGGCGTTTGCCACAACATCACCGCCCACATTCATCACATATCCGTTATTATCGGCCGGTCCACCAACTGTCAAACTGTGCGTACCAGAACCAATATTTAAAACACCACCGGTAACATTTAATGTACCCGTACCAAATGTATTTTCATCAACCATACTCTGTGCGATATCAATTCCCAACAAGCCATTCAGATACGCCGTACCCCCGGCAACATTCACACCGCCCAGTTTAATAGAACTGCCCTGAAAATCAGAACCATCGATTGTTAAATCACTATAATTATTTGTAACATTGCCAACAATATTTATCTGACGGCCCGATATGTCTATATCACTGATGATATTCTGATTATTTCCATCAGTAATATCGCCATTAACCGTCACCAGGCCCGTTGTACCACTGGTGGCCAAGACATCCAATGTTCCACCATTTCCAACAATACCACCGACAGCAACCTGTTGCCCCTGTAATGTCATTGTACCGCTTGCCACAACATTACCCTCAACATTAACCGCACCCGATGCAATTAAATTTGTCGTTGCACTCGCCGCATCGACCACACCACTTGCGACCAAATTAGTTGTGGCCCCCAATGCCTCCAACCGCATTGTACCGGCATTATTTTTTACATTTCCAACCGTCAACCCATTCGCCGCCAAATACATATTCGCATTTGCGTTTAATGTACCATTGCTAACATCACCCGTTGAAAACGCCGAACTATCAACAACTACATCAAAGTTATTTAGATTATTCGCAAAGAATGCCGATGTATTCCCGCCCAGAACCAAGCTTCCCGTCGTTAACGAGAACGCATTGCCCCAGTCATCTTCGCTATCCACCACCAGATTAAATCCATTTGCCAGGTTCGTTTCACCCGCCACATCAATTGTTAAAATCCCCCCATTTACAAACGACGCATTATTCGCATCCCCACCATTAACCGTCAATGAATTGGCATTAACGACCATCTGACCGGCATCATTTTTCATTGTGCCATCAACAACAATATCCGCATCCGATGCATTAATCCTCATCAAGTTACCAGAATTTTCAACATTCCCCGTCGCGTTCAAGTTGCCGGCAACACCAATATCAAGTGTACCCGCCCCAGTATGAGATATATCTCCAACCTTAATATTTGTTGCGGCAATATCGATTTCTGCGCCCCCGCCCCAGATATTATTCAACTGTGCAATATTCAATGTATTCGTCGCATTCAGCACAACGGCACTGCCCGTATCTACCGTAACCGCCCCAACATTAATATTATTTGCCTGTACAGACAACGCACCCGACGTATCAATTGCCCCCGCCAGGAATTCACCATCCGTATTTGTTGTTCCCACAACAAAATTATTAACATCCGTTACGTTAAATGTACCCGTATTGTTAATTGTAGACACCGATACATCAAATGTCGCATCATCTGTATAGTTTGAAATATTAAACGTACGCCCACCCGCAATCGTCAATGTGCCACCAATATCAACATCACCATCAGCCTGTAACGAAAACGTATCAGATACCGCATCACTGATAAACAATGTTCCGCCGGCCTGCTGTGGGATTGGCGTCACAAACACACGCATATCACCCGCCACATCCAAAGCCACACCATCGGTCAAGCCGGCCCCATATATCTGCAACGCATTACCAGACTGTACCGCCTTAATCTCGTCCTCTGATACCGTCACCGTTGTGGCATTAACATTTGGCACATCCGTTACCGGTATATTTTCCGTCGCAGCAAATGCGCCAAACGGCACAAAACCGCATATAAAAGCAAGTAATTTCTTTAACATATTATTTTTCTATTTCTTTTTCCCGTATATTTATGATTATATTATTGCACAAATCTAGAAATCAAGGCAACATTAAACTGCACATAATAAAGGAGAAAAAATATGTATTTAGTTAAAATGGTACACGCACGTCAGATTATGGACAGTCGTGGCAACCCGACGGTCGAATGTGATATTATCCTGTCGGGGGGTGCACGTGGTCGCGCGGCGGTACCATCGGGCGCATCAACCGGCACATTCGAGGCCTTGGAACTGCGTGACGGAGGCGCCGCATATATGGGCAAAGGGGTCTTGACCGCGGTCAAAAACGTAAATGAAATCATTGCGCCGGCAATTATTGGTATGGATGCAACCAATCAAACCGCAATTGATGAAGCAATGTTGGCATTAGACGGAACACCAAACAAAGAAAAACTGGGGGCAAACGCAATATTGGCTGTCTCGATGGCGGTTACACACGCGGTTGCAAATCAAAAGCAGATTCCACTGTACAAATACATTGCTGAAATCTACGGCAACCCGAACCCGTGTATCCTGCCCATACCAATGATGAACATCATAAACGGCGGTGCGCACGCAGACAACGGCTTGGACGCCCAGGAATTTATGATTATCCCCAATGGCGCCCACGACGAGGTCGAAGCCATCCGTATGGGGGCCGAGGTATTTCATCACCTTAAAAAGATTTTAAAGCAAGACGGTATGTCAACCAATGTTGGCGACGAAGGCGGCTTTGCCCCAAATCTTAATTCTTGTGACGAAGCACTTGAAAAAATTGTTACCGCCATCCGTGCGGCGGGCTATATCCCGGGCGAACAAATTTCTATCGGTCTGGACGTTGCATCATCTGAATTTTATCACGATGGCCTGTATCATTTCGAAGGGAAAAAATTAACATCTGATGAAATGATTGCGTTTTATGAAACACTGATTAATGATTACCCAATTATTTCAATCGAAGATGCCCTGGCCGAAGAAGATTGGACGGCGTGGCGCACATTAACCGAACGCATTGGCACCCAGTGCCAGTTGGTCGGAGACGATTTATTCGTAACCAATCCCACACGCCTGGCCCGTGGTATTGAAAACGGCGTTGCAAATGCCATATTGATAAAGGTAAACCAGATTGGAACATTAACCGAAACCTTGCGCGCAATAAAAATGGCCCAAGACGCCAATTACGGCGTTGTGATTTCCCATCGCAGTGGCGAAACCGAAGACACCACGATTGCGGATCTGGCGGTGGCCACAAACGCCGGCCAAATCAAAACGGGTTCTATGTCACGCACAGACCGTATGGCAAAATATAACCAGTTAATTCGCATCGAAGAAGAACTGGACAAATCGGCAAAATATGGTATATAATCAAGCCGACAAATGTATGGGGGGGACACGCAAAAGCGTATCCCCCATTTCTTTATAGAACGACAATGATAAACACGGCGATAATTGTTTTAATTATTAAATATATGGTGGCAATATCCATATTTATTGGTATTGTATGCGCCCCCGCGTGGTTTGCCCGCCAAACCGACAAAAGCAAACAAGATATGTGTCTGGTACGCCTGGGGTCGTGGTTATTCGGTTGGTCAATTGTTGGATGGTTTTATGCCCTGGTTATTGGCACAAAAAAATAACCCCGCCCCCCACGCAAACAACTGTTTACGTGGGTGGGTATCCGACGATTTTTTAGGTCAGCGGACACGATGCGGTATATTCATACGTTCCTTTTTCGTCTGTAAAACTCATACCGGCGGGAACATACATCCAACACCCATTTGTCGCATTGGTCAAACACGATGTTAGTGTACCGGTCGAAACATAGCCAGCAGAACAGGCATCCGATAAAATAAAATCAGAACGCGTAACCGCGACATACCCCGACGGACACGATGTCGACGGCGCCGCAGCGTATGCACACATAGGTATAAACGCAATTATAATTGCTATTTTTTTCATCACAACACCCCTAATACGATAATAAGTTATCTAACATATACACTAAACCATATTGCGCATAATCTGCACTAGTACCGGCTAATCCTTCAAAATCCACACAACGAAAGGCACAATTTCCGCTACAATATTGCCCATAATTCCACCCCGTAAACACCCATTTAGACACTGCCGGAGTCAGCAAACGACACCAACAATACCCAACAGGGTTATCACCGTCATCTTGTTGCAAATTTTCTGCCGTCTCTCCTGTATAATCACCCCCTTGTTTCGAACAAAAATAAGTACCGCGATACGTATCTGTACCACACTTTATGGTCCAATCAGAATCGTTATAGTCCGTTCCCCCGCTACAACTAGTTTGATTTGTAACATTTTTTACGCATTGGGTTGCGGCATTCGCAGACGCGGCCATTATTGCACCGACCGCGGTTAATGTTAAAAGTTTTTTCATTTGTTTACTCCTTTTCTTGTTTTTCGCGAAAAAACAAAAACCACCGCGCAAAACGAAGTGGTCAGGAGGTTAGTAACAATCTCTAAGTATTGTGTGCTTATTCAATATATTCGCAACCCTCCTGACCAGTAAGATTCAGGAGTTTTTTTATTTAACGTTCGGGTTCAGATACGAAAAAACACGCCATCGGCGCGCCGGATTTCGCTTCCAAACGCTTAGAGCACGGGTTACTACACCCCATTATGGCAAACCGCCATAACACACGTATTATAACCGATTGTTTCCATTTGCGCAATTGCAATGATAAATAAAAGTTTATCTAAGTGATTAATAGTATCCGACACTCACCACTAAAAAATCCCCCATTCGGGGGATTTTTAATTATCTTCTTCTATATCTTCTTCATCAACCTCAACCGCGTTCAGATCAATTTCCTTTGGAATGCCCAAGATATCTTCAATCTTATCAGATGCCGCATCCAAATCCATTTTATGCAAAACGGCAAATTCCTGGGCCATACGTTCCAGGGCGCGCAAATATAACTGACGTGCGGAAAACGTCATCGTATCCGCCGCACTGCGTCGTTGCAGATCACGTACAACCTCGGCCAATTTCATTGGATCACCCGAGTTAATATTTTCTTCGTACTGGGCGGCACGTCGTGCCCAAATCATACGTTTTGCGCCGGCTTTGCCTTTGGCGGACGCGATGGCTTCGTCCATTTGTTTTGCAGATGATAATGGACGCAAGCCCGAAATCTCGGCCCGTTCCAGTGGCACACGCAACGTCATATGATTACGTTCAAAATCGATTACCATCATTTTTATTTTTTGACCGGCGATTGTTTGTTCTTCTACACGCACTAATTTTCCAACACCCTGGGTTGGGTAAACAACATACTGTCCGGCTTTGAAATCTAACTTTTTACTTGGCATTTTTACACTCTTTATCGGTTTTGCCATTCTCTCTGTCTCGGACATTATATCATAAAAAAGCCAAAAAACAAATAACTGAAACAAAAAATAAATAAAAAGCCCCCAAAAGGGGCATTTTATCACAATTATCTTATTATACGTCGCGGTGCACTGGTACGACGTATTGCAGAACCACGAACCTGTTCCACGGTCTTTTTCTCTTCACGGCAATCCCAAACGCCATCCGCGCCCAAGAACGCCGTCTGTCCCGCGGGGCACGTATGCTCTTCCACACGCCACGTAAAACAAGACCCCTTTTGATATGATTGATATGCGCTTTCTGGGTTATACGTGCCACGCACATAGATTCCGTGTTCCGCATCCCAGGTACCCGGCACCTGACCCGCGCACCACTTTCGTTCACCCCAACAGGTCACAGATTTTCCGCCAACCTCTAATTCATACGCCACGGACGTTGCCTTGTACCCACTGTTTGGGGTGTCGCCCCGCCCCATTGGTTTACCCGTTTCCAAATCAACGCACCATAATTTCTGGCATTCGGCCGCATCCAGACCATCTATTTTTTTATGAGATGCCAAGACATAACCCGGCCCACACGTAAATTCCGCCGCGAACGCATCAACGGTAAACAAACATAAAATCAGTAAAAACATTCTCTTCATATCAAACATTTTACACTTTTTTTCAATGTTTTACAAATATATATTTTATTGCCCCAGGCCCGCCGGACTGAAACGCCCGATATTGTTAAACAATTCTTCGATTGCATTCAGTTCAATCGCCGCTGGAATCTGGGTTTCGCCTTCTGCGATAACAACATCTGGCAAGTCCGCATCGTGCAAGATTGCCGTCTTTACGACACGCTTTCCCTTGACCCAGGCCAACAGAACCGTTTCATTTGTGTACGTCTGTTTCAATGGGCCACGATAATTCTCGTCGGCACCAAAATAAATCCAGACTGTATCGCCGTGAATAGTTTTCACCTGGGGGGCACCAATTTTTTCTTGTAATTGGTCTGTTGTTTTAATATCCGCCACGACCGCATCCAGATTTTCCGGGAAAACATAGCCACGGTGTTTGGTCTGGAATGTGCACGCCGCTATGGCAACACAACAAATCAACGCCAACGCGATTTTACAAAAGAATCTTTGCGCTTTCATTACCCTTCTCCATTTTCTTTGATACACGGCTTGTTAATCATTGCAAAATCCGCAATATGCTTTTTCAGTTCGCTTTTATAAGCATTATTTGCCTTGGCCAAATCAACAAGTTTATTAAATTGTGGATTTGCCGCGCGCGCCGCCGCGAATCGGGACTCTGTTTTCAAGAACTCTTCCAATGGCAATGGATTATCAACCGACGAATCCATCGTCAATGGATTGTGTCCATCTGCAATCAAGCGCGGATCGAATCGGAACAACGGCCACGCCCCCGTTTGTACCATCTGGGTCTGGTGTTCAACCCCGTTTTGCAGGGCAAATCCGTGCGCAATACACGGCGCATACGCCAATATGATTGATGGACCGTTAAAAGATTCTGCCTCGCGGAATGCGCGGATTGCCTGGGCCTGGTTTGCACCCATCGCAATTTGTGCGACATATGCGCCCGACATCATTGCGATTAAGCCCAAATCTTTCTTGGCGTGGTCTTTACCACCAATGGCGAACTTCATACTGGCACCAAATGGCGTAGATTTAGACTGTTGCCCACCAGTGTTCGAATAACCCTCGGTATCCAGAACCAGTATATTTACATTTTCACCACTGTGCAGGATATGATCAACGCCACCATAACCAATATCATACGCCCATCCGTCACCACCGATAATCCAGACAGACTTGTCAACGATTTCGCCAATTAAACTTTCCGCCAGGCGCGCACGTTCACCCGATACAGTGGCCAATTTTGCACGCAATTGTTCCTCTATCTCGCGCTGTTTGGTCGGATCTGTTTCATCAAATATTTCTTCGACGTTTTCAATTCCAACCTCGAACAATAATGATTTCAGATTTTCGCGTTTCTGATTCAGGGCCAAACGCATTCCCAAACCATATTCTGCATTATCTTCGAACAACGAATTAGACCACGCCGGCCCACGACCATTGCGGTCTTTGGTCCACGGCGTTGTCGGCAAATTCGCCCCATAAATAGATGAACACCCCGTCGCATTTGCAACAACCATTCTGTCCCCGAATAAATGCGCCAGCATTTTAACATATGGTGTTTCGCCACATCCAGCACACGCCCCCGGGAATTCAAAATAATGTGGCAACAATTCAACGTGTTTTGGAATATTCAGATTTAATTTTTCGCGTTCCACATCTGGCAACTTTTCCGCTGCATTAAACGCCGCCTGATTTTTTTCCATAACATCCGCCGCATTCGCCATAGATAACGCCTTGACCGGACAGTTTTTAACACAAACATTGCACCCCGTACAATCCGCCGGCGAAATATTCAATGTATAATACATATTCGCCCCCAGTTCTGGTGTCTTCATTGGGACAACGATTACACCCTGGCTGCGTGCTTGTTCGGCCTGCTCTTCTGTCATAACCTTGATACGAATTGCCGCGTGTGGACACAGCATAGAACACTTTCCACACTGGATACATTTTTCCAAATCCACCGTTGCAACACGTGGCGACACGGCACGCTTTTCATATTTTGACGTACCAACCGGATATTGCCCACCACCAAATTCACCATCAACACGGAACCGCGACACGGGTATTGCATCACCACGTTGTGCCGCCATTTCACCCAAGGTGCCGGCAATTTCCGCCGGCGTATCCAGCGTCATTGCCGGCACAAAGTCCGGTGCGAAATTAGATACCGAAGACGGCAACTGATATTCACGCAGATATTCTGCGGCCTTGTCCACCGCGGCCCAGTTTGCCTCTACAATTTCCATACCCTTTTTCTTGTATGTTTTTTCAATTGCAACCTTGGCGCTTTGTGCGGCAACCGCCGGATCAATAACACGTGTTAAATTAAAGAAATTCAGCATAATAAACGTGTTAATACGATTCCCCAGGCCCAATTCCGCCGCCGCCGTATTCGCATCCAAGAAGAACACACGCGCACGAATCCGCATCAGATGTTCTTGGACATCACGCGGCAGGTTTGCAAACGCCACATCCGGCGCCATTGATGTGTTAATCATTACCGTACCACCCGCGCGCAGACCACGGAATACATCAAAACGCTGTGCAATCATAAAGTTTGAAACACTGATAAAATCAGCCACCTCTACCAAATATTGGCTTTTGATTGGCGCATCTGAAAATCTGATATGCGACGCGGTCAATCCGCCGGATTTTTTAGAATCATACACCGCATAAGACTGGGGATATAAATCAGAATTTTCCCCAACAATTTTAACGATATTTTTCACCGCGCCGACGGTACCGTCACTGCCGATACCATATAATATGGCGGTTTTGAAATTTGGATCTTCGACCGAGAACGCCGGATCCGTCTTTAACGACAGGCCCGTTAAATCATCATCAATTCCAACGGTAAAGTTATGCTTTAATTCACCACGCATCATATTTTCATAAATCGCCTTGACATCACGTGGCTTGAATTCTTTGGACCCCAGGCCATAACGCCCACCAAAGACATTTGCCGCATCACCCACCACAGATTTCACATCTAAATACAGTGGTTCGCCCAATGCCCCCGGTTCCTTTGTACGGTCCAAAACCGCAATATTCTTGACAGATTTTGGCAATGCCCCCCGCAACGCATCAACCGGGAACGGGCGATACAAATGCACCTTGACCAATCCTAATCCCGCCGGCAAATGCGCCAGTGTTTCTTCAATTGTCTCGCACGCACTGCCCATTGCGACGATTACGTGTTCGGCGTTTTCATCACCAACATATTCCACCAATTTATAGTTACGCCCGGTCAATTTCCCAAATTCATCCATACATTCCTGAACAATCTCAGGGGTTTTGTTATAAAGCGGATTTGCCGCCTCGCGTCCCTGGAAATAGACGTCTGGATTTTGCGCCGTACCACGAATGGTTGGCTTGTCCGGGGTCATACCACGGGAACGGTTTGCCAACACCAACGAATCCGGAATCATTTTACGCAACACATCGTCGTCAATACGTGTCAGGCGGGATTCTTCGTGACTGGTGCGGAACCCATCAAAGAAATGCAAGAACGGCACGCGCGACCGCAATGTTGCCGCGTGCGCGATTGCCGCCATATCGTGCGCCTGTTGAACATTATGCGACGACAGCATCGCAAACCCCGTCGACCGCACAGACATAACATCACTGTGATCACCAAAGATAGACAGTGCGTGTGTCGCCAACGCGCGTGCCGCCACGTGCATAACAAACGGCGTCTGTTCACCGGCAATTTTATACATATTCGGAATCATCAGTAACAATCCCTGGGACGCGGTAAACGTCGTGGCCAACGACCCCATCTGCAACGCACCGTGCATAGCACCGGCGGCACCCGCTTCGGATTGCATTTCGATAATTTGTGGGATTGCACCCCAAATATTCTTTTTATGCTGAAACGACCATTCATCGGCCAATTCGCCCATAGTACTGCTGGGGGTGATTGGATAAATTGCCGCGAAATCAACACATCTGTACGCGACATCGGCCGCCGCCCAGTTTCCATCAACAATCAATTTAGACATACTTTCTTCCTTACCTGAATTTAACATCGGTCCAATGATAGCCCCATTTAAAACCCAAGGCAAGATTTATCGTAAATAAAATCCCCCATTTGGGGGGGATTTTTATAACAACGGGTTGATAACATTACACTCTAATGCGTTATATAGCCCGGTTCCAATTCGAAAATTTGATGAACAGTCACTGGCACAATTGTTGTTGCAGTTTGCAATCATTGTTGCGTCGGTGGAGCTCCAATAATAAAACGTTTCCAAATACGCGCATTTTCCACCCGTACAGCACCAACAATAATAACCCTCGGTCGAACTGGGGGTACCCTGGGTATTTACTGTCCCACTGGTTTCGGAGCATAGGCCGGTCACGGTATTACTACTGCAGCCCTTGAAGTTGCAGACACCAGCGTGCCTATATGTACCAGAAGTATCATTAAAAGCTCGGGCAGGTTTAAGGAAACAATCGTTTTCATTGTTTCCATTGCCGGCCCCCAATTCACCGCGTCTCCCCTCGCTATCATCGGGACACGCTGTGCAACCACTGCATCCCACAGACACTCTATCAGAACACGTAGCAGTACCATAATACTGATAATCACACTTATATGTAGTACTTGTACTGCACAGACCTGTTGCTGTATTACAGGTATGTGTTACTGACTTTACATACCCCTGTGCCGGACTGGAGGTCGTATTTTCGCCACAGTCACTATCACTGGTACACCCAGTCGGGTTTACAGGTCCAATGACGCTACTACCACAAGTTTGATATGTAATTGTGCCACAACCATACGCACTGGCGTCTATTGTTGTATCAGTTAGCGTAAAACCAGCCTTGCACCCGGTACAATATCCAACATAAAATGGGTCTTGTCCCGTCTTGGTTGGCGAAAACATAACATAACCTCGTGCCGTACAAATCGTGGATGCGGGCAACGTGGTAATACTTGTCGCGCCCGATGGCAAAGATATATATGGCCCCCCCACGGCACACAGACCCGTCGAAGACGGTATTGCCGCCACGGCAGATACGGATATAAACAGCCCCATCACCACCGCCGCAACCAAACCGACGTTTAGATTCGGCACAAAAACGGGGGATAAAATATGCAGAAATCAGGGTTTTTTAATTGCGAATTTATGCCAAGGAAAAACGTCCCATTGGATTCGGCATATGTTTTTCGTCTCTATGCCACGTATTATAACGCTTTGCGCGATTTTAGGCAAGCACGAAATTCATAGATAAATAAAAGTTTAGCGAAGTATTTTCATATCACATATCTCTTGTCTCATATCTCATAAAAAAAAACCGCCGTATGGCGGGGATTTTTTATCTTTGTACCTGACGGGCCAATTCAGAAATAAATGTACGGCGCAACTGTCCATTATTTGCCAATTTATACGCCAAACCATCCGCACCATAAAACGCCGCAACCGATACCTTGGAATAATCTTCAACCCCCAACCAGCACGGCACAACCGGTAAAATTTTGCCCGTTGTTTTATCACGCAAAACCAATGTGCCAACGATATTACGGTCACGCTTGTATTTCACCGCGGACGCAACATTGCCATTGCCCGGATATTCGGCATCCGTGGTCGACATTGTAACCGATGCAACCACTTCCAGATTCTGCATTTCCGGTTCCATTTCAACCATACGTTTCATTTCAATCGCATTTCGGGCATCAATGTTTTGATTGCCCATTGTAAATCCCAGATATTTTGAACGGTTCCAGGTATCTGTATCAAAATTATAATAAACAATATTATCATACGATGCACCGAACAGATTTTTCATCTTGACGGTGGTTAAAATTTCTTTTTCAGACGTCGTTGCAACCTCTGGTTTGGTTTTAAAATTATAATACCCAATACCAATATTTTGTAACAATGCCTGCCATTTTGGGTTAAATTTCTTTGTTTGCTTATTCATAATAATATTTTCCTTGGTCATTATTTTTTGTGGACAAAATATATCACACAGACACAATTTGTCAATTAAAAATATCAGGGGGCAAAAAACACCCCCTGATATTAAGATTTTTTACAGACGTCGTATACTACATCTCGTACTGATGCTTGGTACAATCAATTCCGCGTTCGCTTAACATTTTGCCAACCGCGAATGGAACCGCATTCTTGGCATTTCCAAAACGCGCCACCTTTGCACCATTGTTAAAAATATTCACCTTGTTGGTCATATTCAATGTCCTTTTTACACAACATCTCTCTGACAGGTTAGAAATATATACCAAACAATTCTTTTTGTCAAGTATTAAATTACCACCGTCATTCAAGACATTATTCCGCACACCCGTATTCACCACAGGTCGCGCCAGAATATTCCTCTACCTCGATTGCAAATGGCGCCGCCGCGGCCGGTTCTTCATAATGCACTTCTTTTACAACACGTACGCGACGATTTTCGGCATTCGGGGTATTATCCGGTGTTGGTACCGCCAAATCCTCTTCGCCGGCGGATACGGCAACAATCTGGCTGGCGGGAATACCATATTGAATCAACATTTTCTGGACCGCCTCTGCACGACGACCACCCAACGCATAATTATAATTGCTGGTCCCGGCGGTATCCGTATGTCCAACCACAGAAACCTTGATATTCTTGTTTTCTTGGGTTGCAGATGCCAATTTCTGAATCAGTTCCTGGTATTCTGGCTTAATCGTCGCCTTGTTAAAGTCGAAACGGATTTCAAAAACCTCTTCCATAACGTGCTGTTGTGGTGTCAAAGGAATTTGCTGAACCTTTATCATCGTCTTTTCGCCCTGGGCGGCTTGAATCTGATCCAGACGTGCATTTATCGCCGCTAATTCCGAACGCATCGCCATCATCATATCGATAAATTCCTGGCGCGTGACCAGCTCTTCACTAACCATTGGAATTTCGGGACACGGTTGCCCCTCGGGGCACTTTTCACATTCTGGGCACGGCAACCCCTCTGGACACAGTTGCTGTTCACACGGGGTGATGACCTGCTCTTCTTCTATGATAACAAGCGGATTTATTACCGCGCTTAAACATTCTTTATCCTCTTTTGGACAATCACGCGGCGCAACTGTGTTATTACTGTTGCGAACACTGTTATCATTTGCGCTTTTGCTGATTGTTTTATCACCACCATAGATATTTTGATTAAAGACCACCGGCTGAACAGGCACCGGGTTAATTAAGTGTTCCGGCACATTCACGTTATTGACGATAATTACCCCCTCACGCGGGCGGGCTGAATCCGTCATCGCCGACATATTACGCGTTTCCGGATAATAAGTTTCAGTTTGAACAATTTTTTCAGTCGCACATTCACCATTCACGCATCCGGTCATCGTCGTTGATTCAATTGTAGTTTCCACAGACGGCGCAGTTGACGCACGAACAATATTAACCACACGTCCATCCTTGCAATCCGCCAGGGCCGATATTGTTTTCTGGAACCTGTCACGACATTGGGATGCCGTCTTCATCTGTCCACTGGCGGTCGCAGACAGCCAACAATCAAATTTCGCCTGGGCCTCTGCCGCTAATTGTGGATTATTATCCGCCGCATCTGTCTTTAATTGATCCATCAATTGATTATATGCATTATATAATTCAAAGGACATTTGTTCATCTTCGACCGGCCAATTATCCAACGATTCTGGGAACGGCGTTTCACCACTGAATGCGGCAACCGCCTTGTTCGCGAACAATTCGCCCATATCAACAAAACCACTGGTCCGTGCATTATAAATCGCATAAGAACGATAATTCATCGCCAGTTGATTCAGGAAAGAATCCTTGTGCGGGGCGGAATAAACATCCAGTCCCTCAATATAATCAACGGTTGGCGTTGCGATTGGTCCCCATTGGTCCGCGTCACGATTTGAACCGGCGCACCCCGCCAAAACGACCACAGATGTCGCCATCAACATACGCGCAACGAACAACAAAGATAACTTATTTCTCATCCCTGAATCCTTTTTATAATCTGTATTATTATACGATTTTTTGCAATATTAGTAAAGCACAAAAAAAATTCCGGCAAAACCGGAATTTATTTATTCATAGTATTGGTAATAAAACTGCCGATTGATGACAAACCACCCATTGCACCATTGCCACCAACAACACCACTGACCGCATCCATAATTGATGCCGTACTGGTCTTCTGTCCCAGATTACCAATAGATTCCGTCAAGAAACTTCCCCAAAGGGCTTTTTTTGCCTGATTTAATTTCGCGGTCGAACATTTTTCAATTTTCGCAATCAACTTTCCGGCCGTTGTTGCTTCTTGCTTGGTATAATCGGCCTCTGTAAAATCAACCAGATTAAATATTTCATAAATATCAGACATCTTTTTCTGATTTTTTCCGCACGAACTCGAACCATCGTCACAATATGTCGCCGTTCCAACACGTGGGAAATCCTGCCATACCATACCTTCATTCCCATTACCCTTAAAGGAATCATAGCAAATTTCATAGTCGTCGCCCATCATCACGGCAATTTCAACCGCCGTTTGATATCCGCCAATTCCACTTGACACATCACAGGGTTTACGTTTCAAAATGCGCTGAACATCTTTGGCACTGGCTGCGCCGGTTTTTGCCCATTCTTTGACCATTTCGTTTACGAATGAGATTTCCGCAGACGTCGGCTGACACTCTGCACTAAGCGCATTAACCTTTTGATTAAGGGCCTTGACCCCCGACACCAGGGTCAGCGCCGTTCCAACCAAACTACCCGCGCTATCTAGTTTTGATGCTTGTTGCGTGGCAACAGGCGCCGCCTTTTTAATAGACACCGCCGCCGTGGCCGGCATTGCGACCACACAAATACAACCGATAAAAAATCGCAGGGCTTTATTCATCTCTCTTGTGAAGCATTATAACATAAAAACTTTTTCAGATAAATATAAAAATTGCTTTTTTGTTTTATGCGCGGTAAAGTGAACACGTGCACAAAGATAAACGGAATTTTATTATATTCTTTAAACATAGACGCCTTAAACGCCTGTGGCAGTTTTTCTTTACCGGTTGGGGCCTGGTGATGGTGGTTGCATTGATTGCTACATCGCTTTTTACACGTGAATTATTGTGGACCCCGATATCCGCGATAAATATGACCGACATTGTCACAAACCAATTCAAGATGTCAAACGCATCCTTTGCGGGCACTGATCAAAACGGCGAACCCTTTCGGTTGCGGGCAAAAACCGGCCGCCAGGAATATGATAACCCCAACATTATATATATGGACAGTGTATCCGGCAACGCAATTCGTGTTCAGGACGGCGAACGTGTCAAATATGACTTTGTTGCAAATAGCGGCGAATACAATCGCAAGGCAAAAAACATCCGCCTGATTGGGAATGTAAAAATCTACATCAGCAACGGCGACAAAATATTTACAGACGAAATGGTGATTAAATTATGAAGCAATCTGTACTGCGTGTTGAACATTTGTCAAAAACATACGGCAAACGTATGGTTATCAAAGACGTATCACTGGTCGCGCGCCAGGGCGAATCGGTTGGCTTGCTGGGCCCAAATGGTGCGGGAAAGACGACGGCATTTTATTGCATCACGGGCCAATTATCGGCAACGGGGGGACAAATATTCTTGAATTCCCAGAATATCACACACCTGCCATTTTATCAGCGCGCACGCCTGCATATCGGATACCTGCCCCAGGAAAACAGTGTTTTCCGTGGTCTGACGGTCGAACAGAATATTATGGCAATATTAGAAGTTGTTGAACCAGACAAGAAAAAACGCCAAAAGAAATTGGATTCATTATTAGAAGAATTTTCGATTTCATCCCTGCGGCGCAGTCCGGCAACCGCCCTGTCGGGTGGCGAACGTCGCCGTGTTGAAATCGCACGCGCATTGGCAAATGACCCAAAGTTTATATTACTGGACGAACCATTTGCGGGAATTGACCCGATTGCGGTAAACGACATACGTGGCCTGGTATCGCAATTAAAGAACCGTGGTCTGGGGGTTATTATTACCGACCACAACGTTCGCGAAACATTGGGCATCACCGACCGCAGTTATGTTTTACACGACGGCAAAATTCTTAAACACGGCACAACCGAAGAAATTGTCAAAGATGAAATGGTAAAAAAAGTATACCTGGGCGAAGATTTTGTTATGTAAAAAAAAACCGGCAACGCCGGTTTTTTAATTAAGCGACTTTCTGCTGTGCCTGCATCAGCATTTGCATACGGATAATTTCTGCCATATCTACGATACGACCTGACGCCTGGGCGAACTGTGGTTTCATATCCGGCTTTTTAACAGACTTTTTAATTTTATCTGCAATTTCTTTATCGCGTTGCTCTTGGGAAATTGAACGTGGTCTTTCCACGGAACGCGAAGTAATCTGTCTTGAATTTGACGCCGATTTCGGTTGGGGCGCAACATTGGAATTTACCCCCGGCCGGCCAGTGACCTGTTCGCCCGACTTGGTCTGTGGAACCATCGCTTTTTGCTTTGCATCCACCGACATCGCAGGTTTCTGATGTTCAGATTGCGCGGCAACACGTACCGGTTGTTTCGCCGCTTGATTTGCCTGTGATTTATCCATTTCAAATTTGCACTGGGACGTCAGCATTGTTATCTCGCCCATTGCCGAACGAATATTACGAATGGCATATTCACGCATCTGACGCGGGTCACCATTAAAGACCGCATCACGTTGTGGATGGGCCATTATGTGACGTGGCCATGTTTGCTTGTGCGTTTCATGCATAATTTTCAAGAATTGGGTTGCCGGATTATTTTCATCACGTGCATTTAATATATTTTGCGCCTGGGTAAATGCGGTCTGCCACGCGGTGCCTAAATTTTTCTTGTTCGTCCAATTCAGGCACGACAAACCAAAGTACAATTTTAAATATGCGTTGCCCAGTTGACGTTTCTTATCCGCGTCCAGTTTAATATGTGCAGATTTAATATGTAATTTTTCCTGAATCTCAGGGCTGTGTAATAAATTTTGAATATTATTCATATCGGACCCCCCTTGGTTAAAAATTCCCGCGGCCTGACCACCCCAGGAAATATATATAGGTCACCCGTCATATATTTTCAAGGGGGGCGTGTCAAGAAAAAAGATTTTTTGACATATATCCTAGACTCGTGTAAAAATGTGTATGTTCATACCAGAACAACATACTGTTGCCAAGAATGGGCGGTATGGGTATGAGCCCGCATCTTGCCAATAATGGGGGTGTGGAATTCATCGAAAACCAAGGAGTTAAATGATGAACAAAACATTAAAAGCAGCCGTTGCATTATCCGTTTTGGCGGCACCTGCATACGCTGCGAATCTG
>SUUO01000017.1:0-3447 GCA_015062485.1 Alphaproteobacteria bacterium
CCTTTTTTGATGTGATGGCTAAAACTGAAATTGTCTGAAAATAATAAAAAAATCCAACAAAAGTGCTGGATTTCTAAGAAAAATTACTGGTGCCGGTTGTCGGACTTGAACCAACGACCTACTGATTACAAATCAGCCGCTCTACCAACTGAGCTAAACCGGCAATGCCCCACAATTATACATATCTGAGTACACAACGCAAGCAAAAAATCACAAAGTTGCACAAAAATAAACAACGCCCGTGATGGGGGTGGTTTATTTTTCTCGTGTCTTGTAATGGTCGCACAGGCTGGCCAATGTTTGTCCGAACTGCAACGTCTTTATTCGTGCTATTGTCGAATTCTTAATATCGTGTACGTCATTGTTCTCAAATATTTGATGTTCGCCATCCTCTGATTTATAATCCGATATACGTTCCCCAGAAATTGTTGGGAAAATAGTATCGCAAAATATTATGGTTCCAATCTCGCACTGTTTATCACAACCGTCACATTTGGTTGTTTTTTGATCAGGTGTAATATGCGAAAAACTTATTTGTGGGTATTTGAAATTCTCGCCAATATTCAAACCTTGTTGCTGTGTAAATGTTGTCTTATAGTGGTCGCATAGTTTTGCGATTTGGCGTGCCTTTTCAACCGCATATACCTCTGCAGATTGAACGTGCCTATAGTCATAATCGGTTTTTCCCTCATCTCGTTTAGATGCAGGCATTAACTGACGTTTTTGGTCCCAGTATTCCTCGATTATTTTACCATCAATGGTTGGACAGAAATAACGTACGCTGCGGGATGGCATATCTGCTCTAGGTTCATCTCTATGGAAATAATGAATACCAAATTTACAATGACAGTCACAGCCATTGCAACGTGGTGTTTCGTCAGCACCGGTATTGGCCTGTGGATTTAGTTTTTCCTGTGTAAATGACATTTTATTACCTTTTATGCTTTAATTCTGTTATGAACTTAGCACAAATTGACAGATTTTCAAGTTTTGCGACAAATTCCCTTGCCTTTATAAATATTTGGGGCAAAATAGGGGTATGAATAAGAAAAAATTACCAGAACTGTTGGCGCCGGCGGGGACGCTGGACGCGTTCAAAACCGCCATTTTATATGGCGCAGATGCAATTTATGCCGGCTTGCCGGGCTTTTCAATGCGGGCACGGGCCAAGATTGATGTCGATGGCGTAAAGCAGGGCATAGAATTGGCCCACGCGGCGGGCAAGAAGGTTTATCTGGCCTTTAACCTGTTTGCACACGATTTTGAATATGACAATATGCCACGCGTGGCGGATGTTATCCGCTATTTGCAGCCGGATGCGCTGATTGTGTCAGATCCGGGGATTGTTATGTGGGTGCGGGAAAACTTTCCCGATATGCCAATTCATATTTCAACCCAGGCGAATATTTGTTCGGCGAAAACGGTTAAATTCTGGCAAAATGCGGGCGCGAAGTTATGTGTCCTGGCGCGAGAGGTGACCCACGCCGAATTTAAGTCTATTCGGGCGGCGTGTCCGGATGTGGGGTTGGAAATCTTTGTCCACGGGGCGATGTGTATGTCGTATTCGGGGCGGTGTTTGTTGTCTAACTTTATTACGGGGCGGCCGGCAAATCGCGGGGCGTGTGCCCAGTTGTGCCGTTGGAAATACGATGTGATTTTGCGCGAACGCGACAGTGGCGTTGAAATGCCGATTGAAGAAGACGAACGTGGTGCATATATTATGAATTCCAAAGACTTGTGCCTGATGCCACGGTTGGCGGATGTTATTTCGGCCGCACCGGATTCTTTGAAGATAGAGGGGCGCAATCGGTCTGAATACTATGTCGGGTCGGTTGTAAATGCATATCGGTGTGCGATGGATGCGTATGCGGCGAATCCGGAAAACTTTGACCCGGCGCCATTTATGGATGCACTTAATCGCCTGGAAACACGTGGATATACAACGGCATTCTTTGATGGGCCGTTGGGGCCAGATGCCCATAATTATGACACCACGCGCAGTACATCGGATTATCACGCGGCGGGTGTTGTGATGGATGTGACGGATGAAAATATAGTCTTTGAATTACGCAACGAAACACGCGTGGGTGATACGGTGACATTTATTATCCCGGGACAGATTGACGGGGTTGCAGTGGAATTAACAGAACTGATTAATGCAAAAAACGGTGAATCTGTGCCCAAAATGGCGGCGGGAATGGGGAATACGATTTTGATTCCGCGTGCCTGGATTGGGGGTGGGGCGGTTGATAAAATCGTGCCATATGTTTTGGCGTACAAGCATAAGTAAAAAAAATCCCGCGGAATGCGGGATTTTTGTCCAATATATGTTAGTTTTTTGTTTTTTCTGTATTTTTAGAATACAACGTTAACACGTGCGCCGATTTCGGCCTTTACATCAGTGCCGTTTTGTGACATCTGGTGTGCATCGTCGAATGTGTATTCACCGTACAGTGTGACCTGGGTCGCATCTGTCAACTGGTATGAACCAGACAATGAAATGATGTATTCATCAAATCCATCGTTCATATCTTTTACCTGTTTTTCCAGCTGAGATACAGCACCCAAGATATATGGGTTGTTAGGAACAGATGTTGCCAAGCCTTTTACACCGTTGTCTTCGTGGTGTTTAAATGTGAATCCAGCACCAACCGACCAACGATCATCAATTTGATAGAAAGTCTTCAAACCGGCATTAAATTCGGTTGTAGATTTCAAATCAACCGAGATTTCCATTGGCATTCCCATCGCAGCCAATGGTGCTAACTGAGAATTAGAGATATCGATTTCGTTGTTGTCGTTGCCGAATGTCTGCAGTACTTCAAAGAATGCTGCGCCGGTAAACCGGGACCAAGTTTTACCAACCTGGGTTCCCGCGTGGAAGCCCCAGCGACCATTTGAATAATTGTCATAATCAAAGCCGTTCAAACCATATGAACCACTCATTGGACTGACCCCACCCAGGTGTGCGTCGGCATAGATGTCCCACGCAAAGCCATCTGTCGTTTCAAAGGCGCGGTATTTCAAACCAACACGACCCTGGTGCATACCCTTGCGGTCGATGTCGTCGTCGTGGGTATAGCCAACCTTGGCATACGCTTCCAGACGGTCTGTGATACCATAGCCCAAATCTTCGTGTAAACGCCAGATTGGGAATTCTGTTACGCCATCGTGACCCTTGTTCACGTGTGCGGTTGAATCATCTGCAACCTTGTACATAACGCCAACAGATGTTTTTGAATACATCTGATTCTGTTTCGGCATATACAGTGGGTTTTCCAGATTCGCAGCGTATGCAGGTGCCGCCAAAACGGATAATGCAACGGCTGCTTTTAATGTTTTGTTCATCATTTAACTCCTTGGTTTTCGATGAATTCCACACCCCCATTATTGGCAAGATGCGGGTTCATACCCATACCGCCCATTATTGGCAACAGTATGTTGTTC
>SUUO01000014.1:0-20228 GCA_015062485.1 Alphaproteobacteria bacterium
AAACCTACTACCTGTCTAGGATATGCACTTTTGACTTAGTCAAAGTTTGGATATTCCAAATTCAACTGTCTGCACATCCCTTCTTGAATTTTTGATGAGCTGCTTTTATTAACAATGTTGCGATTTGCATAAGAGTCTTTTCTTATAAACCGCCGAATTTCAGGGGTTGAGTTTCTTTTCGTTTTTGTTGTCTCAACTTGAAAGCCCGCTTAGTATGCGCTCAAAGTATGAAAAAGTCAAGCGAAATTTAGAAAATATTTTGCAAAAAATTTGCTTTTTTAGGAAAAACGCCAGAAATCCGGGATTTTTTACCCAAAGTTTTTTTGTTTTTTATTTTTCTTATTAATAATTCTGATTCGGTTTTTGACATTTTTACGATTCGGGACTTGGACGAATCGTTATCAAAACCGATACGACACCCCCAGTTTCACAATCGGATACACACGTAAATCAGATAATTTATGGTTTGCATCACGCTCGGCGGCGGCAACATCCGAATCGAGTTTTGGCACCGTCACCGGTGACCACGTCGCCGAGTCTGTGTCATATATATATAATTGTTCGTGCGGAATATCCAGCGACAGGTACGCCGGCCGATTCGTTACAACCGCGCCGATATCCACAAAGAACCTGAAACCGCAAATCAAACCGATGTCAAATCCAGTTCCCAGATATGGGCCATAAAAATTCCAATCTATGGCGGCGTTTCCACGAAAGCGGTTGCCGTTATAATAATAGTGGTCGCCATTGATATAAAAATAAAATCTTTCAGATGGAATTTCGGCAATTTCGCCCTTAATCGCCGCATCCAATTCCAAATTTCCCCACATAATACCGCCCGTCAGGCGCCATCCCGAATCAAATGGATAGAAATCAACCAAAAATGCATAGTGCGAAGCATCAAGTTTACCATCATCTATTTTTACCCCGTCGCCGACATCGACGCCGTCACTCATCATATGATCAATCGCCGAATCGATTGCAGACTTTAGTGCCGCAGTATCTGCAAAATCAAAGCGCGCGCCAAATTTTCCCAACCACGATTCCGCATCCATATATTTATATCCCATAAAAACATTCATACCGCTTAATGCAGACGCACCAAGCCCAACCTGTAATCCATCGGGAAATGCGTACGCACCGGACGAAGCCATCGCCACCGGTAAAAACATTAAATATCGCAGATATCTCATTATGTGCAAAATTATACGATATTTGCACATATACACACAATCGGACACAATTCCAGTAAAAATCCCGCATAATGCGGGATTTTTATGGACATTGCTGTAATTGCTTTAAGACATTTTGAACGTCGTTGTTAACCGACACGGTAATTTCACGTTTAAGGCCGTCGGTGTAGGTATAGTTAAACAACGCATCCCGAAATTCTGGGACCGCATTATATGCCTGGCTAAACGGGGCCAGCATCGATTCAAACCACGCACGATTACGACACAGACACCCATTACGCACATCGGCCGCAACCGCCGCAGTTGCCGTATTGGGGTACTTTGTGTCCAGTTCATAATCCGTCATCATCAGGCAACGCGCACCCAAACCATAGAAATTCGCATCATCTGCCATAAACTTGTAAATCAGGCCATCCGATGCCCCCGCATTACGCAGTGCGTACGCCATTCCATCCGTACAACACGCCTGGGCAGATTTCATAAGCATTTGATACCGCGCAAGCAGTGGTGCCGCAACCGGTGAGTTTGCATCCAAATCCTTGTCACATTGCAACGCATCAATCAAAGGATTCATATTATATGCACGGATTGTTTTACTGCGCGGGGTAACCGCTTCGTGAACAATGGGTTTACGACGCCAGATTTCGCATTCCGTTTCCGTTTCAAATGGACAACCATCATCGGTAACATATGTGTCAATCGTCACATTTTCAACAATCTTTTCCGGCACAGTTGGCATATTCGTAAACCACAGGTTTGCACTGGGCTTTTTCGGGGCCAATAATTCTTCGACGCGTTGACGGGTCGCGGCGGCATCCGCCATATTTTGCGCATACAAATCCGCAGGCGATACAGTTTCCGCGACATCAATTTCACGCACATAGATTTCCGGCATTGGTTCGATAAACCAATCTGAGAAATCTTTGTTTTTATAATCCGATATAGAATCATCCCAAATTGGCACACCATTGCGCCAATCAACCGTTTTGTCATATCCGCGTGGTGCGGTTTGGCCGTGCGCGCCGTCCCACAATGGGGCGCGATCGTCCGCCGGCACCGGTTTGATACTTAAAGCCTTGGCCGGGATGGGGCGTGTGGATATCACCTCGTAATCAAGCCAACCAGGCTCCACGTACGGGATATAAGATTCAGCCGTCATAACCGTCGGCGCATCCAATGTTGGCACAATATCACAATCCACGCAATCAGATGCGCGGGCAATGCCCGTCCCGCATAAGCATACCAGGGACGATAAAATCATAATCTTGGTTTTCATACCTATGATTATATCATAAATTTAAGGCCTTTGAAACAGGTTTTTATCTTTGTTTTTTCTTGGTACATCCCCGTAAATAATTTATAATAACAAATGTATTCACATAAAAACAAACAGCCAAGGAAGAACATATGAAAAAAATATCTATTTTTGCATTACTGTCTGTTGTTACACTTCCCGTTTTCGCAGAAGAAACAACCAAGACCATTGAACCCGTCACAGACAAAGTCAGCGAAGTTACAGAATCCGTTGAAAAACCAAAACTGTCCGCGACAGAACGTGCAGAACGTCGCACAGCATTAAAAGAAGAAATCAAAGCAGAACTGAGACAAGAATACGAAACAACAAAAAAGGAAATGGCGCCAACAGTAAAAAAAGACGAACACGGATTTTTACACGGGTTTCAAATTGGTGCGGGCATTTCGGCGACATCAGGCCTGAACGGATTTATAGGATACGCAAACAAAGACGCAGAATCATTCTGGGGCAAGCGTTTTGGTGTACGTTTTGACTTTGCCACGACCAAGCCAATAAAGTCTTTGATAAACAACGCCATAGACACTATCGTTGACGATGGTATTGATATCGGAGACGACCTTACGATTACAGATGGGAAAATTGATGCATCTCATTATGCGGCATTGGTTGATTTTTATCCGTTTGGTGACACGTGGGCAATGGGCGCGTGGCGCATTACCGGGGGTTATGCATTTGGCGATATGAATATGGCCGCAAATATCGCAGGAACTTTTGATGGTCCATCGGGGCGATATGAATTTGAACTGGCCGGGCAGCGCTATGCATATACCGGCAATTCGATGAACGGTACCGCCGGACTGGATTGGGAATACCGCGGACCATATTTGGGCACCGGTTTTGATATTGGTTTGTTCGCAGGATTAAAAATCTATGTGGATGCGGGCGTGGTCTTTACAAATCGCGCCGCCGAATTATCATTGGATGTTCCGGTTGATAATTTGCAAACATTTGATGGCGGCACGTGGAAACCGGTTGACAATGCCACATTAAAAAACGAATTGGAAAAATACAAAGCAGATGCATTAGCGGATGCCCAATCTGAATTGGACGATTTCAAATTCTATCCAATGGTAAAGGCTGGATTTATGTATCGGTTCTAAAAAAAACGCCCGGTTGGGCGTTTTTTATTCCATCGCACACGCATCCGTAAATTCATATGTGCCGGATTCGTCGGTATACGACACGCCCGCCGGCGCATACATTATGCAATCCCCCGCGGGACTGGATACCAAACACGATTCCGCCGTGCCAATCGAAATTGTGCCACTGGGGCAATTAGTCGCGATGGTGATGTATTCTTCGTCAATCGCGATATAGCCCGTCGGGCACGATGTTGACGGCGCGGCGGCGTACGCCATAATCGGCGCGCCCGCTAACAAAAATATTATTCGTTTCATTTGCATCCCCTTAATTGGCCAATGAACCAAACAGCGCGTACAGGTACGCGTTCGCGCGCTGGGCGTACCACGCACAGTTGTAAGAACAGTTGAACGCGCAATAACCGGCGGACGTGTACGTGTAGATGAGCACCCAAGACGACACGGCCGGTTCAACCATTTTACACCAGCAATTAACATTGGTCGTATCCGTTGTGCCGCTTACCGTTTTAATTGCGTCCGATGTACCATATTGCGCATCCGCCGCCTGATTTGAACACATCGCAATTCCCTTAATCGGGACACTGGTGCCATTCGTTGTACACGTTGTGGACCAATCGGCATTACCATACGCCTGTGTTGATGTACACGTGGTGGTTGACGCGTCCAACGCCACGCATTTCTGGACCGCAAATGCCGGCGCGGTCAAAATCGCACCAACCGCGGTTAAGGTTAAAAGTTTTTTCATTTGTTCAACTCCTTTCTTTTGTTTTATTCGCGAAAAAACAAAAACCACCGAATAAATTCGAGTGGTCAGGAGGTTCGAAACAATCTGTATGAATTGTGTGCTTATTCAATATATTCGCAACCCTCCTGACCCAATATGGTTCAGGAGTTTTTATTATCTCATCCACAAAACTTACACAGAAATGCACGCCGTTGGCCCAATTTCTGGATTTATTTCGTGAACGCATACAGTACGGGTTTCGACACCCCATTATGGCAAACCGCCATAACATCTACATTATAACGGATTATTTTGTGTTGTTCAAATCCTTTGCTAAAAAAATCCCACATTATCAGGATTTTTATAAAACAATATTGACAATTTTAATTTTCGTGATATATTTATAACATACAAATAACAAAGGCGCACAGCAAATGAACAAAAAAATATCTAAAAGATTTCCAAACGTTGCACCAAAAACATTGGCAACAATTTTAATGGCCCTGGCTTTGACCGGCTGCAAAGAATCGTCCGACCGTCAAATGGGATATATAAGCCCGTCTGAACGCGAAGACTATGAAATGTACGGCATTACACCGAACGATGTCAAAGATTCAAAATCAAATAATGACATATGGACATTTTTGGGATTTGGCGCGGGCCTGCTGGTCACCTATGGCGCAATCAATGCATTGATTGATAATTCCAAGAAAAAACAAAAATAAAATTAAACGGTGTTGAAAAAATCAACACCGTTTTTTTATTGTAATATTTCGCGGGCCTGGCGCAATAAATCGACGGCAAATTTTATTTCGTCTCCGTGATCCGCACCACGTGGCGCAGACACAATCGCAACCGTTTCCGTCGATGGCGCAGATGCCGCCAATAAATCATCTATGTTCTTTGGCAAATCACCATCACGCATCAACTTTTTCACGCCCGCAATTGTCAGACCGCGACTGTATAACAAATCTTTTAGGATAACCAAACGTTCAACCGTTTCGGTGCGATAATAACGACGCCCGCCCGCGCCCGTTGTTGGACGTATTAGTGTTGGAAACTGCTTTTCCCAATAACGCAGGGTATGCGCCGGTACGGACAAGCGTTTCGAAACATCGTTTATTGATGAAAAATATTCGTTATCCATACCGACCCGCCCCCGTTATTATTCAGATACAACCGCGGTTGATTCGTCAGATTGTTCTTCGCTTTCTTCTTCGTGGTCAATGACGGTTGCAGATACAACACGTTCATTATCCGCCGTGCGGAACAATGTTACACCCGCCGTTGAACGGCCCGCAATACGAACATCGTTTACAGGCGTACGGATAATTTTACCACCATTTGTTACCATCATAACATCTTGGTCATCTGTTACCGGGAAAGAACCCGCAACGGCCGTGTTTTTACCACCCAGTTTAATGTTGGTAAATCCACCGCCACCACGATGCGTTAAGCGATATTCATAAGAACTGGTGCGTTTTCCAAATCCATTTTCAGAAATTGTTAAAATGAATTCTTCTTTGTCCGCCATTTCTTTCATCTTGGCATCATCCAAGACAACTGTTGTTTCTTCTTCGTCGGCGGATACTTCTTCTTCGATACCGGTTGCGGCACGACGGGCGGCACGCGATTGCTTGATATACGCCGCACGAACCGATGAATCAGATTCGCCACGATTCAACATTGCCATACCAATAATCTTATCATCTTTGCCCAATGTAATACCGCGAACACCCGTTGAATTACGTCCCGCAAATACACGAATTTCTGGTACCGGGAATCGAATCGCGCGACCACGATATGTCGCCAAGAATACGTCTTGGTCTTCGTTACAAGGCAGAACGGAAATCAGACTGTCGCCGTCGTCCAGTTTCATTGCAATTTTACCGTTTGCGCGGATGGAATCAAAGTCACTCATACGATTGCGACGAACCGTACCGGACGCGGTTGCGAACATCAAGAAATGTTCACGACCAGATTCTGCGACGCGTTGTACGTCTTCCTCGGGCACGGGTAAAATTGCCGTGATTGTTTCGCCATTTTCCAGTGGCAACAGGTTTACCAATGGGCGTCCCTTGGCGGCGGCGGCGGCCTCTGGCAATTTATATGTTTTTAATTTATAACACAATCCCTTGGAACTAAAGAACAACAATGGCGTGTGGGTGTTTGCAACAAATACCTGGACCACATAGTCGTCGTCCTTGGTTGTCATTGCATTGCGTCCCTTGCCACCACGTTTCTGGGCACGATATGTATCCAGCGCAACACGTTTGATATAACCGGTATTTGATACAGTTACAACCATATCTTCGCGCGCAATTAAATCTTCGATATCAATATCAATTTCCGCATCGGAAATTTCGGTACGACGTGGGGATGCCCAACTGTCGCGAACCATAGTTGTTTCGTCGCGAATGATTTGTACGATGCGTTCATAACTGCCCAAGATTTCAAGCAGGTCTTTAATCGTCGCCCCCAGCGCGGTTAAATCATCGTGAATTTTATCACGTTCCAATCCGGTCAGGCGATGCAATTGCAATTCCAAGATTGCACGGGCCTGGTCTTCGGACATATAGAACATACCATCTTTGTATTCGGTATTTGGATCATCAATCAACTGAATATAAGATTCAATGTCCGATGCACGCCATCCACGCGCGATTAATGCGGCGCGCGCTTCTTCGGGGTTGGCACTGGATTTAATCAGTTCAATAACCTCGTCCAGATTTCCAACCGCAACAGATAACCCCAACAATGTATGTGCACGATTACGCGCCTTGTTCAGGTCAAAAATGGTGCGGCGACGAATAACCTCTGCCCGGAATTCAATAAACGCGTCCAAGACACCACGAACATTGAACAGCATTGGACGACCACGATTTAACGCCATCATATTGACCGGGAAATTCGTCTGCATTTCCGTATATTGGAACAGGTGATTTAACACAACATCCGCAATCGCATCACGCTTTAATTCAACAACGACACGCAGACCTTCCTTGGACGATTCGTCGCGAATTTCAGAAATCCCTTCGATTCGTTTGTCTTTGATTAACTCGGCAATTTTGATAATCATTTGCGCCTTGTTAACCTGGTACGGTAATTCGTCGACAATTATTGCCTGGTGATCACGAAAATCTTCGATATGTGTTTTTGCACGAATGATAATAGAACCACGACCGGTTGTGTGCGCCTTGTACGCGCCGGCGTGTCCCATAATCATCGCACCCGTTGGAAAATCAGGCCCGGGGATAATCGTAAATAATTCATCATCAGATAAATCCTTGTTATCCAAAATCGCCAAGATACCGTTGCAAATTTCACCCAGGTTATAAGTTGGAACATTTGTTGCCATACCAACCGCAATACCCGAGCCACCATTTACCAAGAAATTTGGGAACTTGGTCGGCAAGACAACCGGTTCTTGCAACGAACCATCAAAGTTCGGCATCCAATCAACGGTGTCTTTGTCCATATCGTCCATAAGGGACGCACCCAGTTTGGAAAGTCGTGCCTCTGTATAACGCATAGCGGCGGCCTTGTCCCCGTCGCGAGAACCAAAGTTACCCTGGCCCTGGACCAACATTTCACCCATAGAAAAATCCTGGCCCATACGAACCATAGCCTCATAAATAGAGGAATCCCCGTGCGGATGATATTTACCCATAACATCACCGACAATACGTGCCGATTTCACCGTTGGCTTGGTCGCCGGCGCAACATCGTTCATAACATACAGAATACGGCGATGTACCGGCTTGCACCCGTCGCGAACATCCGGCAATGCACGATCAACAATAACCGACATTGCATAGTCCAAGAAACTGGTCCGCATTTCGTGTTCCAAAGACGACGTCGGAACGCGGGTTTCAATAACTTCGTTAATATTTTCAGACATACTTCACTTTCCCTTGTTTATAACAGTTAAAACATAGCAAATTTTTGCGGTTTACGTCAAGAAATAAAGCCCAAAAAAGACATTGACAAACACGCCTTTTGTAATATAATTATTTTGATAATCAAAAGAGTTTTGAATGGGACAATTTAGAAAAATTTTACAAGAAACACGTGATGACGTGCTGCATATGAAGCGGAATGCTGGCAACAACTGGCTGGAACGCGCACAATTCACGTGTCAACTGTGGAATCTGGACCGAATGATTGACATTGCCAACGGCATACACAACATACGACGCCGGATAAGGGGCAAAGGCACACAAAATGAACGATAAATTATTTTTACCTTTTTGGAATTTGCTTGTGGCGATATTCTTGTTTCACCTGGTTCAAGAAGGGTTAAAGAAGTTGGGTTTGGTAAAATCCAAATAAAACTTGCATTTTGTAAAAACATATGCTTAAATATACCCGCAAACGGATTTATTTCAGGTTGGTCTTGTACTGCTTCGGCCAATATGAAATGACAAAGAGAAAAACCGAAGGATAAATAAAATGGCAACAAAACGTACATATCAACCATCGAAAACACGTCGTGTTCGCACACACGGTTTCCGTGCACGTATGGAAACAAAAAGTGGTCGCGATGTATTGAATCGTCGTCGCGCTGCGGGTCGCAAACGCATCGCAGTTAGCGCAGTGAATTAATAAAAAACCGCCGATTGGCGGTTTTTTTCAAATTACACCCCGCCGGATGGCGGGGATTTTTTATGTCATTGGACAAGCCTCTGTAAATTCATACGTGCCGCTGTTGTCGGTATACGACACGCCCGCCGGGGCGTACATTATGCAATCCCCCGCGTGACTGGACACCAAGCACGATTCCGCGTCACCCGCCGATACCGTACCCGACGGACACGTCGTAGCAATAGTCAGATATTCTTCGTCAATTGCAATATATCCCGTGGGACACGACGTTGATGGCGCCGCCGCCAACACATTCAACGGCATCAACATAAACAGAAATATCAACTTTTTCATTTAGACCACCTCTTAGTCAGATAAACCTTGAAACAGAAACGCCTTGAACCAAGGTGGGTAAGATGAACTAGCCTCGTTTAAAGCATTTGCACATTGATTCGCACACGAATATTCGCAAGTCGATGTATCTGAAACAGTAGGCGCAAATGCGTAAACCCAATTAGAAACGAATGGGCTGATAACCCGACAATAACAATATTTGTTGTTAAGATGGTTTTGACTTATTGCCAGGCTAGTTTGATATTTTGGGCTTGATATAGCGCCCGATGTTGACGAACATTTACCAACACCAACAATGGGCACGGCCACACCATTCGTTGTACACGTTCCAGTCCATTCTGATTTGCCCAAATAATACAATACAGGCTGGTCGGTGGCACAGGTTGTTGCTGACGAATCATAAGTCACACATTTTTGTACCGCAAATGCCGGTGCGGACAAAATCGCGCCAACCGTGGTTAATGTTAAAAGTTTTTTCATTTGTCTAACTCCTTTCTTTTGTTTTATTCGCGAAAAAACAAAAACCACCGAATAAATTCGAGTGGTCAGGAGGTTGACTACAATCATAGGAATTGTGCTGTTTATTCGATATATTCACAGCCCCCCTGACACTAAATGTTCAGGAGTTTAATTTCATCAAAACACAAACACACACCAACCTTTGGCGCAGTCTTTTATTTCGATGCCTATGCACGGGTAGTCACACCCCATTATGGCAAACCGCCATAACAGATGTATTATAACCAATTGTTTTTCTTTGTTCAATACCAAGATAAATAAAAAAATCCCCCAGATGGGGGATTTTTAAATTTCTTCCCAGTGGCAAATTACAACCGCGTGTTCGGTGTCGCCGCTGCATATTTTATGACGTGTAATCAATCCATCAATCGCAACGTCAATACGAATTTCGGGGATGTCGGCGGACACCTCTTTCTTGAAATTAATGTCGATTTTTTTCAATTTATGTTCGCTGCGATATTTAAAGCCAACACTTTCCGTTGCCCACACCGCATAGACCGCATTGTTTATATGTTGGTTCACGTCAATATCATCAAAGCGACACTTCATAACGTGCGTTTTGTTTGTTTCAAAATCTGGGAATTTTTCAAACGCGCAACCATATGCACGATGTGGCACAACCACATCCGGCGACAAATGATTTGCCAATGGCAATGGACGACGACGCGCCATATCAATCAAAATCCATTGGCTTGTCGCACGAACCATTAAGCGGCCATCAGACCCGTGGATTTCAAAATCACGTGTTGCACGCAGGACATCTTGGCACGATGGCCAGGTGGTGAATGTTAATTCTTCGCCCTCACGCGGTAATTCTATAATATCGACCAGATAATACATCACAACCCAGCCAACATTATTTTCCAAACAATATGTACGACCACAGCCCAAAATTTCAGCGTGACGGTCGGCAATTGATTGCAATTCGTTCATCAAAATCAATGGACGAACATTGCCGAATCGGTCACACTGATATGCCTGTAAAACCCTTTTTTCGGTCAGTTTTTCGGCCATAATATCACCCCATTATTGTTTTTGTTCCGCAACAACAAAATCCAATTCATCCCCCAGGATAATTTCATTTGCACGTGCCGCAGATTTAATCAGACCGTGCAACACGTCCGGGGTCGTGGCGGGAATTGTAAGCGTTTCCAGTTTTGCACCATTGCCAACCTTGCGATCGGTGCGCAATCCACGAACGTTTTTCAAGATTTCCAGCGCAACATTCATTTGCGATACATCCGTTTCATATTCCGATTTGGTTTCTGGATATGCGGTCAGGTGCAGTGTTTCGCCACCCTCGAAATCCTGATAAATTTTCTGCCACAGTTCTTCGGTCAGGAATGGGATGAACGGTGCATACAATCCGATAATCGCACGCAATACCGTGTACAATGTCCACTGGGCCGATAATTTAGATTCTTTACTATATTTTTCCGGTGCCCAGAAACGGTCTTTGATAAATTCCAGATACTGGTCACAGAAAATATCCCAGAAGAATGTATCAATCGCACTGCGTGAATTATAGTTATCGTATTTATCCAAATTCCGGCGCGTTTCGGCGATTGTTTTATTCAATTCGGACAACACCCATCTATCCTCTATAAAGCGACTAGATACCGGAATTTGCGGTGCGGTTGCCGGTTCAAAATCAGACAAATTCATCAAAACATATTTTGACGCGTTCCATAATTTCGTCAGCAGTTTTGAACCACGTTTAACCTCGTCATCACTGTAACGAATATCGGTACCAATTGGGGCGGTCGCAATCCAATAACGCAACGCATCCACACCAAATTTTTCAACCGTCGTTAACGGGTCGGTACCGTTACCCTTGGTCTTGGACATTTTTTGCCCCCGTGAATCACGGACCAAGCCGTGGAAATTTACCGTCTTGAACGGAACATCACCCATTACATAAATACCCATCATAATCATACGCGCAACCCAGAAGAAAATAATATCTGCGCCGGTGTATAACAGGCTTGTTGGATAATACTTTTTCAATTCCAATGTATCATCCGGCCAACCCAATGTTGAAAATGGCCATAATCCCGATGAAAACCACGTATCCAAAACATCAGCATCACGGGTTAATTCTTTGCCACCGGATTGTTTAATGGCGTCGGCCTCGGTTTCGGCAACATAGACATTGCCATCCGCATCATACCACGCGGGGATATGATGACCCCACCACAACTGGCGCGAAATTGTCCAGGGACGAATATTTTTCATCCAAGACATAAACAAATTGTATCTGTGTTCCGGCAGGAATTTAATTTTCCCTTCTTCGACCGCCCGAATTGCGGGTTGGGCTAATTTTTCAGCATCAACAAACCACTGGTCTGTTAAATACGGTTCAACCGGCACACCACCACGTTCGGAATATGGGGTTGGGATTGTTCGGTCCTCTACCTTTACCAGCAGGCCGGCCGCCTCTAAATCTGCGACAACGGCTTCGCGTGCCTTGTACCGATCCAGACCACGATATTTTTCGGGCACAACCGGATTATCGTTTAATTTAGCATCCGGTGTTAATATACAAACCGGGGTTAGATTATGACGCACACCAACATCCCAGTCATCAAAGTCGTGTGCCGGCGTAATCTTTACCGCACCGGTTCCCTTTTCTGGGTCCGCGTGAACGTCGGCGATAATTGGAATTTCAATATCGGTTAACGGAATAATCGCGCGACGGCCAATCAAGTGTTTTAATTTTTCATTTTCTGGGTGAATGGCAATCGCCTGGTCGCCGAATAATGTTTCGGGACGCGTTGTCGCAATTTCAACAACGCCACCGCCAACCAATGGATAATTAAAGTAATAAAACTTGCCGTGTTCTTCGCGGGTTTCAACTTCCAGGTCTGAGACAGATGTCATTTGTTTCGGACACCAATTAACCAAGCGTTTTTCACGATAAATCAAGCCCTCGTTATACATTTTAACAAACAGTTTTGTAACCGCCGCCGACAGGCCATCGTCCATTGTAAAACGTTCACGTTGCCATACGGGGGTTACGCCAAGAATATGCAACTGGTTCATAATTTGTCCGCCTTTGTCCGCCTTCCACGTCCAGGCCGCATTTAACTTTTCATCCAACGTCAAGGCGTGCGGATTGATTCCACGTTTTGATAAATCACGTTCAACCAATAACTGGGTCGCGATGGACGCGTGGTCGGTTCCGGGTTGCCATAAAACGTCAAAGCCCGCCATACGCTTATAACGACACATAATATCCGTCAGAACATTATCCAACGCGTGTCCCATATGCAGATTTCCCGTCACGTTCGGTGGTGGCATCATAATGCAAAATGACGGTTTGTCCGAATTAACATCATTATTCCAAAATGTGTTTTTATCCCAGAATTCCTGGATTCTGGATTCGATATCACGTGGATTTATATTCTTGCCAAGTTCTATGTTCATATCTGTGTCCTGTTATTAAAAAAATAGTCCAAACTTAATCGTATCAGATAAAATTCAGAATTCAAGAAAAACGCCCCAATTGGGGCGATTTTTATTTCAATATAACCGGTGTCCAGGTCGATACATCAATCGACTGTAAATCCGTCGGCAATACAGACGTATCCAACGTATTCCAATGCTGGGTACGACCAAATGGCCCAATCTTGCCACGAACATTCAAGATTTCCGGCGTATCTTGCCACATTACGGACGAATAAACCTTGCCAGATTTTGGATCCATAATTTTACCATCTTCATATTTATTGTCGTCCGCATCAAATTCCATATTCCACAAAATATCCAGGCCAACCATCTTTGGGGCACCCGCAACCCGGTCTGCGACACGTGTCGGATTAGACAGCGTTTCAGAAATTGTTCCGTCCGCGCTATAAAGCGCAACGATGCGCCCCGCAATCTCAATATCATCACCATCACGATATTCATATATACGAACAATCGATTTTGGCGTGTTCGTTTCGTCATCAATCGTCTGATAAAATCCGGTAAATGGCATTGCGGCATTTGACATCAATGGCAAAACCGCCAAAATGGATGTTAATATAAGTTTCTTTATCATCAATTTTCCCCTTTCGTTTTCATATATCGGACACGTTCAGTATAATTTGAAAAAAATCATACAACAAGAACAAAAATATTTGACAAATGTTTTTTTTGACAGCAAAATATGCGATATGAATCCAGAGAACAAAAAATTTTTGCACGATATGTTTGACAAGATGCCCATATCTTTGGTCAAACAAGATGGAACGATAATATATTTCACAATTCTGCCGGATGAACGAAAACTGGCACTATGTTCAGACGTCGCGCTTTATACACCCAATTCGGCAATCATATATTATACCGCAACATTGGGTGATGAAATCCTGGAAGAAGCAATTGTTGACACGTCTGCAAAAACAATCGAGCCCGTAGCAAAAGACATAATTGATTTGATGCGTATGTGTAATTTAAAAATCCTGGCCCAGGAAGCACACTTGATGCATTCTAAATTTATGATTCACGAGATTACAAACAGCAAAACTGTTTCTTAAATAGAATGAACAACACGACAAAATGTCACACCATAGACATTTGCGGCGCCGGCTTTGATTAATACACGACGTAATTCTGAAAATGTTGCGCCAGACGTCATAACATCGTCAACCAACAAGATATTTTTACCACGTATTCTGTCGGGATGCACAACACTGAACACACCGTGAATATTTTGTGCACGTTGGCGCGAATTTAAATGCCCCATATCACGTCTGTATTTACGACGAACCGAATCATAATCAATTTTCAAACCCAACGCGCGTGCAATTGGCCGGGCCAGTAAAGTTGCCTGGTTATAGGCACGATGAAACAGGCGACGACGTGCCAATGGCACCGGCATAATAAAGTCTATATCAGATACGTCAATATCACGCAGCGCCCAAATCATTGCACGTGACATAAAGTGTGCATATGAAATACGACCGCTGTGTTTAAACGGCAACATCGCCATACGTGACGCATCATCATAGACACACGCCGACCGTATCCAATCTAATTCACATTTTCCGGATGCACATACCGGACACATTGCATTATCCATATCTATTGCAAACGGATAACCACAGCGAATACATTTTGCACCATCTATCCAATTAAAGGCCGTCCAACAGTCACCGCATAATTCGCCGTGAATTGATACCGGCGCGCCGCACAATGGACACGCCGGTGGAAATAAAAATTCCAAAAGTGATTTTAGCGTCTTGCTTACCACGTCAAACTTTTATACTTCTTAGATGAAACGGTATCACCAAAAATGTTACGTTTTTGCTGGGACAGGCTTTCATACTGTTCATTCGATATCACACGCAGGACGAAACCAGCCTCGTCCCGTTGGGATAGAACCGGGACAATGCGTTGCATTGACACACCGGTATCACGTAAAACCTGTTCAACAATGGCAAGGCGACGTGCCGTTAATTTGCGCACGTCCGCATCAGTTGTTGTGCGCGCAGGAATCGCAATCTGAATTGCACGCGTTGGATTATGAACAACAATCGCGGCATATTCACTTAACAAATTATAATTATCACGTGACAGGGACGCATCATCATTGCGGAAATTAATTTTTATTTCCAATGGACGGATGCCGGCATCCTCGCTTAAATCGCGGGATGACGTAAATGAACCGGATGATGTATCCATATCACTGACCACATCAAAGGAATCATCCATTTGGTATGTGGATAAATGTTTGTTTTCCGACAGGAATGTTTTACGAAACGCACGACGCAATTCTGACGGGCTTAGTTTTGTCATATCATCGCGCACCGCGGCAATGCGTGGTGATTGATTTTTTTCAACACTGCGCACAACAACATCACGCGTTTCCATTGGAACAACCATACGACGTACATTTACGGTTTCCGTTGGTGTGGCATCCGCCACGGCAACACGAACATCATCCGCACGCGGCGTGATTGGTTCATCAACCACGGGACGCGCAATTACGCGTGGCGCAACATTGGTTGGCATAACACTTTCATCGGCACGACGCTGTAATTCAACCAGACGTTCAATCTGGGCATCTAATTCAGATTTTTTTGCCGCCGCGGTACGTGCCGGCGCGACCGGTGTATCATCATTATATGCGTACGTCTTTGGCATTGTGGATGTGTCCAGGCTTTCTTCTGGTAAAATTTCATCACTGCGGTAAACCGCAAACTCAGATGGTTTTGGCATACGCAATGGTGCATCAACAGATGCATTTAAACTTGATGAATTATGCGCCCATAAATCATTGCTGGGGCGATTTGGAATCAATATATCATTAGATGTGACAACCGTGGCAACCGTCGCATTCGGCGTTTTTGCGGGGGTGGCGGTACGCTGAACCGTGGGACGCGCAACAACATTCCGTTTTGGCAATTGTTTTGTTGTTGGCACGCTCTCTCCGAATGCGGCACGCGCAGAAACACCCGCCGACGCCAGGTTTACAACCGGCAACCTTGCATCCGCAAACGCAGGCATCGCAAGCAAAAATGCAAAAATTGATACAGTGATATGACGCATAATTCCTTTCCTTCCGTTATCATCATAGAACAAATCACGATTTTGGTGCAAGCGGAAAAATAGACTGGAATCAAAATAAAAAATCACCCGCGTATTGCGGGTGATTTTTATTCCATAATCGCATCACAAATTAGTGTCACTGCGTTATTTTTTACATACGCCTTTTGCGCCATTTTTTGCAGGCGCGACGGATTGTCAAACAAATCTGATAACGTTGCGGTCAGCCATTTTTGTGTAAATTTAGACTGCTCAATCGCAAAACCACCGCCGGTGCGCACGAATGATTTGGCGTTCGCCGCCTGGTCTGGGTTGATATTCAATGGCACCAAGATTGCCGGACGTCCGATTGTTTCAAGTTCGACAACGGTCGATGCGCCACTGCGCCCGATTACCAAATCCGCTCCAACAATTGCACCCGCCATATCGTTTATGAAAGACAAAACATTTGCGTGAATTTTATTATCTGCATAAAACCTTTGCAGGCGTGCAACATTTTCCGGTCGGGTCTGGTGCGTCACAAAAATCTTTTTATTTTTCATTGCCACAATCGCACCCGGCACAATGTTATCCAGTATCGTCGCCCCCAGTGATCCACCCGTTACCAATATGCGCCCCGCCCCACTTAGTGGCGCATTGGATGCCGCCAATATTTCACGACGCACCGGCAGGCCCGTATAAATTACCCGCGCCGTCGAAGTGGTTGGAATACCGGATACCTCTGGGAAACTGGTCATCAATGTTTTAACCCAGCGCATAGTAAACTTGTTCGCACGACCAATTGCCGCATTCTGTTCGTGCAAGAATGTGGGCACACCCCAAACGTGCGCCGCAAACACCGCGGGCACCGATGCATATCCACCAAACGCAACAACCCGATCGGGGCGCGATACCATAAAACGCAGCGTCAGCGCGACCCCCGACACCCCTATTTTAAACAATGCCCATAATTGCTTTAATTTGCTTTTTGCGCCAACACCCGATGCCCAGATATGCACCATACGCGCACCCGTTGGTCGCGATTTACGCACCATTTCGCGAACACGACCGTCACACGAAATTGTCACACGACACCCACGCGCCACTAATTCGGTTGTCACCGCCATCGCTGGAAATACGTGTCCACCCGTTCCGCCCGTTGCAATCCACACCTTCATTTTAAATCCCTTTTGTTATTTCCATTTATCTTCGCGGACAATTGCCAATATCATCCCAAACAACAGACAGTAACCCATAAACGAACTGCCCCCGGATGAAATAAACGGTAAGGTCATCCCCTTGGGCGGCATCAGGCCCAATGTTGTCGCCAGGTTAATACAAATCTGGGTCGCAAATAATGCCGTTGTGCCACCGACCGCATAAAACACAAATGTATCACGCGCAGACATCGCCGTTACCGTCAGGCGACGAATAACAACCAACAACAGCGCCAATAATCCACACGCCAATATTGCCCCCCAATCTTCGGCCAGGGCCGCAAAAATAAAGTCTGTGTGGGCGTCGGGCAATGATTCTTTGGCAAAGGCCTCGTCCCCCATACCGAACAAGCCACCCTGGCGGATTGCATTAACGGAATATCCAACCTGGGTCGTGGGGTCCAGGGGCTGAAAAAATTCTAGCACGCGACGATGTACGTGCGGCACAAACAAAAACGCCAAGAAACCAACCGCACCAAAAAGCCCCAATCCTGGCAACCATATCTTGCGCGGCAGGCCCGCAATAAACAGCATTGTCCCAATCACCGCCATAAACAGCAATGTTGTACCGATATCTGGCTGCTGGAATAAAATAAGCAGAACAATCGCAAATGGCACCAAAAACGTCCACCAGGAAAGCCACGCCGGCCTCCACGGGGCAGGATTTAAAAATATGTCAGTGCCAAATCGTTCCTTCATCTTTGATAAAAACCACGCCGTCATTATGACCAAGCCCGGCTTCATTAAATCCGATGGCATCAATCGCAATCCGCCGATAACCGCCCAACGTTCGGAACCGTGGCTGGCCACGGGGTGAATTACGGTCCATATTAACAACAGAAAGCACACCGCAACATTTAATGCCGATATACCCAACACCCATTTTTTATTCAGCATACTGGCCACAAATAGCGTGCCAACCCCCAACACATAAAACGGCAACATTTTTTGCAGGAAATAATACCATTCCCACCCCTTGCGCAGGGCCTGGACCGAGCCCGCCGACACCACACACAACATACCAATAAATATCAGCGCCAACACATATCCCAACAACTTGCGGTCTGTTCCATAATACCAACTGGTAAATTTGCTGTCTTCGGTGCGCGGAATATCAAACATTTGCTATATACCCTTTGCCTTATGCAAATTTCAACAGTGCCAATGCCAATCCTGCGAACAAAACAGATATGATAAAGAATCTGTCCACAATCTTAGTCTCGTTCCAACCCAGTTCTTCGAAATGGTGATGCAATGGTGCACGCAGGAATACACGACGCCCCGTTCCTGTCATACGACGTGTAATTTTAAAATACATTGTCTGGGTAAATGAAGACAATAAAATCAAGACCATCATACCCGCCGCAATTCCCATCAGGATTTCTGATTTTAACAGCATTGAAACCGTACCCATAAATCCACCCAGGGCCAACGATCCCGCATCCCCCATAAAGATTGATGCAGGCTTTGCATTAAACCACAAGAAACCTAAGACCGCGCCAAATGCCGCCCCCAGGACCGGGTACAGGCCACTGGCCGATGGCAGGAACATAACCGTATCCATAAACCCAATACGTGTCGCGCCGTACAACGCAACAACCAACACAACCAATACCGGCATATATAACTTCGCCAGCATTCCATCCAGACCATCTGTGATATTTGTTGCGTTTGCACCACCACAAATTACAAAGTACGCAAACACAAAATACAACAGGCCCAACGGTAAAATAATTCCCGACCCAATCGCCAATGAATATTCTGGGATATATGGCGGCATCGTCATATTAATCAAATACGCCAGTATAATAACAAATATACCCTCTATCAAAAGGCGTGCGCGTGGTGACAGACCATTTGATGCCTTTTTTGATTGAGAAGTGACCTTCTTGTAATCGTCTGCAAAACCCAAGGCCCCAAACATCACCAGCGATAACAACGCAATCCAGCCCGGCAAATTATCGTGCATTGGCATAAACAGTATCGCACCAACCAATATCGCAGCAACGACCAAAATTCCACCCATTGTTGGGGTACCCGCTTTCTTGCGATGAGATTCTGGGACGTTTTCACTGATGGGCTGGCCACGCTTTTGCCAGTTGTGCATTGCGCGAATAAATGGGCGTCCAAAAATCATCATTATTGCAAATGCCACGCCAAAGGCGGCACCAAACTGCATCCAGCCACTTGCAAAAAACGACAAACCGTGGGATAAAAAATAATCGGTCAGCATAACATACTCCTTAGCCTTCTTATACCGATTATTCTATCACAATAAAATATGAAAATAAACGTTATTTAATCGAACATTCTATTATTGTTTCATCTGGCCCAACAAACATTGTCCACACGTCACCTTTGCCCCACAAAACGACATTTGTATCATTTAAAACACCCGCGTATTTGGCACCAGATGCACTTTGCGTCAATGCCAAATCAACCGCATCCCCAGAAATAATTGCGTGCATAATGGCGCCATCATCTGAAAAAGTCATTTCAACATCGTAATTTCCACACAAATAGGTATTTTTTTGCATAACCGATTCCGTGTCATCGCACGCAGACAGACACCCCAACGTCAACATCAAAAATACTGATTTTTTCATACTTTCCCCCTGTGTTTAGAATATTCCACCAACCACCGCGCTGGATGCAGATTGCTGGACCGCGGGGGCCGGATTTGGCTTTTGTCCGGGCTTGAATGCCTCTGAT
>SUUO01000015.1:0-17471 GCA_015062485.1 Alphaproteobacteria bacterium
TTTTTGATGGCTTTGGTATCGTTGCCCGCGATGGCGGCAACGCCGTCAACATCGTGTCCCGCGGGTTTTATTGCAATTGACGTACCAAATATCACCATTGCGACGACGTGTCCGTCGGGCTGGATGTCTGTGGGCGATGCGGAATCGTGTTTGGTATCGAATCCCGCGGGGGATTGCATAATGTATGCGCCGGCGGGCGTGTCGTATACCGATGACATCGGCACATATGAATTTACCGACGCTTGCCCAATGTCCTAAAAAAGATCCCCCAAACGGGGGATCTTTTTATTTGTTTGCATTCTTTTCTGCACTAGTCGCGGCCAGGTCTTCGACGATACGCGCCTTTTTACCTGACAACCCACGCAGGAAGAATAACTTTGCACGACGTACTTTACCGATACGAACCTTTTCGATTTTTTCAATCGATGGGCTGTACAGTGGGAACTTGCGTTCTACACCAACACCGTATGATTCACGACGTACTGTAAAGGATGCATTATTTCCCATACCGCCATCACGTGCGATAACAACGCCTTCGAAAACCTGGATACGGAATTTGTCGCCGTCTTTAATTTTGACGTGAACTTTTAATGTATCACCGGCTTTGAACGCTGGGATTTTTTTGTCGCCTTTCAGTTTTGCAACCTGGGCTTCTTCGATTTTTTTAATAATGCTCATTTTTAGTTTTCCTTTATTAAGTCCGGTCGACGTTCTTTGGTTATGTCAACCGATTGTTGTTTCCGCCACCGTTCGATATTGCCGTGGTGACCGGACAGCAGGACTTCTGGGACACTTTGTCCACGCCATACTGACGGGCGGGTGTATAACGGCCATTCAAGCCCCCCGATTTCGAAACTTTCATTTTCTGTGGTATCTGCACCACCGTGAACTACATTATCCATCACGCGAACGCAACTGTCAACAAAAACTTGGGCTGCGATTTCGCCCCCCGACAGGATGTAGTCACCAATAGATAATTCCATAATGTTATATTGTTCAATAACACGCTCATCAATCCCCTCGTATCGACCGCACAGCAGGGTGTACGTCGCATCCGGGTCCGCGATAAATTCGCGTACAATTTTTTGATTCAGTGTTTTTCCGCGTGGTGAAAAATATATAATTTTTCCGGGATTTTTTATTGAGTCCAACGCGTCGCCCAACACATCTGGGCGCATAACCATACCGGCGCCACCCCCGAATTGGGTGTCATCAACACTGCCATAGTTGTTGATGGCAAAGTCACGAATGTTGATAACGTCGTACGACCAAATTCCACGTTCCAATGCGCGTCCAACCACGCCACCCGACAGGGTGCCCGGAAACATTTCTGGAAAAATGGTCAGTATGTTAAAGTGCATATTATTTTACTTTTACCTTGCTTTCATTGAAACGACAGCATTTACATATAGATTGACCGACATCAAACATTGTGTTAATTGTTTCAACTGTCGCAGTATCTGCCAGGCGAACAAATGTTCTATCAAAATCATTTGCCGACGTGGACAATTCTGTACCAATTCCCGATTGATATGTTTTTATAACGGGACACGCAACAGAAAATCTTCCCGCATCCATATTGCACAAGACTTCAAATTTCTTGTTTATTTCATTGAATTGAAAAGTCTTTTTTGACATAACAAATCCCTATTTTACATATATGATTTTTGTATCCATATCAACACTTGCGCCAACAAACGATACCATATCGCCATTTTCCAATTCCAGGATGTCGCCCGCACCATAGTTTTGAATACACGCAACACGTCCTATAATATTGCCACGCTGATTTACGGTCATTCCGATTAAATCAGTCTGGTAATATTCCTGTTCCCCCAGGGCCGGCAAATCATCTCGCCCGATAAATAATTCCGTCCCACGTAATGTTTCCGCCGCATTTCGATCGTCAAAGCCACGAATTTTTGCAATAATAACGGTTGAATTTGGTATCACGCGCACAAACTTGAAATCTTCGGCCGCAAAACGATTAGACAGCACGTGAAATTTTTTGAAGTCTGCCGGATTGTCGGAATAGGCCTGAATGCGAACCTCGCCCCGGATTCCCTGGGGGGCGACAATTTTTCCAACCAAGATTTTCTGTGTGTCACGCATATTATCTTTGTTTTTGTTGTTTTTCTTTGTGTTCACGTAATTTTATACATTCGGCTGCATATGCTGGGCACAAACTGCCGGTTAAGAAAACAACCGGTTTATTTTCGTGCATCGCTTCATACATCTGACGATAAAATTCTTCGTTGCGCTCGGCCAGCGTGCATACCAACTCGTTTGCACACGGGCATCTGTCGCCAATAGACCAACCTTTTACCACAATGTTACCTTTGCCGTTCGTATGTATTGGGTATTGTTAATAATTCCTGTTTTATTTGCATGAAATAATCATACAATTTAATTTCGTTTTCCATGGCAAAGGACATCATATCATCAATATTGTCCAAATAACAATCGTGCATAAGTGTTTTAAGTTCTTTATCTTGGAACCAAACCTCATTAAAAGCCTTGTGAATAAAGGCCTTGCACATATTAAGACGACTTACTGCTTTTGGTGCCTTTGCCATTGGATAAATGTTTCGGAATAAATTATTCTGCAACCGCTTCGGCTGTTTCTTCGGCGGCTGGCGCTGCTGCTTCCGCTTCTGCTGCGGCCTTGGCTGCGGCTTCTGCGGCGGCTTTTTCTTCTGCGATTTTGGCCAACTTTTCAGCCTTGTCTTTAATCTTCATCTGTGTTTTTTCAGATTGCAGATGTTTCTTTGTCTGAACTGGAATCGCTTTTGCTTTTACCAGGCCGGCTTTGGCCAAGAATTTATGTACACGATCAGATGGTTGTGCACCTTTTGCCAACCAGGCTTTTACTTCGTCGATTTTCAATGTAACACGTTTGTCACTGTCTTTGGCCTGCATTGGGTCATATTTACCAACAACTTCCAGAACATTACCGGAATTACGTGCATTGCGCGAATCTGTCACAACAATGTGATAGTATGGGCGTTTTTTGCACCAAAACGTGCCAAACGAATAACAGTTGCCATAATTTACTCCTTTTTATTTATAACTGTTTTAACCACAAAGAAAACCGCCATCAAGGACGAAACTCGTCGGATGATGTACCACACGCATACTGCGAACTGGTGTTATTAAAATGGCAATCTTTGGGATTTGCAGGGCAATTATGTACAAAAAAATCCAAAAAGTCAAATGTTTATTAAAATAGTATAGGCAAAAATAAAACCGACCACAAGGGTCGGACTAATTTTTGGTGCGGGCGAAGGGAATCGAACCCTCGCCTAAAGCTTGGGAAGCTTTCGTTCTACCATTATACTACGCCCGCGATGTATGGCGAAATAGTATCTTATTTTATCATCGATGTCCAGACTTTATTTCTGGCGTCCACGCAACATATCCGCCAATGGCTCAATAATATAAGAATTACGCTGTTTATCAACATTGGCCAATTTCGTCCCCAGTATTTCCAGTTGTGGCGACCATACCGCATATTTTTCAATGTACTGACGTGCCATTTCCGGATTTTTTGACAACTGAATATCAATAACATCGCGCAACATTTTTTGACCGCGCGCAATGACCGCATCAAAATCTATGACTAAACGATTTGATGAATCCAGACGAATTGCACCACATTCAAACAGCATATTATGTTGCATAATATTTCTTTTTGAATGTGCGCGACTGAAATTTGCGCCCGGATATAAATACGCAATCAGCCACGATGTAATCAACTCTTGTTTTTGATGTGGCGTAAAAAATCCCGCCCGAACCAGTTCATCTAACATCGCAATAGAGCCCGCATCGGCCTTGTGCTCTTCAATAATATTTTTATATTCACCCAGTGCTTCCAGGCCGTCTTTTGGCCCCAACGTATGCATATTTTCGTGCAAAATTGTAAAGTCGTGCAGGGCACGTACCGAAAAATATTTGTGAAATTCCGGCGCCAGTAATGCATTTTTCTTTTCGTCTATTCCATTGCCATATTTGCACTGGCGCATTTGCTTTAAATAGACCGTCCGATGACCGCCACCGGTTTGAACCGCCATTTTATCCGCATTAGGCAGGTTAAACGCCAACGTTATCTGACTGCGATACGCGGCATTGTGCCCACTGACCGATACAACATCGACATCGACCATTGTTTGTTTGGTGTTTGTCCCCAGGACCTGTTTATATTCGTCTGCACGTGGCATCTTGGATGCCATCATTGGTAAATACTGTTTTATTTTTAACAAATAATCTGTACCGGCCGTATCGACAATACCGACCGTCGCCCCCAGGTTGTCTTTTGCGTATGGTGTAATTCCACGTGCATCCAACATAGATTTTAATTTTGGGTTTTGTAATACCGTTGGCGTCATCGCGTCATCATAACATTCGCGCCCCAGCGTAAATTCCAGCGGTCCCGATTGCAATGTTGCCCATTTCTTATCCGCTTCACAATCGGCCCAAGGCATATAATTCATCAGTGCCGCCGATTGTAACATCAGATATTCTTTAAAATCCAGGTTTGTGGTATTTGACGCGGCGGCCTGTAACGCGTGTGCGGCGGCACGAAATTCATTTCTAAATGCCGTCGTGTAATCGACTGCCTGTAATTTATCGCCAAACCGTTTTACAACAGAACGCTGATTTAATATTTCACGCACCTTGTCATCTTCTGAGCCGCTTTTCAGCATACGAATTAAAATATCGTGAAATTCGTCAACGGATAAATTATATGGATACAGTCCACGCCCCAAACGCGGTTCAACATCATTGGTTAACGCAACCGGCGCCCCAGATTTTTCCGTTGCAAAAATACCACGTTGCCCACGAAATAATTTCAATGCCATACGTGCATCATCATAATCTAAACGACCTGATTTCAAGGAATCTTCAAATTCTATATTGTATGGATGATCCAGTCTTAACGCCACACGATCAATAATATCAGACGCACGCACCAACCATTTTAATGCGGTCTTTTCTTGTTCGGGCAGGGCGTTGTATTGTTCCGCATCAACACCCAACATATTGTATGGCGTAAAGGCTTCGGGCGATGTACGCTGAACCAATTCATTATGATCATATGCAATTTTATACAAACGTTTTGCCATTGACATTTTTACGTTCCTTTATTTCTGATTTGCCTTTACAATGTCTGCGACATATTCTGTAATCCGGTCAACCGCACCACGAAAATCAAATGCCATCGACAAAGGGCATTTGTCTGACACGTTTCCCGTACTGCAAATCACGCATTGTGCCCAATCTCCACTTTGCAATGCCGTACATTGTTTCTTTGCCTTGGTTGCAATAAATTCTTGTTTTTTAAAACACGTTAAAAACGCTTCAATATCATTATATTTTAAATCCATCAAGAATTTAAACACAGGACAAATTCGCGCCGCCAATTCTTTGTCTTGCATATATTCTTGATGTTTTTTTGCCTGACGCTGGGCAATACGTTCTTTGTTTGCCTGATAGTATAATCGTTGTTGCGCCAGTATCGCATCTTTGTTTGCATAATAGTTTGCACGGGTTCGCGCATTATACATATCTTTCTTTTTTTGATACGATTGCTTTTTGCGTTCTGCGACAACATTGGCGTTATTTTTGCGATATGCTTTATGATATGCTTTCTGTTCTGCCAAATGTTCTGAACGCCATTTTTTATAATACAAGCGTATTGTATCACGATGTTCTAAATAATAGTCCTTTATTTGTTTGGCCAGCCTGGCTTTATTTTCAACATAGTATTTATGGCGATATGCTTTGCGTTTGTTTCGTTTTGCATCTGCAACAGTCTTTAATTTTGTATGCATCGCGTCAATATTATACGACATACAAGGCGTAGTGCTTTTAATCAAATTATTCATCGCCAACAGACGATGGCTTGTTATCTTAAAGGGTAGTATTTCTGGCAACGCCCGACACAGTCTGTCATCAATATGCACTGCACCCGACATAACATCCATAAATTGTTGGGATGTAAAAATATTTTGCATTGATTCTGCGACTAGAAAATCATCAAGTGTTTTTTGTTCACCAGAATCAAACAAAAACCATTCTACAAAAACATCAGCTAGTGTATACACTGTATTAGGAACAGAACCACCCATATGCCACGACAGCGTCAATCCATCATCATATCGCAACGATGTATAACTTGTGTCTGAAAAAATTTGCGCCAATCCGTCCATTTATTCACCAGTTATTTTTGATGCGCTATTACAATATCGGCGGCATTTATACGAATTTCAGACACCGCGTTCTCAAATTCGAAAACGTGTGGCATCGGACATTTGCAAGCCATTTGTTTGCCCGACATTGAACAATCTTTGCAAATCGGACACAAACTGTAATCGCCCGCAATAATCGCCGGGCATTTTGCACGATGCGCCAGATTAGAATTTGGTCGATACTTGGTTGTGTATAGATCAATGTTTTTCAAGCGAATTTTATCAATAAATTTAAAAGCAGGGCACATTACACGTGCATTTCGTCTTTCTAATTTTGCCTGGGCACGCTGTGCAAGCAATTCATCACGGTGTTCTGTGTAATATTGTTGATATACCTCTTTGTGGTCATAATAGTATGCACGAGTTCTTGCATTGATTCTATCTTTGTTTTTTAAACAATATTCTTGGATTTTGCCCTTGTATTTTTCACGATTTTCACGTGCGCGTATACGATTCTTTTCACGCAAAGTATCCACATTGCGCGCATAGTAGTCGCGCGTTGCCTGCTTGCGTGCTTCGCGATTTTGTGCATACCTTTCGCGACCACGTTGACGACGAATTTCTATATCTTTATAAGGCACGGTTGTTATCTCTTTTTTTGTAATAATTCATTATAGACTTCACCAACGGTTTTATTATCCATCACGGTTTTATATTTGTAATTTAATATCGCCTGGTTATTGTTTGTTATTTCCAAACAATCACTTCCGCCACTATGTTCGGCACCACTTGCCGGGCGTGCGTTTGCGATATTATTGTCGTCGGCGCGTCCCAAACGTGTTAACCCACCAACATCGTAAAACATAGCGTTTATTTTGTCACCCTTGGCAACCATAAATTCATCAGCCGGGACCGATTGTACACCAACAAAAATACCGCGCGATTTTAATACATCCAAAAATTCCTGAAACTTATATTGTGATGCAACGGTATTCAAGCCAATAAAAGACACCGGAATGGCATCAATTAAATATTGACTGTCCATAATTTGACTAACCACATTTGCCGCTGGCAAAAAGTTATCGTGATACTCATCAATAGAAATATCTAATAATACCTGTCGGTCATATTTGTGGGCAACATTTGCCAGGTCTTTTAAAACACTGTCACATAACAGTAATCGTTTTCCCCACATCGCATTTGTTTTAAAGCAGGGCGATACGTTATTCTTTGCGCACAGTTCTGCCAGCGTTCGAATATATTTGCCTTGTCCAACATAATACGGTGCCATTGATTCACCACCTGTAAAGACCACATAGTCCCACACCGGCACACCCATATTTACATACTGGGCAATATAGTTTTCAATTTGTGCAATCGGCATCAAATTAAATGGCTCTTTTGAATTACTGCGTTCCATACAGTGCGCACAACACAAATTACACCAATTTGTAATTTTAAATGCTATATTTACACGTGGCACCACGTCTTGCCAAACCATTATTTTTCCACCGGTATTTGCAACAGTTGCTTCGGATAAATCAGATCTGGATTTTCGATGTTGTTGCGTTCTGCAATAATGCTGAACAAAATTCCGCGACGCATAAAATTGCGTGCAATAATCCACAGGCAATCACCACGACGAACGGTATAGAATGTATCATCGTCGCCGGTCATTTCTGGCATAACAAAATCGTGTGTAACAGATGCAACCGTACGTCCATCACCGTCGTGCATACGCACCGTCAGCGAATATTCTGCACCGCTTTTTAATTCACCAACATCCGCTCCCAAACCGAAATGATGATGATCAGATACACGTGCAAAGCCCATATATTTATCATTCAACGCCAGGGATACACGCAAACGTGGCAATGCGTCACCCGTTACAACAATACGCCCATTGTCCAGATAGTCAATCTTTGATATAGACAAATCGCCATCGCGCAACATTGATGGCGCCTGTAAAAGGGTACTGCCGTCACGTGTCATCAATAATGATACAGAATTTTCCGCACCGGCCTCTGACACATAAACAAAAACTTTGTCTTCGGATTTAATTGCGGGTTCGGCACCCAATAATGAAATCGTATAATTGCCGGCTTCAAATGCCTTGGATGGGGCGTACACAAATTCCCCGGCGGAATCGGTGCGTTCTGTTGCAACGATTTTGCCATTGATAACAATAGAAATATTCTGGTGTGGTAACCAACGACCTGCAATAATAACGTTTCCATTCTTCTCGATACGAACAATATCGAACGATGGCGCAGTTGAAGTATCGACGGCCTTTACAACAGGTTCTGGAATATTTGGTACAATCAGCACACGTTGTGGCGCCGGCGTTCTGATAAAAGCAACCCAAATCGCGATAAAAATCACAACCAACGCGCACAGAATAGGGAACCAATACGCCCCAATCGCATTGCGACGTTCGCGTGCCTGGGATGCGGTCGCTTTCTCGGCGGCTTGATTTTCCGGATTTTTACACGCAAATTTATCAATCTTTTTCAAAAAGCCCCGCGTAAAGTTGCGACGGTTTTTTAACCAGGCATTTTGCTTTGCAATTGCATCATCAATCATAGAATCTGTAGATGGCTTTTTCTTACTATTTTTTTCGTTTTTTGACATTGTTGGGCCCCTGTAATTTAATTCTAGACAAAATGTAGCAAATTATATTTCTTTGTCAACTTATTTGTGATATAATTTACCAAAGAATTCAAGGGGAATACATATGAAACGTAAAAAGATTGGAATAATGACAACGGGGGGCGATTGTAGCGGCCTGAATACTGTGATTCATCGTGTTATTCGTGGTGCATCAATACGCGGATGGCGGGTTATTGGAATCTTAGATGGCACGGATGGCCTGTGTGGCACACCACGCACAATTGAATTAACCGAAGATGTCCTACCAATTGAAAATGCCAGACTTTCAGGCAGTTTTTTACACAACGGTCACGCGGGTGCTTTAAACTTTGAAACCGCGATTGAACGGAACAAGGTTGCCCAGTTTAACAAGCAACTGCGTAAATCTTTGGCGGAATTAAAACTAGACGCCTTGATATTGGTTGGTGGCAACGGCAGTACGTCACTGGCCTGGGCCAATCGCGAAATTTATCAAGATGTTCAGTTTATATGTATTCCAAAAACAATTGATATGGATATGCCATTAACAGACCGCACGATTGGATTTGATACCGCCGTGCAACAGTTAACATCGTTCTGTGATCAATTGATGCTTACCGCGCGCAGTCATCATCGTTGGTTCGTGGTACAATCAATGGGGCGCGATTGTGGCAACCTGGCATTAAACGCGGGGATTGCGATTGGTGCATCTGCGATATTGATTCCAGAAATAAAATTCAATGTTGATGATTTAATTGCGCACATAAAAAACGCGCCAACTGATTATGGTATCATTATGGTATCAGAGGGCATAACACTGCGTGGGCATTCTGGGAAACCGGCGGATATGATTTCCAGGAAACTAACCGCGGCGGGCATTGTAAACCGCACCGCATTCCCAGAACACACCCAACGTTCGGGTGATACAGTTGCCACTGACCGCATACTGGCAACACGGTTCGCAGATTGTGCATTAAGCGCGATTGAAAATGGCGAAACCTATGTTATGACGGCACTTGAATGTGGCGATGTAAAAACGGTATCCTTGGCGGATTTTGTTGCCGCCGGCGACAGTACACACGACCCAAAAATACCGGGGTTGTGCACTGCAAACGCATACGTAGAGCCCGACAACCCACTACTATCCGTTGCCCAAGATATGGGAATATACATCGGAAATTATAAATAATATAACAAAAACAAACCCCGCCATTTCGGCGGGGTTATTCCTAGCGTTTCAACGTGTATCGTTTCAGATATATTGGCTTGCCCGCTTGGACAATCGTAGACTTCGTTCCGGTCTCTGCAATTATCTGGGGTTGTTTTTCCAATATACAGGCTTTGTATTCCGTTGGTGATTCACGAACCCAACACGGGGCACCATCATAGTCCTTTACCATATCTGTCTTGGTTGCCTGGGCCAGTGGCGTTGTTGTAATGGTACCACTTGCAGATACTGACACCTTAACCGTCTTGTCGGTAAATATACACTGACCATTTACGTCGGATAATGTCGCACGCTGTGTGTCGGTGTCCTTGCATTCTATACACGTATTATCCTTGGCTGGGGCGTCTTTGAATCCATATCCATCTGTGGCACAGCGGTATTGTAAACAACCACTTTTTACAACGGTTTTATACGCACTGCCTGAAAAACGTGACGCGTCCCATCCAGAACAATTTTTTATTCCATCACAAACATATTGATTGATGGCGACACAATCTGTATTACTTGAATTTGGCTTATACCCATCCTTGCACAACAGGCGTTTTGTTCCAACCGGTGCAATAATAATCTTGCAATCTCCATCGGCTTTAAGACTACCACACCAAGCATTTACAATCAACGGTTGGGCAAATGCACCGTGTCCAGATGACAACCATCCAACAATCCCCAAAACATTATCGTGTTCTTGATTATAAGTACTTGGATCTTCATTAAATCTTTTGCCGTTACAATCATAATACTCACTGGAAAACATTGCGACATTGCCCTCTGCATTGGACGTAGAGCAAGTTAAATCATAGCCTTGCCAGAAACCTTTTTCCTTACACGCATCTGCCTTGCCTGTATATGAACTTTCCTTCAACAATGTTGTATCACACGTTGTTGCATCGGAAACCTTGGTATTACATTTTTCCCCGGTGTACCCACTTTTACAAAGCCACACACAGTCCCCCTTCGACATCCCCGTCGCCCAATGATATAGCGTCCAGGGGCGTTCAGCCTTGGTATTACGCTTTGAATTAACATACGTTGGACAGAACAGGGCACCATTGGCGTTAATTTCCTGGGCAATCATTGCATTCTTGCCATTGGAATTAGTGTTACAATTACTTAAACACCCATTGGACGTGGTAAAATTGGGGGTTGGACATTTTGACATATATGCCCCCCACGATGAACGCAAACCACTGGCATCATATCCGGCATTCGCGCCCGACGCAACCAAAGTCATCCCGCCAATCAATAAAAACGAAGCCAATTTCATTTTGTTTATCCTATGTTAATTTGCCGTACTGTCCCAATAACAGATACCCTGATCCCAATAACCATCCAGCATTGTTTCACATTGATACTTGTACCAATCATCGGTAAATGTACAGGTATCACGTGTTTCATCATATTTTGCCCAACCCTGGCCACCGGTTATGTCATCCTGGGTCGAACAGGCATATCTCACACTGTTTTCAATGCAAACGCCGTGTGTTGAATACTCTGCCATCGCCGTCGTATTCCCGGTACTAAGTCCGAAAACATCATTATAAAACTTAACTTCATATTTCTGAACACCGGTTATCGCATCCTGATCTTCAAGCCAAATACCAGAAACTTCTTCGCATTTATCACGCAATTGCGATGAAATTTCATATTTAACGTTGCTAACCAATTGGGTAATTGTGTTCTGTACCGTTGGGTCCGTAAATTTGGTCTTTCCTTCCTCGTCCTTTTCTGTGGTATATTTGTTGCCATTTATATCAACACAATAAAGGCCCGCCCGATCCGTAATTTGTTTTGTCAAATTCTCTTCTGTCAGACGTGCACACCCAAATGGATACTTACTCTTGCCATCGGTTGGGGTACATAATTCAGTTACAAAATTATTCAGTGCGACATCACAGCCCTCGGCCACGCGAACGGTATCAACGGTATCAACATACATCAACAGGGCGTCCAACCCACAACGATTACCATTGTTTCCTGTGACCAATTTGCCATTGCCGTCGAACTGACAGCCATTTGTATCACCATACAATGACGCACAGGCAACAACCTTTTCCTGGCACATTGAACGGGCGGCATACGCACTTATCGCACCGGCGGCCTCGGCCGTGGTGTCATCAAAACTTTTCAATGAATCCGATTGTGTGTCATAGCATTCGCGCATTGTATCAACGCAAGTCCCTTTGACCTCTTCAATTTTTTCGTCTTGGGCCTGGGAAATTTCAATTAATGCGGCACGCTTAAATTCCGTCCAAACTAAATCTGAAATACTGCGACAAGAATCCAAAGCCGTCGTCGCAAACATTTTGCGCGAATCCAGGAATTCATTGAATTTATCATTCTGTCCCAATACATCCATATCACCCGACGCGCCATCTAATTTAATCAAATCCGCCAATTCAAACAGGCGCTGGCTATAAATTGGCTCGCCTGTGGATTGGTTAATGTATGCGCCACTGTAATCCAAACAGCGTTTATAATTTGGTCCACACGCTGTTTCCGCCAACATCGCAGAGCGCACTTTGTCCAAACATTCATTTACGTCCTGGGAATTGTGTGCACGATATTCCTCCAAGCGGGCCTCGCGCAGGATTTTCTCGGCCTGGCGCACGGTGTTTTGAACCTGTTGACGTTTGGCGTCGATGCTCTTTTCATATGCGTTACAATCCTGGCTTATCATAATGCCATACGCGCTTTTCGCCATATTGGCAACCGCAGAACTCTGGCAAGATTCCGCCACCATTTGCGAACACTGTTTATGAACGTGATTAAATAAATCTTCGCCCTCTAATGTGGTTAAATCAACGTCGCCACCACTACCAAATATAGATGAAGCCGCCGATGAACCGCCCCAAATATCACCGATATCTGATGAAAAATCCAGTGACATATCACTCAAAGACATTGAATTAGAAGTTGACGATGAGTTTGCCTTTTTTTTGCCGGAAATCAAATCGCCAATTTCGGCCAAAATTTTTGCCGCGCCACTGGTATCGTTTTTAATTGCCGCTTCTCCGATTGTAGCGGAATACATTGCATCAACCTCTGCGGCGGTTTTATCCACCGCATTCAGATTATTATCTTCAAACTGTTGCAACAGAATCTTTGCCTGGTCCAGGGCATCTTCGGTATCACGAAAGCCCGTGAAGCGATCACTGCAAAAACATCTGCGATATGTATCATTTGCCTTGGCACAGAACTGGTCCATACAGGTTGCGTACGATTCCCGACACTGGGCATAGCCACCACCAATCTTGGACACATCATCAAATATCGCCGTCGCACGTGAAGACGCCGCACGCGAAACGCCCGCGCGCGAAACATTTGTTGTACTGCGCGCCGGCACCACCGCCGAACGGGCCGCGCGCGCGCCAACCGCACTGCGTGAAATGGTCGCCGCGTTACGCGCATTGCGTGACGCCGTGGCCGTTGCCACACGCCCCACAGATGGCGTTGTTGCCGAACGTGCCACAACACCCGATGTTCGCGCCGTCGCAGAACGCGATAACGTGGCCATACCACCATCCGATGGCGCCCCACGTTTAACATCACGACCCGCCGCACGTGCCGGGGCAACATTACCCGCCGTCGCCGAACGCGAATTTTGTGGACCAATTGCATCAGCCGAAGTCGTCGCCAAAAACGCCGCCATCAGCGCAGAAAAACGGAAAATTTTATTCATAGGACTCTTCACTTTCACTTCTCTCTTGAATGCATTTTATCATTTTTTAGACGTTTGAATCAACACCTTATTTATCCAAATCACTGATTTTTATAAAACCCATATTTAGTCCCCAGAACATTGCATAGGCCTCATATGCGGCATCAAACAGTTCATAAGCCTTGCGATTATCTGGAAATGCGCGCATTCCATCCGACATTAACATAACGGATTTGCCCAACAAATCCAATGACGCGTCATACTTTGCATCGTCCGTAACCACGCGCCGCATCAGTTTTTTGCGAACATCACCAACCATTTGGGCAATCTGACTGTCGCTGGCAATATTTTCAATCGCAATCAGATTCATTAAACCGATTGTTAAATCCTGGTCACTGGACAGGTCACGCGGATTAACCTTTTTTGCGTTATCGGCCTGCGCAATCATATCTTTTACGGACTTTTTCATATTTTATCCCCCTTGACACACCTTGGTCACACCGCGCATATGCGCCGACCGTGCACGTGGATTGTTTTCCAATTCCGCATTATCGGGCAGGGCGGTTTTTATCGCCACAAATGGCGCCGTCGCCACAATCGGCATCCGTGGGTCGCCGGGCGCGGTCGTCCATTCGCGAAAAGTGTTTTTAACAATTCTGTCTTCTATTGAATGAAATGTCACACAGATACATTTCCCATCGCACTTTAAGCGTTCCGGCACCGCCGCCAGTGCGCGCTTTATCTCGCCCATTTCGTCATTGACCGCAATACGCAGGGCCTGGAATATCGGTGCAACATCTTTTGGATTGTGTATCAGGTCACGTAATTGAAATGTTGTTTTTGGCGCCACATTTTTGATTGCGCGTGCAATATTTGTCGCATTACGAACATCACCATAATCCCGCAAAATCGATGCCAGTTCATTAACGGACATATTTTCAATTAAATCTGCGGCGGGTATTAAGTTCTGTGTATCCATCCGCATATCGAGCGCCGCATCCATACGAAACGAAAAACCGCGTTCGCCGTTATCTATCTGCATTGATGAAATACCCAAATCAAAAACAATCGCATCAAATGTATCATCCATTTCCGCCAAGGATGAAAATGCCCGCGGAATAAAATTAAATCTTTCGCCATATTCGGCACGAATTGCATCCGCGTCAACCAAAACGTTCGGGTCACGATCAAACGCGGTAACATATGCGCCACGCGATAAAAATGCACGCGTATATCCGCCCGCACCAAATGTACAGTCGACAATATGCTTACCCCGCACATCCCCCAGGGCATTTAAAACCGCATCCAATAACACCGGAATATGTTTCATTGTTATTCCACCTCTACCTTGACCCCCAGGGCCGCAATATCTGTTGCCGTTGTTGCACCCAATTCAACCCCACCGGGCAACATCATTGTTGCAACCTTGTCCGCGCCGTGCAAATTTAATTCCACCCGTGTGTGTCCCGGCGCCAACGCCACCAGGGCCTTTTTCACATCCCCCAGTGCCGACGCATCCCAAATATCCAGACTTATTTTTCTGGCAATTTTCGCCACCCATTGTGACAGCGGAATAATAGAATCTACAAATATAGACACCCGGTCATCACGCGCCGATGTCTTGCCAGACAGAACAACCACGGTTTCAGTGCTTAAAATTTGTGCAAATTCTATGGCCGAATCCCCGAAAGCCACGGCATCAATATTACCATAACTGTCCGACGCATTTATTGTTATCATTTCTTTGCCGGTCTTGGTGCGTCGACGACTAAAAGAATTTACCGTCGCCGCAATCTGGACCGTTTTTCTGTCGCCCAATGCTTCCAGTGTCGCACTGGTCGCCAGGCCCGCCCGCGCGATTAACCCCTTGTACTGGTCCAGCGGGTGCGCCGAGATATAAAAGCCCAACGCCGATAATTCGTTTTCAAGTTTCTGATTAAATGTCCACGGTGTCGTCTTTGGCAGGTTTTTATGCAACCTGTCTTCGGCAACATCGTCTTCGATTGTGTTGGCGAATAAAGATAATGAATTTGCGCTTTCCTTGGACTTTGCCGCATATAATAAAATCGCATCGGCATTCATATATATCGCCGCACGATTTGGCTCTAGCGAATCCAGCACGCCAACCTTGGCGAACGCTTCCAAAATACGCTTGTTCATAATATGCGCGCAACGCTTGGCAAAGTCTGTCAGGTTCTTAAACTTTCCATTTGCATTACGTTCGGCAACAATCAAATCAGTCGCCGCCGTTCCGACACCCTTTAACGCGGCCAAACCATAAATAATCTTGCCATCACGCACCGTAAACAAAGATTCACTTTGATTAATATCTGGTGGCACAATTTGAATATTAAAGTTTGTTTTTGCATCATCTACAAATATAGCCAACTGGTCAGTATCATTCAGGTTACTGGACATAGACGCTGCCAAGAATTCCGGTGTATAGTTTGCTTTTAAATATGCACACTGATTGGCAACGATTGAATAAGCAATCGCGTGCGATTTATTAAATGCGTATTTTGCAAATTCTTTGAACTTTTCCCACAAATCTTTTGCCGTTGCACGATCCAGAGTTCCTTCTTTCTCGCACCCCTCATAGAACTTGCCTTCTAATTCATTCAGCATTTCTATTAACTTTTTACCCATCGCCTTGCGCACGTTATCAGATTGACCACGTGTAAAGCCCGCCAACGCACGCGTTAATTGCATAACCTGTTCCTGGTACACAATAATACCATATGTTTCTTTCAGAATAGGTTCTGCCTTGGGATGAACGTATTCAATCGCTTCTTCGCCGTGCATACGCGCAATAAATTGTGGAATAAACGCGATTGGCCCCGGACGATTTAACGCATTTAACGCCGAAATTTCCAAAAAACTTGTCGGGTGCATCTTGCGCAATGTCTGCTGAACAAACGGGGCATCAAATTGGAATATCCCCTCGGTCAGGCCTTGTTGCCACAATTTCATTGTCTTTGGATCATCGGTTGGAATCTGGTCCAGGTCAATATTTATACCACGTGTCTGTTGAATCAGACGTGTCGCGTATTTTAGCACAACCAATGTTTCCAGCCCCAAAAAGTCAAACTTAATCAATCCGGACTTTTCCAGATATTTTCCGTCATATTGGCACGACGGCAGGGGGTTGGCCGGATCACGATAAACCGGTGCAATTTTTGTTGTTGGTCTGTCCCCAATAACAACACCACACGCGTGTTGTCCCAGATTGCGCAAAGACCCTTCCAACTCTTCAGCGACGGTCACAACCTTGTTCATATCTTCGTCTTGGTTCAAGATATCTTGAATTTCGGTTGAAACACTGACGGCATCTTTTAACGTCTTGGCATCCTGGGGGATAAGTTTTGATAATCTATCTGACTTGGAATAGGGCAATCCATACACGCGCCCAATATCACGAATTGCACCGCGTGCCTGTAATGAACCAAACGTAATAATTCGACACACGGAATCGTGACCATATTTATCACACACATACGCCAAAACGCGTTCAATACCCGTTGGTTCAAAATCAACGTCAAAGTCCGGCATTGATATACGATCCGGATTCAAGAAACGTTCAAACAGCAACCCATATTTTAACGGATCAACATTTGTAATACCCAACGCCCACGCCACAATCGACCCCGCGCCCGAACCACGACCCGGCCCGGTTAAGACGTCATTATTACGGCACCAATCAATATAGTCTGCCACAATCAGGAAATACCCCGGGAATCCCATCCCGATAATAACACCCAATTCAAATTCG
>SUUO01000004.1:0-82213 GCA_015062485.1 Alphaproteobacteria bacterium
TAAACTGTCTTCCCGCCGGTCTTTCAACCTACGGTTTTGGTCCTGCGTATGATTTTATCATACTCGGACCGCACTTCGCTGGCGCTCGTAGTCAAGACTCGCACGCCTCAACACGCTCTGCCAACCATCCTAAACTGTCTTCCCGCCGGTCTTTCAACCTACGGTTTTGGTCCTGCGTATGATTTTATCATACTCGGACCGCACTTCGCTGACGCTCGTAGTCAAGACTCGCACGCCTCAACACACTCTGCCAACCATCCTAAACTGTTTTCCCGTCGGTCTTTCAACCTACGGTTTTGGTCCTGCGTATGATTTTATCATACTCGGACCGCACTTCGCTGGCGCTCGTAGTCAAGACTCGCACACCTCAACACGCTCTGCCAACCATCCTAAACTGTTTTCCCGCCGGTCTTTCAACCTACGGTTTTGGATTTTATTTCCCATTCCTGGGTCAACGGGGCGTATTGTACATTATTTTTTGCGAAACGCAAACACAAAAATGCCCAGTCCGCAAAAAAACATTATCAACGACAGCGTCATACCCATCGTCAGCCAATCACCCACTAAAAAACCAACCTGGACATCGGGAACACGAAATTGTTCACAAAATATTCGCGCAATCGCATACCCCATACCCATTATGCCGGCCAGCGCACCCGGTTTATGACGCAACCCCGTAAAACGATACAGGATATACATTACCGCAAACAGCAATGCGCCCTCGGTCAAGGCTTCGTATATCGGACTGGGGTGAGATGCAGGAATCAGAACATTCCCATCCCTATCAACAAATTCCACCGCCCACGGCACCGCGGTTGGAAACCCCATCAATTCCATATTTATAAAGTTTGCGATACGACCAAAGAATAATCCAATTGGTGCGATGACGGCTAATAAATCCAGGATACGCCACGAATTTATTTTGTTTTTCCAGCCGAACCAAAATGTGGCGGCGATTACCCCCATCAGGCCCCCGTGAAAACTCATTCCACCATTCCACACGGCAAAAATTTCCAGCGGACGCGTTAAAAAATACCCAAAATTATAGAATAACACATAACCAATCCGTCCCCCCAGCACAACCCCAAGGATAATTGCCGTTAATAAATCGTCCATTTTTTTGTCGGGAATATCCAGGCCACTGTTCGGGCGACGCATAAGGCGTTTAAACAGAAAATAACCAATAATAAAAGCGGTGACATACGCCAACGCATACCACCGCACATTAAGTCCGAAAAAAGAAAACGCAACTGGGTTCATTTGTTGGATTGTAAGCGCCATTCACGTTCTCCTTTTTTTTATTTTTTTTAGCGAGCTTTTGTATATATTTTAGATTCAGCTCTTCTTTTTGCTTCGGCTGCGACTACGGTTGCATCTTGTGCGGCGACGTTGGCAAGAGTGTCGTCAATATTTTTAAGTATTCTTTTCAAAGTCGCAATATATTTTTCATCTTTGTATGCCATCTTTGATGCTTTTTCCAGTTTTTGTGACAACTCTTCACGTTTGCGTTTTAAGCCTTCTATGCTATCTTCTCTAATAGATGACACACATACCGGATATGCCACATAGCCTTGTGCACCACCTTGATGCGCCCTATAGAAGGGGCCCGTACCATTATATTGCTTATCGCTCATAATTTTATCCTTTTAATCTTGAAAATGGAAGCGTATTGTATTATATATTTCGTAAATAACAAGGAGAAAGTTATGGTTACAAAAAAGTCAAAAATCACAGACACCACGGCACGGCGTGTATCACGTGGCACAACACAAGTATCCGGCATCGAAGGATATTTGAAACGCATTTTTGCATTGATGTTTGGGGCGGTTGCATTAACGGGCGTGGCGGCGTTCTTGACCCTGGCGACGGGGGCAGTTACGCATTTATTTAATGCCACGTTTACCGGTTTTTCAGCAACGTATTACATCCTGCTGTTTGGTGGATTAGCATTATCAATCTGGGCCCAGGTACGCGTTTTTCATATGAAACCCGGCACAGCAGCGTGGTTATTGGCACTGTATGCAATTTTAATCGGTGTAACAATGACACCGTTGATTTGGGCAGCATTGTCGATTAACCCGGTATCTATTATTTGGGCGTTTGGGGTTGCGGCATTGATGTTTGCGTGTATGGCAATGTTTGGTTATAAAACAATCAAAGACCTGTCATTTTTGGGAATTTTCCTGTTTATTGGGATGCTGGGCTTGATTTTGGTTGGAATAATTTCTATGTTTGTGCCATTGGGTGCGGGATTCTCGGCCGTGGTTAGTCTGATTGGCGTTTTGATATTTGCGCTGTTTACGGCATATGATATGCAAACGCTGAAAAACGCATACAGATACATTGGTGATGAAACTCAGAAAAATCAAATGGCGGTATTGGGGGCATTACACCTTTATATATCATTCGTTGCGATGTTCCAATATCTGTTAAGTTTATTTAACCGTGAATAATTGTAAAAAAGGGATATAGAAAATGGCTTATAAAATTGATCCGAATAAATGTATTGGCTGTCACAGTTGTATGGGAATGTGCCCAGTTGGCGCAATATCTGTGGGTGGTGACGGCAAATGTGTAATCGACCCATCTAAATGTATTTCGTGCGGGACGTGCGCATCCATTTGTCCGGTTGGCGCAATCGCCCACGAATAAAAAAATACCCGCCATACGGCGGGATTTTTTATTCGCGTGATAATAATCGGGATTTTATTTCATTATACTCTTCGCGGGTGATGGATTTGCTTTTATAAAGTCGCGATAATTTTTCAAGTTTATCCAAATTCGTTTCGCGCATACCGCATTCACCACGCCACACCAGTGACAGCACCAGCGCAACAATCCACGTAATACCGAAAAATATTCCCATCCAGGATAAAATTGTAATCGTTGTCTTTTCGCCACCACAAATTCCACGTGCGTTTGCGATCGCAATTGGAATCATTAAAATTCCAACCAGTGTTAAGCCCAACAAAAACATTATTCCAAAAACAATTAAAAATTCGCCCATTGTATATTCCCCCTTCTTCTTAATCTGATATAAAAATTATACGATTTTTATGCGGAATAACCAATAGGACTGATTACATAAAATTGATTGGATTTACGTCTATTTTTATACGAATATTTGCGGGCACTTTGACCGATGCAATCCATTTTGCCACAACCGGTTGCAGGTTTGCATTTTTCCCACCCGCAACCAGAAAGCGCATACGATACCAATTTCGAATCTGATATACCTGGGCGGCGATTGGCCCCATTATTTTTGCACCGTGCAACACGGGGGCACGCGCGGATAAATCCGCACAAAACTGGGACAATGTTGATTCACGTTGGCCCTCGATTATAACGGCAATTAATTGACCGTATGGCGGCATCTGTGCAGCACGTCGCGCCGCCATATCCGTGTTTATAAATTCATCACGATTGCCCGCACAAATTGCCGTCAAGACCGGGTGATCGGGTTGATATGTTTGCAACAAAACCGTTCCCGGGTGTGTGCCACGGCCCGCACGACCGGCGACCTGGAACAATTGTTGGAATGTATGTTCACCGGCGCGAAAATCCGTGCCAAACAATCCCATATCTGCGTCAACCACACCAACCAGGGTCAAGTTTGGGAAATGATGCCCCTTGGCCAGGATTTGCGTTCCGATAACAACATCTATTTCACCGTTTTCCATCTGGGTCACAAGGCGTTCCAGACTTTGACGTGATAAAATAGTATCACTGGACACCAGGGCCGTTCGGACACCGGGGAATTTTGCGATAACTTCTTCTTGGATTTTTTCAAGCCCCACCCCACGCATCGAAACATCAGAATTACAAGCGGGACAATTTTTCATTAACGGCATTGTGCGTCCACACATATGACACAACAATTTCCCAATCCGCTTATGATATGTCATCCCAACACTGCAATCGGGACACTTTGCGGTCCAACCGCACTTTCTGCATTGAACAATCGGGGCAAAACCACGACGATTGATGAACAACATTGCCTGGTGCCCGGCGACCAAGGTATCGCGTAACGCATCACACAATAGCACCGACAAGAATCCGGTTTGTTCCGTGTCACCCACGGTATATGATTCTGGTCGATTTTCACGCAGGTCTATGGTTCTTATTTCGGGCAATTGCGCCCCACCAAAGCGCGACGTCAACTTTAATTGCGTATATTTACCCAAATTTACATTTTCTAGCGTTTCGGCGGCGGGGGTCGCACTGGCCAATACAACGGGGATATTTGCAATGCGTGCGCGCAGTATGGCCATATCACGCGCGTGATAGTTTCCCATATCTTCCTGTTTATATGACGGGTCGTGTTCCTCGTCAATTACAATCAATCCCAAATCCTGCCACGGCAGGAACAATGCACTGCGCGTGCCGACAACCATCCGGATTTTACCGCGCATTACCCCGCGCCAGATTTCACGACGACGCGCGGCGGTTAAATTACTGTGCCAGACGACGGGGGGCGCACCAAAACGCATCTCAAAGCGCGACATAAATTGCGCGGTCAATGCGATTTCAGGCATCATCAGCAATACCGATTTCCCCGCATCATATGCCCGCCAGGCGGCATCAAAATATACCTGGGTCTTGCCACTGCCGGTGATTCCATCCAACAGGTGCACAGAAAAGCCCCCTGATGAAATTGCGGTGCCAATCTGGGCGGCGGCGGCGGCCTGTTCATCATTCAGGACAATGTTACCAGCATCATTATATTCAAATACAAATTGGTCTGGATTGGTTTCACGCGATGCCGTTGGTATCAAGGTACCATTTTTTATCATCGTTCGTACGACCCCAGAACTGACCCGGGCGATATTTTGAATATCCGTCACCGACATCGCATCAAAATCATTCGATGCAAACGCATCTGCCACCGCGATGCGATTTTCCGTCATTCGAGCGGTGGAATCTGGGTTATAAGAATACAACTGTTCCATACGGGGGGGCAAGAACGCATCCGGCACATTTATAATCAAACGCAAAACCGCACCCGGCGCCATCAGCGTCCAGTCGGACATACGCTTTATCCATTGCAGGTCGGAAATATTTAATCCGGCGTCATAAACACGTGTGACGTTTTTTATTTTTGATTCTGGCAGACCACTGTCGCCAAAGCCCCAGACAACACCGACATACGGACGATTCATAATCGTCACACCAACAAATGTGCCAACATCCGCCGGCGCGGTCAGACGGTAATCATAACCGGTATTTACAATGTTTGGCACCAAAACTTTGACAATCGTTCCCGTATTAAACATACCGACAAAATACTTGTTTTTTTTCATCTTTTCAATATCATTATTTTTATAAAGGCAAAAAGGCATATAAATGTGGAAACCGTTTTTTGATTTTTTATGGTTCATATCTTATTTTATCCCATTTCGTGGGGTGCGCACGTGGTTTCGTTTGAACAAGTGCTATGATTATAAAAATAAATTGCACGCTATTCGTACGGCGACACCGGAATTAGACTGGGGCAAGATGCGCCTGGCCAAGGGTGGTGGCAGTTTGGCTTTTATCATTGATGACACCGTATTCAAAGTGCGAAAGTTTCATAAACACGATAACTCGGCAGAGAAATTTGAACGCGAAAAACGCATCACAGACGCGGTTGCACCCGTTTTGCCGGTTGCGGTCCCAAAAATAGAATTGATTCAAGCTGGACCATATTTGTTCTATAAAACGCACTTTATTCCGGGGCGCGTATTGGTCGATTTACCATTAAAACGAATAATTGCAAATAATGACAAAATCGGAAAACAAATCGGACAAATTATATATTCGCTGTTTAATGCCGATTTAAAAACATTGCGTGATATGATTCCACACGATGCTAAAAAGCGCAATCTGGGGATGGTGCACGGCGATATGTGCAGCAATATCATCGTAAACCCAGATACAATGGATGTTGTTGGTATTATCGATTGGGAATATGCGTATTTTAACAGTTTGTGGTATGAATTTTATGGCATATATCGCGTTCGTCGCAAAATGCGCCAGACAGATATTGCGCCAATCGCAATGTGGGAATATTATCGCCTGCGGGACGAAAAAAGTAAGAAGACGAAATAGTATTTGACAAACGTTTTTTTTGTATGCTATATTTATCCCGGTATTACAAAGGACACAATATGGCACACAAACAAGATTCAGCAACCAGCAAGCAATTTGCCAACTTTACGCAATATATCACCAATTTATTCCTGAATAATTTTGGGAAATCATATATGACCCAGGAACGTGTACGCAACCGCTGGCGCGCGGAATGTGATTACAAACCAGAAGCAGAACAATTTCTGATTTTAAAATCCAAAACTTATCTGCGAATACTGGATTCGCGCGATTCCAAATCAACAAATCCACATTTTTTAAATGCGTTAACCAATCTGATGGCAGATTACCTGTCGGCGTATACTATGCGTGCGGGTGGCACACGTAAAAGCGCAAAAGGCAAATTAAAGGCCGCATTGTATACAGAAAATCCATACATACAAAATTTGTTGGCAGACCAGGCCCAGAAGCGCAAGGAAGGTCATAAACGCACACCACAAATTGTTGCCGAACGCCGTAAACACGATGCCGCATTGGTCGCCAAACGTGCACGCGAACTACATCGCCAGGTTATGGGCGAATTTGCCGAAACAAGCACTTATAGAAAGAGATAAAAATGTATCCTGAGAAACCAAAATTGCCAAAACGCACGCCGGCACAGCGCCTGTTTCATCGCCAGTATTTGCCGTATATCAAAGAAAAAGTTCTGGAAAATGCGCCGGTATCATATCTGACCCCCGACCAGGTGACAGACAAATGGGGCGAAATCATTCCGTGGGACGAAACATTCGCGAACAAAATTATTTTTCTGTCCAAGGTGTTCTTTAAATTAACAATTTCACCAGACAGTCAGAATGCATATAACCCAGAATTTATCGAAGATGTGATAAACCAGATTATCGATCATCTGATGATATATTTTGCACGCGCACCACACTATAAAAACGCAGAAAACGCGGCGCGCGAATATCTGTTTAAAAAATTAAACACAGAAAATGCGTTCTTGGCTTGTGCACGCATACGCCAACAAAACATCTTGCGCGCACGCGAACGCCGCGCCGCCGCACAAGCAGAGGCAGCAAAACAGACACAAGCAGAACAAGAAAAAATATCCGTCGGCGCACGCCCAAAGCGCCAACGCATACAGTACAAACAATATACCGATGAATTTAATAAGGTACGTTGCGCAATGCGCATAGATATTGAAAATCAAAAGTAATGCGCTTTTCTAGGCGGCTTGTTTCATATCACGCTTGATATCGCGTACGTATTTACGCAATTCATCAATTGGAACCAAGCCCCCGTCACGTTTTTCGGCCGACCAATAGTCCCAGCCATTAAAACTGACGCTGCGTTGTAATTTGGCCGCCATAACGTGGATTGATGCCTTGCCCAGTAATGGATGGGTTAATTGACCATCGCGGGTAATCATAACGCGTTCGCCACGTGGGCTGACCAATGTTTGACCAACGTACAGCAGGCCCGCCTCTATCAATTCTTTGAAGGCAATACGGATTTCGGCACGTTTTGGGGTTGTAACCTCTATATCACTTAAATCAACCGGCTTGATATTTGCAATACGACTGCGCGCCGCCGCAACATATGTCGCGTCGCGTTCAATGCCGATAAACTGGCGTCCCATTTCGCGCGCCGCCGCCGCCGTTGTTCCCGACCCCATAAATGGATCCAGAATAATATCACCCGGTTTGGTCGATGCTAAAATCACACGACGCAACAAATCCAACGGTTTTTGTGTGTTGTGCAGGCTTTTGCCATCAGCGCCTTTTAAGCGTTCTTCGCCCAGGCAGATGTTCATATCCCAATCGGAACGCATCTGTTTACCGCCGTTCAGGCGTTTCATCGTTTCATAGTTAAATGTATATTTGCCGGTTTTGGTTGGCGTCGCCCAAATCAAGGTTTCGTGCGCATTGGTAAAGCGCGTTCCACGGAAATTCGGCATCGGATTAGTCTTTACCCACACAATATCATTTAAAACCCAAAATCCCATATCTTGCAAAATTGTACCGACGCGGAAAATGTTATGATAACTGCCAATTGTCCACATCGCACCGGTGGGCTTTAAAATACGTTTACATTCACGCATCCAGGCACGGGTAAATTCATCATACTGCGCGGGCGATTCAAACGCATCCCATTCGTCACGGACCGCACGTGCGGCGGTTTGATCCTCGGGTCGATAGAGCGTTTTTGTGCCCAACTGTAAATTATATGGTGGGTCTGCAAATACAGCGTCCACAGATGCATCGGGAATACCGCGCATTATTTCAATACAATCACCGCATAAAATCTGGTTCAGGTATTTGTGCATCTCTCTCGCTCTGTTGCATTAAATATTTTACCATATTTGACCCCATAAAAAATGCAGTCCAAGCGAACAAAATAGAAATAAATTGCTTGATTTTTATAAAAACAGCAAATTTTCCAGAAAATCTAATTTACAATTTATGCTTGCAAGGCGGGGATTTCATTGCTACCGTATACGTGTTATGAGATGCCCATACTGCAGTTCCACAGACAGTCGTGTAACAGATTCACGACCAGATATCGAAGATGCGATTATTCGCCGTCGTCGTGTTTGCAACCAATGTGGTGCAAAATTCACAACCGTTGAACGCATTCAAATGCGCGATTTGGTTGTACGAAAAAACAGTGGAAAGTTGGAACCTTTTGATCGGGAAAAATTAAGACGCAGCATTTTGTTGGCGTGCCGCAATCGTGACGTGGATGAACATCAAATCGAACGTTTGGTGACATCTATTCATCGTCGTCTGGAAACAGAGGCACCCGATGATACGGTCACATCCGTAATGGTTGGGCAAATGGTATCTGATTCATTATTAAACCTGGATCCGATTGCATTTATTCGTTTTTCATCCGTGTATCGTAAATTTTCACGGGTATCGGATTTTAAAAAAATCATTGACCAAATACCAGAGGCAGACGAAGGCGCGGCGGTTTGCGAATTGCCACGCACGACACTGTTTTGATATATAAAATGATGAAAAAATTATTCGCATTTTTTGCCCTGCTGTTTATGCCATTTATTGCAATGGCAAATCCGACATTGGATATTCTGTCCGATGGTGACGCCAGTTTATACAGACAAATATTTACCCTGCAAGACAAAGAAAAAATAAACGCCGCAACAAAATTACAATCACAGCTGGATGATGACCTGTTGATGAACGAGGTTTTATATCAACGATACTTCTCGGACACGTACACAACGCGTGGCAAAGAGGTTACCGCCTGGATGAACAAATATAACGATATGCCGGGTGCGGTGCGTATGCAAAAACTGGGGAACATTAAAAAGGCAAGCGTTAAAAAACCAAATCTGCCAACGTCTATCAGCGGCGGTGTATCAATCGAAACGCCACAGTCTGAAAACTGGACGGCGAAAAAGTATTCCGGGGACACGGCAAAAAACATTGATAAATTTAAACGCGCAATTCGCAGCGGTTCGACAAAGACGGCACGCACAATTCTGGAAACAAAATCATTCAAAAACAAACTAACGGAATCTGATTATGGGCGCCTGGCCGGACGATTGGCATACATCTATTACACAAACGGCGAAATAGAATTGGCAAAAAAATGGGGATTTATATCATCTGATGCGGATTCTGAATATGGTTTGTGGACAATGGGTTTGATTTATTTCAAAGAAGAAAATTTCAAAGAATCACAAAAATATTTTTCCAAGATATTGGCATTAAAACACATTAACAATGCCAGAAAGATAGAGGCCGCATTCTGGGCCGGACGCGCGGCGGATTTAAATGGTGCGGCGGATATGGCGCGTCAATATTGGTCGGTGGCGGCGGCGTATCCGATGGCGTTCTATGGCGCATTGTCGGCGACTATGTTGGGCGGTGTGCCACAATATGAATTTTTTGAACAAGACTGCACCGACGAAGACATAGATGAATTACGCAAGACCAAATACGGTAAACGCGCATTAGCATTGTTACAGGTTAATCGCAAAGACAGGGCCGAAGAATACCTTAAACTGATGATTACATCACGCGCAACCGATCGCCAATTACACGCGGTAAATTCGGTGGCGACGGCATATGGCCTGCCCCGGGTTTCGGTCCAGGCATCCAGTGTTATCAAAGACCGGGGGATTCTGGAAATCGATGACGACATTATTTATTCGGCACAATATCCATTACCAGACTGGGAACCAATGGGTGGATGGTCGATTGATCGCGCATTATTGTTGGCCATTACAAAACAGGAAAGTGGTTTCCGCACAACGGCTAAATCTGGGGCGGGCGCAAATGGCGTTATGCAGATTATGCCCAGCACCGCCAAACGCGTGGCAAAGCAAAACAACCTGGATATATCTGAAATGGATATGTCTAATCCAGAACATAATATGTACCTGGGACAGCAGTATATTGTTGATTTGTTGTCGCATCCAAACATTGAAAATAATATTATCAAAATGCTGGCGGCATATAATGCGGGTATGGGAACAATGACCAAGTTTGAAAAGTCATTCTATACGTACGACCCATTACTTTATATCGAAAGTTTCCCGGCATACGAAACACGTAATTATATAAAGCGCGTGATGTCAAATTTGTGGCTGTATCGTGCGCGATTGAATCAACCGCTGACATCGTTACAGGAAATGGCGAATGGGAATTGGCCCCTTTATAACAGCGAAGACGAATATGTTCAGCAACAAATTGCCGATCGTATGACAATATAAAAAATATCCCCTTGCGCGGGGGTGTAATATTTAATACCATACAATTCAAGATGGAAAGGGGATTATTATGAAGCATATTTTTGTGTTGCCTGGTCTGTTATTATTGGCCGCGTGTTCCAGCACCGGTGATGCATACACCATTGGCCGAAACGTAGACACGGTTGGTGAATCTAATGCGCGTATCACGGGAATGCGTACCGGCGTTGACAACAGACTGGAAGTTATTGCATACGCCCAATCCGTTGGTGTTATCGCCACACCATCAACAACCACAACGGCATCGCAAAACCCATCAAGAATTGGCGTGGCGGGACCGATACTTAATCGCGACCCAAATGTTCGTGATCAAACAGATGAAAAAATCGGCACACTGTATGAACAGGCACTGACCGCATTCAAAAATATGTATAATATTTACAAAAATGGTCTGGATGGATTCTCTGAAGATGAAATCAAAAATGCATACCTGATTGCGGGCGGGGAAGAATGGTCCGAAGATTTAACAGACACAGAAATTCAAGATTTTATAAATGATAATTATGCAACCGTCCTGGATGAATATTTCACCCCCGGTGAAACAGATACGTGGATTTTTGAACCAAAGACAGAATCATTAAAAGACGTTCAGATGAAACTGTTGTCGGATGACGACGTGTTGACATTTATGCTGGATGATAACAACCAAATTATGGGTATAAATTTAGCAGCGGAAGGATACACAAGAACCAGTGACAAAAGCAATACCTTCTGGCGCAAAGATGCAACAACCGGAACCGAGACAACCGTCACGGTAAAGGCAAGTGGTAACCTAAAATATTCGGACTATGGGCGACTGTCAAAAGCGGTCAGACACGCCGATTCCGATGAAACAACCACAGAATTTAAATTTTTTGCGGGCGGATATGACCTGAAACATATTGACCGATCTGATGTTGCCACGATTGCAGGCGAAGACAGTCTGAATTTCAAGGGAACGGCGATGGGCCTGGTGAAAAATAAAGACAATGAAATAAAGTCAATCAACGGTGATGCAACTTTAAACTTTATGAACGGAACAGAAACGGTGGATTTGAAATTTTCAAATTCAAAATGGTATGACGTAAAAATTGTGGACACGGGCGCATCCCAGGCAATATCGTTTACCCCCGGCGACGTAATGGATATGAATTTCTTGGTATCAGAGCCATCAAAAAGCCTTGCTTATGATGGAATGGACGTTAACTATTATGGGGACAAAGGGACGCCATCTGAATTTGTTGGCACGGCGACATATACCGATGCCAATGGTGTTTCTATGGACACTGCATTTGGTGGAAAATACACAACCCCAGATTCAATAAAATAAAAAAAACGCCAAATTGGCGTTTTTTTTATTCAGATACCATTGGAATCATTACCGTATCGTTATAGTGCGTCAGGAATCGCGTTCCCGTTGCACAATAAATCTTTTGCAGTGAATCCTTGTATTCACGTACCGCCGACACCCAACGTTGTTGGATTTCATCCTGGGCACCCTGATATGCGGTAAAGGCACCCAATGCACCACCGGCGCCGGCACCGATTAACGTGCCCTTTAACCGTGCCTTGTTCCCAAGGTCAATTAACGCACCATCTTCGGCGTCCTGGTACATTGGACGGAATGCATCAATTGTGGCCAGTGCTTTTTCCCCATCTGCCAGGGCAACCGGTTGCCCATCGGTGCCACGTCGCATAATATATGAATTTTTATATTCTTCCGTGAATGTGGTCCAGTCTTTCTTGTGCCAACCAAAGGCTTTGTCTTTGACACCAACTATTACCGCCGGCACGGTTGAATCAACAACGGTAAATTCCGCAATCTTTACAAAACGATTATCACCCGTGGCATTTGGCTTGGCACCACCGACGGACATTTTCTTGGTTTCTGGGTCCAGTTCATAACTGGTCGGGACTTTGACATATTCTTCGGACGCCATTTTTTGTATGTCGTATGTTTCACCCTTTATTGTTGTAAGTGTTTTGTTTTCTTTTTCTTTGTCTTCGCCTTTGTCTTTATACCCCTCCAGGATAATATCTGCGGTATCCTTGCCGAAAATGGTACAGTTTGTATATTCTGTGCCGGTTTCATCACATTCATAAACATCTTCTTTGGCGATATCGTAAAAATATTCTTTACCGTCTGTCCTTGATCCAGATTTTAACAAGACACCCCACAGGCACTTTTTATCAACTGAATCAACCGTGCAATTTTCAATTTTCAACACCGCGTCGCCAGATGCCGCCATATTGCCAATCAGGCCGCCCGCCGTCGCATTTATACCGGCAGATAAAATCATATCGCCTGCAACCTTGCCGGCATAGACGTTGCCCGCCATAATTGCCGCACCGGTCAGACCACCAATAGCAGTGCTTTGCATTTTTTCCTTGTTCGTGCCAAGTAATGAATCAGATCCAACCTCGTTCGCGCCCAGGGCATTACCCGCAACGGCCGCAATTAACGTGCCCGCCGCGATTTTTAATCCGGCATTTTGCTTCTGTTCCTGGTTCATAACGGCAATAACGTCTTCGACGGTGGGTTCGGTATCATTTGGGAATGTGATTGTTTCGGCCACCGGTAACATCAAACTGTTTGGCCATACAGATGCATTACATTTTATCGAATCACCCGATGCAACATTTACACGCCCCAAAACCAAATCCGTTCCGCCCGGCCCCATTTGATATCCGCGCATTTCAACAACCGCCACACATTGTGACCCCGTACCACTGCGCGCACCCGCCGTTGGGGTATCCCACGCAAATTCACCATTTGGATAAACAGACCCACATTTTTCCAATTGCCCAACCGTTACAGATGTGCTTTCGCCACGGGCAATTTGCGATGCCAGTGCCTGGTTCGCGACCCGTATAGGCAATTCAACCGTTGAATCAGAATGTTCAGTTTGACCGGCAACACCCAAATCATCACTGTGCGCGCTGGATATTGTCGGCACAGGTGTTGGGGCACGCATTTCATTAACCTGGTTATAGGCGTCGGCATAACTGCGCGATTTGTTGCTTATTCTCATTGCGCAATACGAATCCATCGGCATCATAATCAATGCCGATAACAGTGAATAATAAAAAAACGATTTTGCTGTGTGTGCCATTCTCTTTTATCCCCTTTTACACAATGGGCGTGCACCCAACACCCATTAAAACTGCAAACGCATACGGGCACCGATATCAACCATCCCCAGACGCCCACTTTCATACCAGTTGGTATAGTGGAAAACACTGTCGTATGGGGCCTCATATTCGCCCCCGGCACCGTCGCCCAGCCATTCCGTTTGCGAAACAATAATTGAACCAGATGTTTTAACCTTGCCCAGATTCGCATAACGAACAAAGAAATCTAATTTAATTCCACCATCCAATTCAGTGGTCAGACCGCCCTCTAGCATAAATGCCAATTGTTCCGTCGTGCCGCCGTTATGATATGCATAAATATCCGAAATGCCCGTTAAATCACCGGCACCGGCACCAATCGGATCCATTTCAGAATAAAATGTATTATCGTATACAACATAGTCCGCAACCGTATTCAGCGCAATCCCAACGCCCGCACCAATATATGGGCGAAGTGAGCCACCCGCCAAATAACCGGTATAAGAATCAATGTTATAATAAACGTTCAGCATTGTCGTGTTTGATGTAATCGCACCACCATCAACAGATGCCTCTATTAAACCGCCGGCGCCATCGGCCGTACGAACCATTGTCGGATACGACAACCCCGAATAACGCAAATAAGAAAAATCTACGCGAAAATCATTGTTAATCGCCGCACCAACAGAAACCTGGAGCGGGATGATGGTATCGGAATGAAAGTCAGCCTCTTCAAATGCGCCGGGAACAAAGAATGAATTTTGTTCACCGGTATAATCGGCACTCATCCCACCCATCAGTGATGCGGTGTATGCAACCGACAATCCAACGTACAGGCCACTGTCCGCCAATCTGTCATAATCGGCCGGCTGATAATAAGAACGACCGGCAGACGTCTGGCTTGACCCCACATATGGCAACGCGCCCGTGATACGTGTCGGCTGGGCCGCGGCAACAGAGCGATACTGATTATACTGAGATACATTATTTGGTGCAGATACAACGCGACTGTTGCTTGATGGTAAATACTGAACCATACCATTGCTCATCACAGGAACCGCACCCACAGGCATCGCGTTATTCTGATTTGTTTGATATGACGGATACACCGGATATGCCGCATTCAACACCGCAGGCAAAACCATCATCAGGCCGGCAAAACCGGCAAAAATGCGTGACATTTTCATCCCTTTCCGAATTCCTTTTGGTTTATTATATCATAAACCCCCGGGGTCGTGCAAGCATTTGGAAAAGAAACCGCAATAATAAAAATCCCACCGGACATACCCGGTGGGGTGTTTTTTACCTGCGAAAAAGTTATTTTTTCTTTTTTGTTGTGGCCTGGGCGGACTTTGTGGCAATCCGACGGCGCGCGGCGCCCCTTTTCTGTGAGGCAACAACGTTTTCAGTATCCATATCGTATTCAAAATCCATTTCATCCCCCGACTTAACACCAATAATTTCACCAATCGTACGACGCAATCCCGGATGCCGGTCCGAATACCGCTTAATTCCGAACAATATGGCCATCGTCAGAATGCGTTCCATATCCTGGCTTGAAATATTGCCTAATTTTTCGTGGACGGCCGACGCAAAATTACCAACCAAGTGTTTCGCCCGCGAAATAAAGCGATGACGACGACGGGCGTGAATAATTTCACGAATCCACATCCATATCAAATATGCCAGCAAAGGTACCGCAATCGCCCCCGCAAAATATTTGAAATTCCCATCACAAAAACCGGTACTGAACATCGCGTCACAGGTACGCTGAAAATGCAACAAAGTTATTGCCGCAATTTCATAGATTACCAAAACGGTAAAACATATTTTTGATTTTATGAACATAGTTTTCTCTCTCCTCTGTGATTTAATTGTGCATAAAAATGCCACACAAATCACCAGGAACCATTTCCGTAAAAAAATCCCGCCGAACGGCGGGATTTTTATTCGACAATTATTACCTCATCGGGGACGGGGTCGCGTGCATCCTGGGCACGGGCCGCCGTTTCAATTTGCAATAATTGGTTTTCAAGCGCGGTACGCTCTGATGACTTGTAACCCGTCTCGGGCGCATCCGTCGTTTTAGATTCGCTGGACACCGCAGGATTTACCAAGTTCTGGAAAATCTTCATACTTTCGATTGATGCCGCACGGTCACGCGCCAATAGTTTGTTTGGCGCACCGGGGACAAACCAATCATCTAACTTTTCCGCGGTATACTGCATAATCGGGCGGGTACGCGCCATTTCCAACCATTGTGGCAGGCGTGGTGCATCTGAAAAATACCACAATGCCCCCCAATAAACACCACCCATTATCACAACACCACGGATAATACCAAATATTATCCCCAGTGTACGGTCTGTTACCTTCATCATACTGTCGTGGATTTTGTCGCGTAATTTCTGATTAAAAAATCCAACTAGCATTAATATTACAAAAAATACAATAAAGTATGACGCAATCAACGTACCAACCGTCGATGCCGACAAATCAAACCAGGCCTGTAACAATTTATCCAACCACGGGGACGCAAAACGTGCCGCAATCGCCGCAACAACCCACGACAATGTTGCAACCGTTTCAAAAACGCCACCGCGAATAAACGCCCAAATTGTGGATGCCACAATGACACCCACAAAGACGTAATCAAGAGAAGTTAAATCAAACATAACCTATCCTGCATTGATTTATTATACGATTATTTCTTATCCTTGCGTACCAAGACCAGGCCCAACCCTGCAACCAATACAATTAACAGACCCCAGAACCAAACACTGGACGCACCACTATTTTTTTTTTGAGATTCCACAACCGGTTCCGCGACTGTTTCAGCAGTGGCAGTAAATTCAGAAATTGTTGCCTTTTTTTCTGCGTTTTCAGATTTGTATTTTTCAGCGTCTGCATCCATTGCTTTTTTCGCCTCTTCTGCGGCAGCCTTGTCAGCATCGCTTAAATCAGCGGCAACCGCGTCACGCAATTCAGCCTGCATAAAATCGGCATACCCCTGGAAGCATTTATCACCAATCGTTAAAACCGGCACACCACCAGATTCATATTCACACTTTTTCAATGTTTCACGGAATTTTGGCAGGTTTGCCTGGTCCATAACGTTAACCTCTGTCACGGTGACCATTGGATATTCATACGCCAAATGATTTGCAATAAAGTCACGCGCGTGATGACAATGTGGACACGTTGGGGAATAATAAACCGTGATATTCGCCGCAGATGCCGCGCCAACGAACGCCAAACCACACAATGCAAATAATGCAGATAATTTTTTCATCTTTTCTCCTTTTTGTATTTCAGATGGTTTGATTATAGAAAAGTTTCTTTTGTCTGCGCAAGTAATTTTTACGGGGCGTTGTCATTTCATTCCTGTTGCATTTTTGATGTGGTCCAACCAATATAAAAAACAACCAAAGGGGCAAAAATGTTTACACTTTCGCAATTTCCATTACCGTATACGTATGATGGCCTGGCGCCGTATATGTCCGAACAGACACTGGCGCTGCATCACGGAAAACACGTGGCGACCTATATCAAAAATCTGAACGAATTGATTCAGGACACGCCTTATGAATCGGTGTCTCTTTATGAAATAATAAATACATCGGCGAACGACGAGAACAATCCAAATGCGCAAAAGATTTTTAACAATGCCGCCCAGGTTTTTAATCACGATTTTTTCTTTAACGGTATGTGTCGAGATTGTGGTGGCAAAATACCAGATGAAATCGCAAACGCATTTGGTGGGGATGAAGAATTTCGCGAACAATTTAAAACCGCGGCAACAACCCTGTTCGGTAGTGGATATACGTGGCTGGTTCGGGATGGGGATGCGTTAAAGATTATAAACCTGTCAAATGCGGATACGCCGATTGCGCACAATATGGTACCAATTTTGAATCTGGACGTGTGGGAACACGCGTACTATGTCGATTATCAAAATCGGCGCGCAGATTTTGTTGATAATTATCTGGACCACCTGGTCGATTGGAACCAGGTCGCAGAAAATTTGAGAAAATAAACCCCAAACAAGCTTATTTTTACTTTTTTTTATTGAGACAGCAATTTATTAGTTTACAATCAACTTGTACCGTTCTACCAGTGTTCACTGATATTAACCACGGGAGGTCACTATGTTAAAAAACAAAATATTAACACCGGAAATTATTGAATCTATTGACAATACAATTCGTTTGATGAAAGAACTGCCCCTAGATAATGAACAAGATAAAAAACATATTGAGGGGCGGATTGCCGCGCTGGAATGGATAAAGACCGGTCAGGGCGGAAAAATTATTGTAAATATTCCTAAAAAAAGTGAATAAAAAAATCCCAATTCTGGGATTTTTTTATCGATCATAAATCACCGGCGTTTTGTTTATTGTATATATTCGACCATCGTTTTCCGTATTAAAATAAATATAGATTACATTCGCAATATCATCCGGCGACCACGGGTTTATATTGTCGACAATTTGACGTGATGTGTTATGTGTAAACACCGAATGAAATGTATTATCAAACACACGCGTATAGGCATCACCGAATGACGGACTTTCAATCATATTCATTAACACAATTCCATTCGGGGCAATGCGCGACTTGATACGCGACATAAATTCGCGGGTAATTAGACCCTCGGGTATCTGGAAGGAATTGGAATAAACGTCCAGCAAAATTATATCATATTGTTCCGGTGTATTTTTCAAAAACTGGGACGCGTCTTGAACAATAAACTTCTTGTTCGGTCCCAGATTTTGTTTCAAGAAATATTTTTCAGACACGTCTTTTAACGTTGACTCGATATCTACAAACGTATATTCGTGAAATGTATCACGCAGGCCGGCCGTAAATCCCCCCGCCCCCAGGACCAATATCTTGCGCGGTTTGTCCGTTGGCAATGTATAGATAAAATTATCATTTACAAAATTGATATACGGCGCACCACGACCATCGCGCGTGTCGTATATAGACATCGCCAGGCGATTCATATCCAATACACGCATACCATCAAATTCGGCAACAGATATTGTGGAATTAGAATTATTTACCAATATGCCGTATTTTGAATACTGAACATAATCACTGTTGATATATCCACCAAACGCCAGCAAGAATGCCGCCACAACCCAAACCCAAGTGCGACGGTATGACAACAATGCGCATACGCACCCCAGCAATATTACCAAACCAACCGTATAATTCACCCCCAAAAACGGCATCAAAAACAATGTGGTCAGCAAAGATGCCATAACCGAACCAATTGTATCAACCGCCATAATGTTACCGGTGTTGTTTTTATTGCGAACCTGTAACAGGCGTGACAATATCGTCGTATTAAATCCAAACAAAAATGGACCAACAGATAAAAATACAAACGAATAAATAAATGTCTGAACAATACCCGATGTTATACCCGCGGTGTACATTAAGGCAAAGTATGTTGTAACGAATGGGAAACTGGCCGCAAAGAGTGCCAGCGCCGCAATAAATAGAAAGCTGAAACACAAAATCTTTGGAATATATTTAATACGCACACGTTCGGAATTTCCCAGCCAATATCCTAACGACATAAAGCCCAAGAATGCCCCCATAATAATACTGGTGATAACGGGACTGGAACCGACCCAGAACGATAACTGACGTAATATAACCAATTCCAAAGATAAACTGATAAAACCATTTAAAAATATCAAAGCAATTAACCAAACGCGCATTTTTTTATTCATATTAAATTCCCCATTTCCATATAGCGTAAAATATAAAGAAAAAGAAAATTTTCTGCAACCACTAATGTGCGTTCATCAATCTTATGTCATCAAATTCAGGGTATCTGTTGAACATTGCGCGCGCAAACGGACATATTGTTATGATACGACGATGCTGGGACCGCGCCAGGTCTGCGACCCGGCGAACCAATGTCAGGCCTATGTTCTGGCCACGGTATGGGGTCGCAACCCCGGTATAATCGATAATAATTTTATCCATACCAATACGAACATAGGTCACCTGGCCAATGATTTGACCGCGACAAATTGCATCAAACCCAGAACCATCAACAGACGGCATATATTGAATATCTTCTGACATAAAAAATCCCCCCGTGTGGTAAAAATATATCACGGCGGATAATTGGTTGCACTATGATTGTATTCAATAAAAAAACGGGGATTTTATCCCCGAATATTATTTCAAAGAATCATAATTTCTACGGATGATTTTTCCACTGCGACGCAGTGCGGCACTTTCCGTCGATGTCATTCGTGGCATCAGTGTTGTTATAACGCCACCCCGCCCCACAATTCGCGGCAAAGACATTGCCAGTGCAGATGCCCCAGAACCCGCAACAGTGGATACCGTTAAAATACGACGTTCGTCATTTATAATACAACGCAACAAATCTGCAACCGCCGCCGCAATTCCATCCCAGGTTGCCCCGCGCCCACGAATAATTTCATAGGCTGCATTTTGAACACGATGTTCAATTGTGTTGCGCGTGGTTTGTGGCAGGCTTATTTTAGCCTGGCGACAGAATGTGTTTAAATCAATCGCGCCAACTGATGCCGATGACCAGTTTATCATACTGCTGTCGCCGTGTTCGCCCAGGACATATGCGTTTATTGATTGGGCAGACACCGACAAATGCCGTGATAATATCGCACGCAGGCGTGCAGAATCCAACATTGTCCCCGTACCAATCACACGGGATGCGGGTAACTTTGAAATCTTTTGCGCCAGCATAACCATTACATCCAGCGGATTTGTGACAATAACCAATGTTACGTGTTTGGGGTCTGTATTTGCCATAACACGTGGCACAATATCGGAAATCACCGATGCATTTGCATTTAACAAATCGGTACGCGTTTGCCCGGGTTTCTGATTTGCACCGGCGGCAATAATTACAATATCAGAACCGCGAATACCACGATAGTTATTTATAGCCGTAATTTTAACATCGTATGAAAACGCCGATGCGTGCCCCAAATCTTCGGCCGCAGCATAAGAACGAACATTGTCACGATCATATAATGCGATTTCGTGAACCAGGCCTGTGTTTTTTACAGCGGTCGCAACGGCCGCACCAACAGAACCAATACCAATAATTGAAACCTTCATACATTCCCCCATTTAATCAGGTATATTATACCACATATTCATCGATTTTTCACATAGGACTTGAAGTTTTTTTATTTTATGCTAGGTTATGACGTTGCTATGAAGAACAAGACAAAGATTAAATTTGCAATATTGTTAATGTTGGTGGCGGGAAACGCATATGCCCAACAGCAAAATTCCGATGATGTAAAGCGGGGTGTGCGCGCGCATAATTTTGCACGCACATTACTTTATTGGGCCGATGTTGAGGCATACTATGATGTTTCCAAGCGTGAAATTCGGGCCGCTGAAAAAATGTCCCCCGACAGTGCGATGGCGCGCATTCCGACATTGGTGCGGGATTCAACGTATTTTGCGAACGAACTGCGGTCTGGGGCGGATATTATAAATTCAAAATATACATTAAATGAACGCCCGGATAATATTTATACGATATATGAATTACTGTATGTATATGACAAAAAAAATTCTGATAAAAATTCGCCTGATTATATAATGGCCGATAAATTGCATAAATATGTGGATGTGATAAAAGAACTGAAACTGGCGCGATATGCAATAAGACACAATGATAATCACAAATAAAAATCCCGGCGATGCCGGGGTTTTTTACCATAACTTTACACGCTCATACGGGGCGACATACATTTTATCGTCCGATGCAATGCCAAACGCATCATACCACGCGTCTATATGAACCAAGATTCCGTTTACGCGATTTTTCCCCAGCGAATGTTCATCAATCTTGGTCAGGCGTAATTCTTCGTCTGGGCGAATGTTTTGTGCCCAAGCACCTGCATACGCGATAAAGAAACGCATATCCGGCGTCAGCCCCGCAGATTCATTGGATGGTGTGCCAAAGTTTTTATATGCCGTGTATGCAATTGTAACCCCACCATAATCCGCCAGGTTTTCACCCAGTGTAAATTCGCCGTTGGCGTTAACTTCGTCATTGATTTGGATATTGTCAAAGAATTCACGCATTACACGTGCACGAACATCAAAACGCGCCGCATCCAACAATGTCCACCAATCGTTCAGGTTTCCGTCTTTGTCGAATTTACGCCCCATATCGTCAAATCCGTGCGTCATTTCGTGACCAATAATCGCACCAATCGCACCATAATTAAACGCATCATCGGCATTCATATCAAAGAACGGATACTGTAAAATTCCGGCAGGAAAACAAATCTCGTTTGTAGACGGATCGTAATACGCATTTACTTCGTGTGCGTTCATGTACCAAATGATTGGGTCTTTTTCCGCACCGATTTTATTCAGCCAGAACGCATCTTCAAATTTGGAAACCTGTACCATATTTTCCCACAGGGATTTATTTGAATCTATGTCCAGTTTTGAATAATCACGCCATTTGTCTGGGTATCCAATTTTTGCGCGGAATGTTGATAGTTTTTCCAATGCCTTTTGTTTTGTTTCGTCCGACATCCAGGTCAGATTTTCAATTCGAATCGCATATGCACGTTGCAGATTTTTTACCAATGTTTCCATACGTTTTTTTGCGGCGGCTGGAAAATATTTTTCAACATATAATTGCCCAATTAATTCACCCAATGCATCATCCAGCATAGATACCGCGCGTTTCCAGCGTGGCTTGGGTTCTTTCTGTCCGGCCATTGTGCGGTTATAGAAATCAAATGCAATTTCATAAGATGCATCATCCAGTAAACTGCTTGCAGAATTTGCAATACGATACTTCAAATACGTTTTAATTAATTCAAAGTCAGTATCGTTCATAATCGCGATTGATTCGCGAATTGCATCTGGCTGGTTCACATTGATATCCGTGGCCGCAGATGCCCCACGTGCAACCAGATATGTATCCCAATTAAATCCGGGAAATTCTTTTTTAACATCTGCCAATGTCATCTTGTGATAATTGGCGTGTGGATCGCGCAGAACTTCTTTGGTGTGGAATGATTTTGCCATACGTTCTTCCAATGCGTACAGTTTTTCCGCATCGCCCGCAATACCAAAATTCTTTAATTGTTTTGCAATATATTTTTTATATTCGTTGCGGATTTCAACAGATTTACTGTCGCTATCAAAATAATAATCACGCGACAGCCCAATTCCGCCCTGGCCAATGTTATAGATGTAATGCGTACTGTCCATTTCGTCCAGCGCAACACCATCAGACCAAAACGCAGATGAAAATGTGTGCATATTACCCAGATATTGTGGCAATTGTTCGGGACCGGTTAATGCATCAATCTCGTTCATGTATTTTACCAGTGGCGCAACACCATCGGCGTTACGTTTTTCTGTGTTCATAATAATTTTATAAAGTGTACCGATTTTTTTATCATCATTTTCTGCAATTTCACGGGTGCGTTCCAGATTTGTGTTGCGTAAAACCTCGAACGCGCCAAAGCGTGAATAGTCATCCGGAATTGGGTTTGCGTCGCGCCAACCACGTGTCGCATAGTCATAAAAATCATCACCCGGTCTAACCGTCATATCCATATTCTCAGTCTTGATTCCTGCATCCATTTTCTTCCCCTTTGATGTTTGATATGCAAATAAAATTGCGATTGCAACGGCAATAGTGCCAATTATGTTCCAGAATGTGCTTCTCATCTTTTTACCTTGCGATTTTTACCAGTATATCGTCCAGTACCAACATACCCGCCTGGGTCACAAAAATGCGATTATTTTCTATTTGGACCAGGTTTGGCATATTTCGTACCGCGCCCATATTTATAACGCGTTTTATGTCTTCTGTCAAATTCACGCCACGCACCGTCCGCAGACCCGTTATCAGCTTTTCAACCGCACGCGCTGATGTATCTAGGGGTTCAAATTTTTCGTTTGCCCCCATTTGTTCATACCATACCCCATTGTAATAAACACGCCCCGCCGCACCGCGTCCAATGCCAATATACGGTGCGCCATCCCAGACATTTTCATTATGACGACAATGTGTGGTTGGGGTGGCGTAATTTGAAACCTCGTACCGGGGCAGGTTTAAAGCATCCCCAATCGCATTATACATATCCGCCATTTCATCATTTGTTGGCATTTGCGGATTTTCGCGACCGATGGGGGTTGTGGGCTCTATCGTTAATTCATAAAGCGAACAATGCAGTAACCCAAGGGTATTTATATTCTTGCACATTTCAATGATATCACCAACCGTATCCCCCGGCAATCCATATATAAAGTCGGCCGACACGTGCAACCCCATATCGTGCGCCGTGTTCAGTGTTGTGACGGCATCGGTCACACTGTGTCGACGCCCCAGATATTTTAGCCGGTCGTCCGATAAACTTTGTACACCAACACTTAGCCGGTTTACCCCCAGGGTTTGAAAATCGTGCATTTTTATTTTATCTATGGTGCCCGGATTTGATTCAATTGTTATTTCGGCATCCGGCAATACTTCAAAACTGGAATAAAGTTTATTTATTATTCTTTCAAAGCACACTATCGGCATCAATGATGGTGTGCCACCACCAAAGAATATTGTTGGTACCGATATTCGCCCCAGCATACGCCCCCAGTGTTCAATTTCGTCGATTATGCCATCTGTGTACACGGTCCAGTCGGGATTTGCACAGGCACGTGAAAAAAATGCGCAATAACGGCACTTAGATATACAAAACGGAACGTGAATATAAATGTTATGCGGTAAATTCATAAGTCTTATTTTACACCGCGCCCGACATCGTGCAAGAAATAAATGAAAACGCTTTCACGGGGACCTTTTTTATGATATAATAAAAGCACGAATGTTGGAATGAGAAAGGGCTTAATTTCATTTTTGTCGCTGATTTTAGCACCTGTTGCGGTATTGGCCGCGAACGAGGGGGTGCCGTCATACTATCAAACACAACGTGCGACAACCGCCAATCAGGCCGGATATAACCAATATGCAACAGCGGGATACACAAAATATGTTGGCACATCTGGTAATAAACAAACGGTCGGTTCACGCACATACACGTACCAGGTTCCACGTCAACCCACATATATTCCGCAGATGCCGGGCGCAATGACAACAAATGGTATCGCAATGCCCACCCAGAGTGAGCCTGCAACATCAATTTATGCCGGATATACGCGTCGCTTTGCCGATTTTCAATTTGAAACGGGTGTAAATTCCATTCTGGAATGGGACGATATGATTCTTAACGAAATCACAGTCGGCGCCCGCCATAATTTTAGTCTGCGTGATTTTGATTTATCTGTATATGGTGAATATTCATATGGTGACATCTCGCACGGGGGATTGTCGATGGACTATGATTTGCAACCATTTGACACATCCGACCCAGCATATGGAATCTTTACGATTTCTATGGGGGATCTATCGGGGCGCACAAATCATTTTCGTTTCGGCCTGTCTGCGCATCACGCGTGGGATATTGCGGGATGGAAATTATCACCAACAATCGGTTATGAAATTTTTAAACACAACCTGGAAATGAGCGATCATTACTATCCAAATCCGGGAATTTATTTGCCATTGATGACGAACAAGGGCGACTATGTTTACGGCGACGTCGACGGGAACTATTACAGTGTACCAACAAACGTTGCACCTGATGAGGGCTGGTACCAGGTTTGTATGTCCCCAGAAGACATCAAATTGGTCCAGGCGCCGGCATCGGGCCTGGGGTCATTGGGCACAGATTTAGGGATTGGTGATTACGACCCGGCAATGGGATATATTCCGTGGGGTGTTGATGCGGGCGAATGTGTAATCATTGGTGGCGATGGCCCAATTCTGGTCAGTGGCACAACACATATATACAACACAACTTGGTCTGGGTTTTATGTCGGGTTAGAAGTTGAAAAACAAATGACCCTGAACGACAAACTGCGTATGTACGTTCAATTTGGATTACCCAAGTATTCATCCGAGGGCATTTGGCCAAATCGTACAGACTGGCAACAAAACCCCAGTTTCCTGGACGAAGGGGACAATGATTCCTATTCATATCTGGCGGAATTGGAATATAATTATAAATTATCCGACAGATTACAGTTATCTGTTCGGGCGGATACAAACTGTTTCCACGTGGGTCAGATTCCAGGGGAACTGTATGTTGCGGGTTCTTATGATTATGCCTATAACGAAGACGGCACAATCAAAACCGACGAATACGGTAATCCTATGATAGAGGAAATTGCCCCATACACTGAATACGTCAGCAATTCGTTGAAAAAAGCCACCTGGCAATCATTTGGATTGCATATTGGCGTAAAATATTCATTCTAGGGTACAAAAGGGACGTTTATGAACCTGCGCTGTGCGGTACGCGTATGTGGCGTGCTGATATCTTTGCTGGGGCCGATTACATCACACGCGGTGGACGTGGGGGCTTTTGACATTGAACGTTGGTATGGGATGTTAGACCGGGTGCGTACGCGCGCAATCGCCAATGGAATTTCAGATAAGGTGGTAAAAGAAACCCTGAAATCCCCCGCATTTATTCCATCAATTGTTAAAAGCGATAAAAATCAGGCCGAATTTAAACTAACAATGGACCAATATTTGAATCGCACGGTAAATAGCAAACGTATTTCAGACGGCAAAAAAATGCGCGCAAAATATCCAACGATGCTGGGGCGGGTTGAAAAAAAATTTGGTGTACCACCGCACGTGATTTTGGCGTTCTGGGGGATGGAAACAAACTATGGCGCGGTAAAATCACGGCACCAGTTGACCAACGCATTTCTGACCCTGATGTACAATGGCCGACGCGAGACCTTTTTTGAAAACCAATTAATTGCATTGATGAAAATAGCAGACAAGAACAAATTGAATATAAATAATATTCACGGTTCTTGGGCGGGGGCGATGGGACATTTTCAATTTATTCCAACGACACTGGCCCAGTATGGCACAGACGGCAATGCCGACGGTCGCATCGATATTATAAACAGTGTTGGCGATGCAATGTTCAGCGCGGGAAATTATTTGAATAAATTGGGCTGGAATAAAAACGAGCGTATTGTGCGTCGCGTAATTTTACCGGCAGATTTTGATATAACCCTTTTGGACGGAAAAACAAAAAAGACGTTGCCAGAATGGGCGGCGATGGGCGTTACAAATCCGGATGGCACCCCAATTCCACAGGGCCAGATGATGGCCGGACTGGTTGCCGACATCGCACAGATTGAATCTGCGCGGGCGCAACTTATCGCGGACGCAACAACCGGGGCGCCAATGGACACCGACATAGCACCACAACCCGCCATTGTTGCGTATTTGACATATCCAAACTTTTATCGGATAAAGAAATGGAATAATTCTAATTGGTATGCGATTGCGATTGCAAATCTGGCGGATGAATTAAAGTAAATTAAACGTTTACAATTGCCTGATTCTTTGATACTCTTCCCACATATATAGATACAAAGGATAAATTTATGGCTATCAAGGTACGCGATTTCGAAGTACGCTTAACACGCAACAAAGATGAACGCAAACAGGTGCGCCAGTTGCGCTATAAAGTTTTTGTAGAAGAAGAAGGCGCCGGTGTCACAGATGAACAACGCGCCCTGGGCGAGGAATATGATGCATATGACAGATATGCGGAATATATGGCGGTTTTTCATCAGGGCCGTGTTGTTGGAACGTATCGTATTATTGATAGAAATGCCGCTGAAAAAATGGGTGGCTTCTATACAGAAAACGAATTTAATATTTCGAAGATAAAAAAATATCGTGGCAATATTGCGGAAATGTCGCGCGCCTGTGTCGATCCAGATTATCGTGAAAACGCATTGGTTATGCGTATGTTGTGGGCGGGATTGGGCGAATATATTGTTCGTCGCAAAATTGGTGTTTTGTTTGGTGTGGCGTCTTGGGTTGGTACAAAACCCGCAAAATCCGCCCAGGCAATATCATATTTGTATTACAACCATCTGACACCGCCACGTCTGCGGGCAACGGTATTGCCGGAAAAATTTGCAGATGGTGTTAATCCAAAATTGGCACGAATGAATATCTTGCCACCTGAATTTGTAGATGAAATGGATGCCAAACACGAAATGACACCACTGATTAAGGGATATTTACGTTTGGGCGCCACATTCGGCAAAGGGGTGTTTGTTGACACGCCATTTAATTCATACGATGTGTTTGTTATGATGGAAACACGCAAAATGAACGCGGCGTATCAAAAGCATTTCTTGGGGCGTGAAAATGCACTGGGGGATGCCGAAGAAGACAAAGACGGAATTATTAAAACAATTAGCAAAATTGTTACCTTCCCGGTAACCGGCCCGTTAAAGGTTATGCGTGCATTCGTTGAATTTTTATTGCACGAAGATGCGGCCGATGCAGAATTTGTCGAAGATACTGATAAAAACGAAGAAGAATAAACAATGGCAAAACCAAAACTACGCAAACAGAATATTTTTAACACAACTATGGCCGCGATTAAGTTTATCGCATTCTGGATTATGGTTGTTATTCAGATACCGATTATCGCATTCTTGCCACGTCGTTGGGCGGTTCAGTATATGCCGGTTTTTATGTGGTTTCTGCTTAAATTGGGCGGGATAAAAATTGTTGTGCACGGAAAACTGTCGGATGCGCGACCATTGATGATTGTATCTAATCATATATCGGTGTTTGAAATCGCAACATTTCCGTCCGCATTCCGGGGCAGCTTTATTGCCAAAAAAGAAATGGAAAATTGGCCATTGGTTGGTTGGGTTGCAAAAAAATTTGGCGTAATCTTTGTTGATCGTCGCCCATCACACGCACGTGACGCCTTGGCGGTGGTGCAAGAAACGGTTAAAAACGTTAAATACCCAATGATATTGTTCCCAGAGGGCACAACCACCAACGGCGCATATGTAAAACCATTTAAAAGTACACTGTTTAGTTTTGTTGAAAATTCAAATGTTACGGTGCAACCTATGGCGATGCATTATCGATACAAAGACGGCACACCGATTGATGAACAAACAATGGCGGACCATTTCGCGTACTTTGATAACAAAAAGATGGATATGGGCCCACTTTGCAAACGTGAACGCAGCGCATTCGGCCAAGTGTTTCATATTATGATGCTGGGTGGTTTTATGGTTGAAATTACATTGTTGCCGCCGCCACCCCTGGGGGGGTTAAACAGAAAAGAAATCGCAGAGGTACTGCAAAAACAGGTATCTGATAAATATATGGAATTAAAAGATAAAACAAAATAAAAAATAAGAGATAAAAGAAAAATGAGAATTGAAAATTTATGTGTTAAAAGATTGATTGGTGATGTTGCCGGCGCAACGACGCACGGACATAAAATCGCGGTCAAGGGTGGATATATCTATCAAACCTTTCAGGGGGGATATACGTTAAGTCCACTGGGGTGGCGTGTTGTTCGCAATATTGAAAATATAATCCGCAGCGAAATGGACGCCATCGACGGCCAGGAAATCTTGATGCCGGTCGTATCTGGGGCGGACATATGGCGCGAAAGCGGACGTTACGATACGGTTGACGTGTTGGCCAAGTTCAAGGGGCGTTCCGGTGCGGACTATGTATTAAACCCAACCCACGAAGAAGTTGTGGTGGATTTTGTAAAATCTGTGTTGGAAACATATCGCCAAATGCCATTTATGGTGTACCAGATTCAGACAAAATTCCGTGATGAATTGCGTGTACGTGCGGGCCTTATTCGGACACGTGAATTTATTATGAAAGACGCCTATTCTTTCCACGAAACGCAAGCCGATTTGGAAAAATATTACAATCGTTGCCTGGATGCGTATACACGTGTATTTGAACGCTGTGGATTAAAAAATGTAATCAGCGTTATGTCGTCAACCGGCGATATGGGCGGCAGTGTTGCACACGAATTTCAACTGGTAAACGATATGGGCGAAGACACACTTTTCCTGTGCGATTGCGGATTCAGTACCAACAAGGAATTGGTTGATGAAAATACAGAATCTTGTCCGAAATGCGGTAAAAAATTACGCAAGGTTCGCGGTATCGAAATCGGAAATATTTTCCAACTGGGAACCAAGTATTCCGCATCAATGAATCTGACGTATACAAATGCCGATGGCGAAACCCGGAATCCGATTATGGGTTGCTATGGCATTGGGGTCGGCCGCACAATGGCGGCAATTATCGAAGAAAGCGCCGATGACAAAGGCCCAATTTGGAATATGGCAACCGCACCATTTGCGGTTGAGGTAATTGGTCTGGCGGATAAAGAGGGCAAAACATTGCCATTGGCGGAAAAAATTTATAATGACCTGCGTGCCGCCGGAATCGAAACAATCATCGATAACCGTGATGCACGTGCGGGTGAAAAGTTTGCCGATGCAGATTTGATTGCGGCACCAATTCGCATCATTGTATCGGCCAAGAATTTGGCCAACAATGCGTTAGAGGTTAAATATCGCACAAACAATGTTGACACATCCGATATGCCAACAACATTCGGGGTTGATACATATATGTCCGATATCCAAGACGCAATCGCAAAATTATCAAAATAAAAATCCCGCCATTGGCGGGATTTTTTTCACAATCAGCAACTATAAAAAATCACCGTCGGCAATTACTTAACCGACGGTGGCTCCCTTCCTTCCGGTAGCCGGAAACTGTACTTGGATGAACGACACATAATTTGCCCAGAAATGCGCATCCGCGCCGGGAAATTATGCCGCCATTGCAACGTGCGCTTTGTCTGCAACGTTGGATGCATCCATAATCTTTTTAGCCTCTGCAAAGACCATTTCTTTGACGCGCAATGCCAAATCACGGGTTTCCATACTTTCGGCCGCAACATCAAAATTATCTGTGCGAATTTGCAAGGACACATATGCACCAACCAGTGATGTACGTGCCAAATCTTCGATAGAACGTGGGGCGTTATTTTTGCCGATTTTTAATTCGTCTGCCAATGATACAATTTGACGATCTTCATTTACCCAGACGGTTGTTGTTAAAACTTGGTTCAGGGCAATCATAATTTCTTTGATATTTGTTGTCATGTGCGTTCCCCTCCTTCCTTGGGATGCGGTTGTGGTAAAAATTTAATTCAAACCCTGTATTTACATTGGTATTTACAAAATTCGAATTTTATTTTTTTCCTTTGTTTTGTTTTTTGGCAGAAATCCGGTTTTATGCGGTTTTCTGGGCTTTTTATTTCTTTTTCCCTTGTCTATACAAATATCTTAGAACAAAAACGAATCGCAGGTCAAGCATAAAATATATTTATTTTCATTTTATTTTAATTTTTTTATTTTTTGTTACAAAAACCATAAAATACCACACAACAACTATAAAATGTCATTGACAACCATATATGCCCGTGCTACATTTCAATTACGAAGACGGAAAGACTAACATTGGGGCGTGCCCCACGAATAACACAAGAAGCAGGAATGTCATTGTTTCTCTCATCTTATGAAAATCGTTTGGATACCAAGGGGCGCATTTCGGTGCCGGCTTCTTTCCGGGCTTCGGTTGCAAACGAAAAATTTGCGGGGGTTGTACTGTTTCGTTCATTTACAAACAACTGTATCGAGGGTTTTTCAATGTCCAGAATGGAGGCTATGGCGTCCGCCACCGACCAAATGGGCGTTTTTGACAGCAATCTGGATGATTTATCGGCAATGCTGTTTGCGGATGCACGCCAACTGGCATTTGACGTGACGGGACGCATTGTTATTCCGTCGGACCTGTTGGCGCACGCCGGAATTACCGATCGCGCCGTGTTTGTCGGTCGCGGGAACAGTTTTCAAATTTGGAACCCGGATGCATTCCGCAAGGTTCAGGAAAAAGCCCTTAGCAATTTACGCGAGACGCGCCCAAATTTAAAGATTTCTTTATAAAAATTCCCCGTTTGATTAAAGCGCAACTAATGACAACATCAATACTGAACTAAACTTTTATTTATCATAGTAAATGCTGATATGAAAAACGTCTTGCCTAAAATCGCGCAAAGCGTTATAATACGTGGCATAGAGACGAAAAACATATGCCGAATCCAATGGGACGTTTTTCCGCGGCATAAATTCATAATTAAAAATCCCTGATTTCTGCATATTTTATCCCCCGTTTTTGTGCCGAATCTAAACGTCGGTTTGGTTGCGGCGATTGCTATCGCATTAGCGTCAATATCGACAACAAACGTTGCATATGCAGCGGCGTGTACATATTCGTCAACATACACATCGGGGACGACTTATACGGGTGCACAATGCCAAACGTTGTCAGCTGTCTCTTATTTTTCCGCCGGCGGACAGGTAAAGTCTTGCAACACCTGCAGAACTGGTTATACCAGGGTCGCAACGTCAAAAACCCATAGTAGCGGATGTACATTTACAATGTACGACTGTGTCGCGAGCGCGAATTACGCCACGGTGGTCGCAGATTGTTCATCGTCCAGCCTTTCAACATTGTATACCAACGCCTGTAATGGCGTCTATGGCAACTATCTGGGCAGTTCTTCAACATCTGTGATAAATGAGGCCGGACTTTCTTCGGAATACGACGCGTGTGGGGTATATAATATAAAATACGCCTCATCACAACTGACTGCAAAAGTAATTATGTGTTTCAAAAGTCAAATTTTATTTAATGGCACAACCTTTGGCAGCATCCAAGTATCCAAAATATTCTCAGAATGCGACCCAGGCTATCACGCCGACGATTACACCACACAATATGTTATCACAGACTGGAGTGGTAATACCGGTGCTACCTTCTCTATAACAAATTATGCCCAATGGGACTGTTGCAATAATACAACATCCTGTATGGGGTATGCTGGTGGCAACACAACCAATGCGGGCGATATGATGCTGTATTATTCTGCAAAAACGTGTTCGACAACAGGGACGTGTGGCGCAACGACCGCGGGCGGATATATCACATGCAATACCGGTTATTATAGTGCCAAGGGGCTGTCGAAATATACATTAACATCAAGTAACAATCCCGCAAATTATGCATCGTATTTAAATTGCACGTCTTGCGCCACAGCAACAAGCAACACCAGCGCAACCAGTGATATCGGCGCCAGCGCGATAACGCAATGCTATCTGCCGGCGGGTTATGACGACACAGATACCACCGGCGCCTGGAAGTACGACAGCAATTGTAATTATACGAAATAAAAAATCCCGCCATATGGCGGGATTTTTTATTTCTTGGCTACACGGTTTCTGAATTCCGTGCTGGGGCGGAATGTGACGACGTTACGCGCCGTGATTAGCGCCGGTTCGCCCGTCTTTGGGTTACGCCCCATACGAGCATTTTTTTCAAGAATCTTGAATGTGCCGAATCCGGCAAACTTGACCTCTTCCCCGTGAAGCAAGGATTCACTTATTTCATCAAATATCACATCGACCAATTTGTACGCGTCCGCCGATGTTAAACCAAACTTATCGCGCAGTTTATCTGCTAAATCACTTCTTGTTACTGTTGCCATTTGTTACACCCTTATTAGTGCCGCACCCCAGGTCAGACCACTGCCGAATGCGGGATATAAAATTAACTGTCCGTGCTTTATCATACCAGATTCAAATCCATATGCCAGTGCTAAAACACCGGATGCGCCACTGGTATTTGCGTGTCTGTCCACCGTAACCAAAATCTTGTTCAGTGGAAATTCCAGGCGTGCCGCACAACTTTCAATTATGCGCAGGTTCGCCTGGTGCGGGATAATCCAGTCGACATTGTCGGCCGTAATCCCCGCGTGTTCCATTATGTAACGCGCCGCGTGTGGCATTGACATAATCGCGCGCCGATATGTTTCGGGACCATTCATTTCAATTTTATGGTCGTTCGTGCCGTGCAACATATCATAACCCGCACCGTCGGCCATTACAACCGTGTCAATTATACCAGAATAACTGGATGTGGAACGTTCAAATATCAACGCACCGGCACCATCACCGAATAAAACAGCCGTACTGCGATCAGACCAATCAATAAAGCGCGACATTTTTTCCGCACCAACAATCATAATACGCTGGTGCATACCGGCGGCAAAGAACGCACGTGCCGTATGCAATGCATAAATATAGCCCGTACACGCACCACGCACATCAAACGCAGGCTGATTCCGGGTTGCGCCCAGGCGCCCCAAAATTTGAACCCCAACGGATGGAAAATCCAATTCCGGCGTTGTCGTTGCCACAATCAGCATATCGATATCATCTATGGTCAAGGCGGCATTTTCCAGCGCACGCCGTGCCGCAATAACGGCCATATCAACAACCGTTTCATCTTCGCGTGCAATATGACGTTCACGGATACCCGTACGCGTGACAATCCATTCGTCGGTCGTGTCCATAATACGTTCAAAATCGGCATTAGTCATAACGCGAGACGGCAAATATGCACCATAGCCAATTAACTTATTTCCCATAGAGATACGGTCCCCTGCCCTTTGATTTTTTTGCCAACGCATTATACAGACACAAAAACCATCTTGCAATATTTTATTGTTGGGAATAAAATGTCAAACAGATGTCCCCATAGTTCAATTGGATAGAACAAATTCCTCCTAAGAATTAGATACAGGTTCGATTCCTGTTGGGGATGCCAGATTATTTGATTTTTTGGTTCTGTGTCATATAAAGAACATTGTCATAGCGTTTGCTGCCCATCATAGGTTTTACAAAACAATTATCCATCTTATGGCCGGTGGCGTGCGTTTTTGAATTTTGCTTGGCGGCAAATTTTTGCCACGCATCCCACATTTGATCGCGCGTTGATGCGTTATTGCCCCACATATATTCCAATATGATTGTTCCGCCATCTGGACTAAGATTATTTTGCGATAAATCAGTTAATGTGGCATTATAAAACTGATTTAATGCCTGGTAACCGTCTGATATTTCACTGTGCTGAAAATCAAAAATATTAGACAGCATAATAAAATCATATTTTCGTGCAAAGTTTGCAGATATCCCCGTAATATCCAGATGTTTAAAACTGATGCCCCGGGGCAGTTTTTTTGCCAGCAGGTTGTATTTTTCTTCGTATGAATAATATGTGTTATCGTAATGGGCTGTAATATCCAGTTGCCCATTATACGCGAACATTTTGCGACCGGCATTACCAATACTGTAATACAGGTCCATAAACATACGCAACGATGGTGAAAACAGTGGCATAATTGGTTTGATTATTTGTATATCAAAGAATCGGTCCCTGGTAAAAAAGAATTCTAAAAAGTCTTCATATGGAATATTTTTAATCATATGATTTTTTAATTCTATGATTGGTTTCTGGCGATAATTGATATCAAATGTGTCCACATTTTTTGCGCCGCGTGCATAGCATTCAAATGCGTGGTCGCCAGATGCGCCAACTGTTAATACGGTTTTGCCAGATAAATCAAATTTATCCAGGTATCCCGCAACATTTTCATTTGAAAACAAGAATACTTCCAGGTCTTTTCTATAACCCTGGCTGGTGCAAATCGTATCTTGATTAAAATCAGGCATATTTTGAAACATTTATCGAACCTTTTGACTAAAAGTCAGCGCTACATCCATCCCCGCACCGGGATTCATCACACTGTTATATGTGGTTGGAACGGTAACCATATCTATTTTATGTTCCAGGGGGCAAAAATCATCAATCCGGTATTTCATATATTGCTGAATCGCGTCAATCATTGTGCGATAATCGGCCGTATTCGCACACCAGGCATAATTAAAACAAATCTGGCCATTGTTGGCGTTCAGATTCCGGTCCGCAATCGGTGTTATCACATTGTTATAGAATGCCATAATCCGTCCGGCGGTGTCGGGAATTTCTTCGAACATATATTCGGATATATTCGACAATAAAATCGTGTCATAAACCGTGTCGCAACGATTGGCAATATTCATCAGATCTGTATGCGTAAAACCAATCTTGTCGGGCATTATATGTGACAGATACGAATATGCCGTAACATCATTGATATAGGATATTTTATCAATGTCATAAAATATAGATTGCGCGGTGCGATATCGAAACAAAGAGCGATTTCGCGTCTTGTAATACTTGTTCAAAAATATTTTAAGTGCCGGCGTAAACTTGTGCCATATGGGTTTGATAATGTCACGATTAAAAAAATCTGCCTCGTTAAAAAAGAAATGCATAAATGATAAATACGGCAGATGCTTTATCATCTTGGACTTTAATTCCAAAACGTGACGTTGCAGATAGTTTACGTCAAATGTATCAACATTTTTGGCGCCACGAACCAAACATTCAAAGGCGTGATCGCCACTGCCGGTGACGGTCAAAACATTTTTGTCCACAACATCATTGATTTGCGATAAATACCCGGGTATGTTTTCATTTGTAAACAAAAACACGGGCGCGTGCCAGTTATAGACACTGCGCTGACTTACACCATTTTTTAATGCATATGCGGTTTTGATTACATCAAACATAATATTTGATTATATAACACATTATTTATTTTTGTCAATATAGATTTTTATCTTATTATTTTATGATTTACAGGGCAAAAAAATTTACTATAATTTCACGCACATAAAGGAAAAACGAATGAAAAACAAAGCCGTAAAAATTGGGATTATCGCATCAATTGTGCCACACATATTCTGTTGTGGCGTGCCAATTGCATTGTCAATTATTGGATTGATTGCGCCAGAATCTGCGCATTTTCATTTGATTCCACACGAATGGGAACCGTTTTTATTTGTTGTGTCGGGGGCGTTGTTGGCCCTGTCGTGGTATATGGTGGCGCGCGACTGTCGGTGCAAATGCGAACATTGCGATGGCGATAAATCGCACCGCACCCAAAAGATTATAATGTCCGTAATTACGATATTGTTTGTACTAAGTGTGATATTACACGTGACAACACATTAAAAATCCCCCAAACGGGGGATTTTTTATTTGGTTTCTTCTACGCAACTGCCGGTTCCATAGGTTTTGTCTGCGGTCGTTGCTTTGACAAAGACTTTTCCTTCTGGACACGAGCAGGTATTAGTTGCTGGGTAATACTCTTCGTCCGTCAGGCCACTGACAGTACATTTGCCCGTAGATGCACTACCATTTAACTTTTCGCATCTGTAAGCACCAGCATTATACCAGTATCCACTTGTTCCAAATGCAGAGCAAGCGTCTGCTATGTTTTTACATTTTCCACCCTGCATATCAAAATTGTATACATAGACCTGGCCGGCACTGCAAATCTCGAGCCCAGAGATGCTTTCGCCCAGCATATTCGCAATCCACAACTTTATGCTGTTGTAATCACCATTTGTCGCATCACCATTTACAGACATACACGTTGTAATTGCTGCACGACAGGAATTAATTGCAACATTGTTATTGGCCTTGTCACTGTTATATCCATTCTGAGACAGACAGGACGAAACCTCTGCGATACAGTTTTCAGCGTGATCGGCGATAACTTGGTCTTGGGCAACCTTAATCTGGGTCAATGTACGACGCAGATATTCTTTGACCACGGTGTTTTGTGGGTTATATTCTCCGTTTACATATGTATAATCCTGGCACTTGTTCAAGACAGACGCACACATTCCATATGCCTTGCCACCGGTAATATAACCAATCTTGTTTGCCAAGAATTGTGTCATAACAGCCGAGGTTTGCGTAGCGACCTCCTTGCTTAAGGTTCCGTTTATGTATTCATCAAGAGTACCTGTACCACACCAGGCATTCTGTTCAGTACCGTACTTCCAGGTTGCGTACAACTCGGTTGTTGGACACATTGCAGGTTCACCAACGCCCGCCTCTGTGACTGTTGCACCAGGGGTAGAACCAATAACGACCTCACCATTAACGATGTATTTACCCGATGGATCCAGACAGTTTTCATAGTCCGTACCACATACAAAGTCATCCTGCATACAAGAATCCAAAGCATTTACGCAGCCACGCAGGTCGTAAGAATTCTTTTGCTGAGCAACCATTAAACGTGCCTTTTGCAGAACTGATTGTGCATTACGAACCGTCGCGCGCATTTGATCGTTTGCATCCGTCAATGAGCGTTCGTATGCGACACATTGTTTATCGATTTCCAAATCATAAGAATTTGTGATAACGGCAATATCTACGCCCTGTGCGGCACAATTGTTTAAAACCGCCGCTTTGCAGCGCGATGCCGCAGTTTTGTATAGTTCTTCGCCACGCTGGTTTGAAATGCTGGACGTGTTGGTTGTTGTTGTTCCAAACAATCCAGACAGGTCGAAACCAGTACTGCCGATATTAAAGTCTAACAAGCCAGACAAATCCATACTGATGCCGGATGAAATCTCGGACGAAGAGGCCGTGCCAGATTTAACATCAACAATCATATTTTTAATCTTGTCCAAATCGTTTTTGATTTGTGAACTGTCACTGGACCCCTGCATTTGCATTTCCGCCTCTGTCTGGGCAAACAGTGTGTCAATTTCATCGCCGGTCAAACCGATATACTGAATTTTTTGCGCGACATCTTGCAGGTTTTCAGTTGCGGCCTTTAACGCCTCTTCGGTTTTGGCATAATTCTTTACATTCTTAGAACAAGAACAACGTCCCTGATTATCATCCAAGACATTACAGAAGTTATCCATACATTCGGTATACTGTGCCTTGCAAAAATCGGTGATTTGCGCCAATTCATCCATTGATGTTGTGACATCTTCGACGGTGACGGGCGTGGCCTCTGTGCTTACCGTGTTGGAAACACGAACAGATGGTACACGCGCACGCACGGATGCCGCACCAACCGTGCGCGTACCAACGCGACCGGTATACAATGGCGTATTAACCGTATCAGTTTGTGTAATAGATACCGTACCCGCACGGGCGGTTGTCGCCGGTGACGTTGTTTGCGCCGCACGACGTGTAGAAACATTTTGAGAAGTTGCCGCACGTGATGCCGCACCACGGGTTGCAGTTCCGCGGGTCATAGCACTGCGCGTTTGGGAAATATTGGCCGCCGCACGTGATGCAACCGCACGCGATGGTGCCGTATTTGACGCACGCGTTGTCGCCCCAGATGTCGAAGCAGTCGGCAACGAACGTGTTGCACGTGACGAAGAACGATTCGTATTACGTGCCGGTACACTTGGTGCCGCAACATTTTTTTGTTCGTCTTCGACAACAAATTCGTCATCAACAACGACATCACCGTCATACATTTCGGCATCAGAATATTCGATTACGTCGTCATAGTAAACAGGCGCAACCTCAGCAAATGCGGGCATTACCAGCAATCCACTTAATACTGCAACAAATCTTTTCATATTTTTTCTTCCCTTCTCTGATATTGCATTTTATCACATAGTGCAAATTCAGACAAGCAAAAAAATTGACAGAAAACTTTAAAATTATTTGATATAACTGATTTAAATCCTAATTCATTAAAAAACATAATGAATTTAACTTGTAAAATGCTTTTTATTTATACTATACTATATAATCACGGGGGTAAAAAAGTTGAACATATTAAAAAAAGTTTCGATGTTTATATTATGCCTGCCGCTGATTGGGTGCACAACTGTGCCAACAACAACCAGTGACAAGCGCCTGGAAGGCTATTCGGCCAAGGTTACACCGCACGACTTTCAATATGACCCATATGAAACACCAATTGCAAAATGCTATGCAACCGAATTGGCGACGGGTGACGACGTATCAGGCGCGACGTTAATCGAAGACGGACTGTCCGCATTCGTTATCCGTTCCGCGTTTGCACGTATGGCAACCAAGACGATTGATTTGCAGACTTATATTTATAGTAATGATTTTTCATCCAAGGTTTTAATTGGCGAACTTAAAAACGCCGCAGACCGTGGGGTCAAGGTACGAATTTTACTGGATGATTATGGAACAAAATCTGACATCGTGGATGTAATGTTGCTGAACCAGCATCCAAATATAGAGGTCAAGGTTTTCAATACTGTTAAAAATCGCACAAAATTGTTTTATTACCCACAGTTTATGATGGACTTTAATCGCCTGAATTCGCGTATGCATAATAAATTGTTCATCGTGGACAATGTTGCGTACATCACCGGCGGTCGCAATGTCGGCAGTAATTATTTCTATCCGGAAACGGCATCGAATTTTTCCGATACTGACGTTTTGTTTATTGGTGAAATGACACGTCACGCGACAAAAAGTTTCGACGAATACTGGAATCACCACCTGTCTATTCCGGCGTCGGCATTTCCACGTGCACAAACAAAGCGTGGATTGAAAAAACTGGAACGGGAATTCGCGAAAATTGCCGAAAAAAGCGCAGAAGAAGTTAATCGATACAATAATATTATCGCAATGGCCCAACGCGAATATCAGACCAAGAAATTTGATTTCAGTTGGGGGCGCGGAAAATTCTTGGCCGATCCACCACAAAAAGTCGAAATGACAATGGATGAAAAAGAGGCATATCGTGGTGACATCGTTCGTGCGTTACAACACCTGTGGGATAAAACGGATAAATCTGTTTATATGTCGGCGGCGTACTTTGTCCCGGGCCAAGGGGGCTTGGAACATATGTTGCACGAAGAAAAATCGGGCGTACATATGACGATTGTCACGAATTCGTTGGCATCGACAAATGCACCAACAGTGTATGCAAAATGGGAAAAGTATCGCAAACAACTGATTGAATCTGGGGCGGACGTGTACGAATTTATGGTGTCTGCGGAAAATTTACGCGGGAAAGAACACGACCGCGAAAGAAAACAATCCAGTTTTTCGGTTCTGCACAGCAAGACAATGGTGTTTGACGATGATATTTCCTGGATAGGCAGTTTCAACCTGGATCCACGCAGTGCATATTACAACACGGAAAATGTGGCCATTTTCGAAAGCCGTGATTTTGCAGACAAACTGCGCGCGATGATTTTAAAAGACACCCAGACGTCGTGGCGCGTCACATTGGATGAAGACGGAGATCCCGTCTGGACCGGCAGTCGCCCCGGCGATAAAAAGCCCCAGGTTCACAAGCGTGCACCTGACACATCCATTTTCCGGCGTGTTTGGAAATCGATATGCAGCCTGGTCCCGGAAAAGTTTGTATAAAAAATCCCCCGTTCGGGGGATTTTTTAAAGTTCAAAGTGCAAAGTTCAAAGTGCAAACAATGAATCCAACTTCGCAAAATACTTCGTTGGACAAGTACATAAATACTTAGATAAATAAAAGTTTAGCGCAGTAATCAGTTTACAAAAACGTTTCACGTTTTTGTCATTCCGGTGCTTGACACCGGAATCCAGGTGAAAGCAAATAAAGAGGAAATATGACCTGGGTCCCGTGGTCAAGCCACGGGATGACAAAATTTTTACAAAATTTTATTTGTGCTTACTTAACTAAACTTTTATTTATCTAAGCAATTGCGTAAGGGAAAAGATTTGGTTATAATTGTTGTGTTATGACAAATTGTCATAATGGGGTGTCAAGACCCGTGCATAGGTATCGGAAAGCCAACCTGTACAATATACAGGGCGAGTGTATGTTCCGATAAAAACGCTCCTGGCCAATGGTCAGGAGGGCTGTGAATATATTGAATAAGCACACAATTCCTATGATTGTCTTGAACCTCCTGACCACTTGAAGTTTTTCAGTGGTTTTTGTTTTTTTCGCGAATAAAACAAAAGAAAGGAGATTGAAAATGAAAAAACTTTTATTTTTAACCGCGACGTGCGCGATTTTGACCGCACCCGCAACAGCGGTCCAACAATGCGTGGCATTGGATGCCAGTGTTAACGGGACAAGTTATGTCAATCCGGGTTCGAAAGCTGAATGGTCCGTAACATTTCCCAATGTGACAGTACGCGGAATCGGCGTATGTGGTAGCAAAAGCGGTTCATATAAAGACCTGTCGGATAGCTTCACTACATATGATAGCGCAGCAGGATTTGCAAATAATCGCTATTGTTGGTGTAAGATGATAAGTCCAGCCGTGTCGTCTTGGGTGTTAGCCTTTGCTGCCGATGACGCGGATTATTGTGCGCCCGGCTGTAATGGCGACTGTGCGAGCGCCGTCAGCAACTCTTCCACCTTCCGGTCCGCGATGTTTGGTTCAATATCAAACTAAGGTGGCGCGAATGAAACGATTAATATTTTTAATGTCTTTTGTGCCGATTGTCGCGCACGCCGCCACTGAAAAGGCCAATGGTGAGAGGTGCATAGCGAACAGAGATTGCGCATCGCTGGTATGTTCACAAAAAAGTGGCGAATTATTGAGGTATTGTGCAGCGCCCGCCGTCCTTGGAGAATCCTGTAGCACAAAATTAGGAGATGCAGTTTATTATCTTGATACACAAAAACTTTGTGCCAGTGGTTTGATATGTCAAAACGGTCTTTGTGTTACAATAGATACCTGTCCGTCGGGATATATCGTGATTGACAGGCCATATATCACCCTTGCAACCAGTTGCACCAGCGGCACAATCGCCGTTGGCACGGCGGAATCGTGTTTGGTGGAAAGTCCCGCGGGGGATTGCATAATGTATGCGCCGGTCGGGATGTCCTTTACGGATGAATCCGGTACATACGAATTTACAGATGCGTGTGCGATGGAGTAAAAAATCCCGGCATCGCCGGGATTTTTATTGTTTTTCTTGCTGTAACTGACTGCGTATCGATTCAACAGATTTTGCACGTTCTGCAATCAGACCATTTAAATTTGCGTGAATCAAATCTGATGCGTACTTTAACGAATTTGCAAATGCCAATGCATCACTGTTGCCGTGGGTTTTTACCGCAAACCCCTTTAGCCCCAGGAACACCGCACCCGCATATGAACGTGGGTCAATTTTATGCTTTAACCGTTTAAATACGTGAACCAAGAAGAACGCACCAATCATCGCCAAAATTGATTTCTTGAAGTTTTCAACGATAACACGCTTGATCAATTTTGCGGTACCTTCGACCGTTTTTAATACGATATTACCGGTAAAGCCGTCGGTGACAACCACCTGAACGCGGCCGGCACTGATATCATTGGCCTCTACAAAGCCCAGATATTCATACGGTAATTCATCTTTGTGTTCGGTCAGAACGTGATTCAAATGCACCAGGGTTTCGTTACCCTTGGTTTCTTCGGATCCGATATTCAGTACACCTAATTTTGGTTTTGGCATTTTTCCGATAACCTCGGCATAAACACTGCCCAGGACGGCAAAGTCAAACAAAATAGATTCATCACACTGAACATTTGCCCCCAGGTCCAAAACGACCACACGATCATCGCCGGCACCAGATGGCAACATCGTTGTAATCGCCGGACGTGCAATACCATCAACCGTCTTTAATGCCAATTTTGACAGCGACATCAAAACACCGGTGTTACCCGCACTGACGACGGCGGCGGCGTTGCCCTCGCGGACGTCTTTGATTGCCATATACATAGACGTATCCTGGGCGTGACGAACGATATCCATAATTTTATCCGTCCCCTTGATAACGCCGGGGGCGTGTACAACCTCTACATTACGGCCGACGCGCGGGTATTTAGTCAACATACGGCGCAGACGTTTTTCGTCACCAAACAGGCGGAAATGAACTTTGTCTTCGCCATTTTGATATAAGAACTGGTTAATGCCCCCCAGGACGGCCGATGGGCCCTTGTCCCCACTCATAGCATCAACGGCAATAATTTTCTTTTGTTCTGACATAGCAATATAAAAAACGGCAGACAGACCACGGGCCCGCGGTCAAATCTGCCCCGAATTTTTAGTTAAATTATTTTGCACCACAAGCCGCACAAACGTGATGTGGGCGCTTCTTTTCACCGCAGACCTTGCATACGCTGCTTGGCATAACTGACAATGCATCGTGAGAGCGACGCTGGGCGCTGCGTGATTTACTTGTTTTACTTCTTGGCGTTGCCATTTTATTATCCTTTTATATTTTCCGAATGCTTATTTTATTCAAATATTCCCGTTTTGCAAGCAAAAGTTTACACACCCCCGGGTTTTAACCGGGGATGTGTTGGTTTTTATATATCCAACAATTGCTGCTGGGTGTTGCCTTCGCGTGCAAGACGTTCCGCCTTTTCTTCCTCTTTGGCGATTTCGCGTACACGACGGACATATGCACCCGTTCCAATTGGAATCAAACGACCAACAATCAGGTTTTCGTTGATACCAACCAATTTGTCGGTTGAACCGGAAATTGCGGCGTCTACCAACACTTTGGTTGTCTGTTGGAACGATGCGTTCGATATAAACGAACGTGATGTCAGGGACGCGCGTGTCAAACCAACCAAGACCTGGGACGCTTCGGCAATACGGCCACCGTCACGGGCAACACGGGCATTTTCTTCTTCGAAATCGACACGGTCAACAACCTGGCCCATCAGGAAGCCGGTATCACCCGGATTCGTGATTTCAACACGGCGTGTCATTTCACGTATCAGAATTTCGATGTGTTTGTCATTAATCGTCACACCCTGAAGGCGATAAACCTGCTGAATCTGGTCAACCATAAATGTTGCCAGGGCTTTCTGGCCCAGGATACGCAAGATATCTTGTGGTACAGGGTCACCATCAACCAATTTGTCAGCCTTCTTGACAACGTCACCACTGCGAACCAACAGGTTTGTACCCTTTGGCACCGCATATTCAACCGGTGCACTGCCGTCGGTCGGTTCAATACGGATGATGATTTTTGATTTTGCATCTTCTAAATCAACCGTACCATCGATTTCCGCCAATAAGGCCGGATTTGTTGGACGACGTACTTCCAGTAACTCGTTAACACGTGGCAGACCGCCCGTAATGTCGCCGGTACGCTTTGTCTGAACCGGGATACGTGCCAAAATGTCGCCCGCGTGAACCGTGTCGCCATTTGCAACATTCAGGATAGAATAGATTGGCAGCAAATATTCTGCAATCTTTTTACCACCCAAAGATATCACGTTACCCTTGGCATCGACCAATGTGACCGCCGGTTTCAGGGCTTTCTTGGTATTTGTCTTCCAGTTAATAACCTTGCGTGAAACGATACCGGTCATAGAATCAACTTCTTCTTGGAACGATACGTTTTCAACCAAGTCGTTATAGTTTACGGTACCATCGGCCTCGGCTATGATTGTGTTGGAATATGGATCCCATTCGGCAACCTTGGCGCCTTTTTCAACGCTGTCGCCATCGTTAACAATCAACATTGATGCGTACGGTAATGCACAGCTGAACAATTCTTTGTCCGCGTCATCGACAATGGCAATTTTACCATTACGTGACAAGACAACAACACGACCTGCGCTGTTCTTAATTGTATTAACACCAATCAATTTGATGCGACCCGCAACCGGAACTTCGATAAAGTGACTGTCGGTGCCACCGGCCGCAATACCACCAATGTGGAAGGTACGCAATGTCAACTGGGTACCTGGTTCACCAATGGACTGACCCGCGATAACACCAACGGCTTCGCCGACGTGTACCAATGCATTACGTGACAGGTCCATACCATAACATTTCGCACACAGACCGTCACTGCAACACGTCAGAACACTGCGAACATCAACAGATGGCAGACCGGATTCGTTAATCGCCTTGGATGCGGCCTTGGTAATCAATTCACCGGCGGGAACAATGACTTCCTTGGTCAATGGGTGAACAATATCGTGTGCCGCCGTGCGACCCAATACAACATCCCCCAATGGAACCGACAGTGTTGAACCCGTATAAACCGGCTTTGCCGTGATGAATTCAGTTGTTCCACAATCGTGTTCGGTGATAACGGTATTTTGTGCCAATTCAACCAAACGACGTGTCAGGTAACCCGCGTCAGCAGTCTTTAATGCCGTGTCCGACATACCCTTACGCGCACCGTGGGTGGATGTAAAGTATTCAGACATAGTCAGACCTTCTTTAAAGTTCGAGATAATTGGAACCTCAATAATAGATCCGTCTGGTTTCTGCATCATACCACGCATACCAGCCAACTGCTGAATCTGACGTTTGGAACCACGGGCACCAGATAACGCCATCATATATACAGAATTCCAATTGTCACCGGTTGATTTACCCAGCGCAGCATATGCCATATCACCCAGTTTATCGGTTGTTTTCTGCCACATATCGACCAATTTGTTATAGCGTTCACCACCAGACAACAAACCGTTCTGATATTGTTCTTCGATTTCTTCGGCGGCCTTTTCAGATTGCGCGATGATTTCTTTCTTTTCTTCTGGAATAACGATATCGTCATAACCAATGGAAATACCACTGCGTGCGGCCTGTTCAAAACCAGTATTTTTCAGCGCGTCTGCCAACAAAATCGTTTCTTTGTCGCCACAACGTTCGTATGTCGTTGCCAACAAAGCCTTGATTTCTTTCACCGGCATAACCTTGTTCACCAAATCAAATGGCATTTTGTCAGACTTTGGCAATAATTCACCCAAAATCATACGACCCGCCGTTGTTTTATATGTTTTGCCGTTGATACGTGCAACAATCGGTGTGTGCAGTGTAATTGTCTTGTTTTCCAAGGCCAATTTCACTTCGTCCATATTCGCAAAACGTGGTGATTTATCGGTGTGTTCGCCATCAATCAACGAGATGTAATAAACACCCAATACCATATCTTGGGATGGAACAATCATAGGTTCACCGTTCGCAGGCGACAATACGTTGTTCGATGACAACATTAATGTGCGTGCTTCTAACTGTGCCTCTAAGGAAATTGGAACGTGAACAGACATCTGGTCACCGTCAAAGTCAGCATTAAAGCCCTTACATACCAATGGGTGCAGACGGATTGCCTTGCCCTCAATCAATACTGGTTCAAATGCCAGCAAGGACAGACGGTGCAATGTTGGTGCACGGTTCAACAGAACTGGATGTTCATAGATAACCTTTTCCAGGATTTCCCATACGACATCTTCGCCGTTTTCAACCATCTTGCGGGCGGTTTTCAATGTATTTGCATAGTCCCCGGCCAACAAGCGTGCATAAACAAATGGTTTAAACAATTCCAGTGCCATTGTTTTTGGCAAACCCACCTGGTGCAGTTTCAATGTTGGGCCAGATACGATAACCGAACGACCAGAATAGTCCACACGCTTACCCAACATATTCATACGGAAACGACCAGATTTACCGCGCAATGAATCAGACAATGATTTCAATGGACGGCGGTTCTGGGAAACCATTGGACGCGCCTTGTGACCATTATCGAACAGGGAATCAACCGCCTCTTGCAACATACGTTTTTCGTTACGTACGATGATGTCTGGTGCGTGCATTTCCATAAAGCGTTTCAGACGGTTGTTACGAATGATAACGCGACGATACAAATCATTCAGGTCAGATGCCGCAACGTGACCCGCATCCAATGTTACCAATGGACGCATATCTGGTGGAATAACCGGGATAATATCCGGCATCATCCATGCTGGATTGGTCTTGGAATCCAAGAAGGCTTCGACCAATTTTAATTGTTTAATAATAGATTTGCGTTTTGTTTCAGATTTTGTATCCGCCAATTCCGCGCGCAGACGTGTGCGTTCATCGCCCATATCCAGGTTTTCAATGATTGAACGAACACCTTCGGCACCGATACCAACGCGGAATGCATCCGCGCCAAATTCTTCGACGGCGGCCTGGTATTCATCTTCGCTGATTACATCGTACAGTTTCAGGTTTGTTAAACCCGGTTCAATAACAATGTATGCGTCGTATGAAATAACCTGTTCCAGTTTCTTTTGTGGCAGATTGTTCAACAGGGTTGCAATCTTGCCCTCACGCAAAAACCACGTATGCGCAACCGGCATTGCCAATTTAATATGCCCCATACGTTCACGACGAACGGCGGATGGGCCAACCTCCACGCCGCAACGTTCGCAAACAACGCCACGGAATTTAATGCGTTTATATTTACCACAGGCGCATTCGTAATCTTTGACCGGACCAAAAATCTGCTGACAGAACAGTCCTTCGGCCTCTGGTTTCAGCGAGTGATAATTGATTGTTTCAGGTTTTTTCACTTCGCCATTTGACCAGGACAGAATTTCTTCGGGTGACGCAATGGTAATACGCAATGCATCAAACTGTTCCTTGGTTTCGATTTGTCCAAATATCTTTTGCAACATATTGCTCATTATATTTTGCTCCATTTTAAAATAGTTTTTAGTTGTTAGTGGCTAGTGGTTAGGGTGTGGAGATGATGCCCCACACCAATGCTAACAACTAATCTACTTTCTTTGGTGTCATTGCCAGACCCAATCCACGCAATTCGCGAACGAATACGTTGAATGCTTCTGGGGTTCCGGTCTGGATATCATTGCTGCCGGAAATGATGGATTCGTACATCTTGTTTCGGCCGGTGATATCGTCAGATTTAACCGTTAACATTTCGCGCAACAGGTGGGCGGCACCGTGGGCTTCCAGTGCCCACACCTCCATTTCACCCAAACGCTGGCCACCCATATGGGCCTTACCAGACAATGGCTGTTGCGTTACCAATGAATAGTTACCAATTGAACGTGCGTGAATCTTTTCATCAACAAAGTGATGCAGTTTCAACATATACATAACGCCAACTGTTACCGGACGTGCAAACTTTTCACCCGTCATACCGTCGTACAGATCAAACTGACCCGTTTCCGGCAGACCCGCCAATTTCAACATACTGCGAATATCTTCGGGTGTTGCACCGTCAAATGTTGGGGTTGCCATTGGAACACCGTCACGCAACAAGGCCGCCTGGGCACGGACATCTGTGTCCGTCATTTTTTCCAGTTTTTCTGCGACCTCGGTACCGTAAACCTTGCCCATAATGGTGCGCAGGTCATCGGTAACCGCGCGTTTTGCCTTTACTTCGTCCAAAACGGCGCCAATTTGTGCACCCAATGTGCGTGCCGCCATACCAAGGTGGGTTTCCAAAATCTGACCAATGTTCATACGTGATGGTACGCCCAATGGGTTCAGAACAATGTCAACAGGGGTCCCGTCCGCCAAGTGTGGCATATCTTCGACCGGTACAACCTTGGACACGATACCCTTGTTCCCGTGACGACCCGCCATTTTGTCACCCGGCTGCAACTTCATTTTGTGCGCGATGTAAACCTTGACCTCTTTCAAGACACCGGCATTCAAAGAATTGCTTTCGGTTGCTTTGGCAACTTCGGCATCGGCTTCTTCGTTCAACTGCTTCAACTTCAGAACGTGCTGTTCACGCAGTTCATCAATTTTCGCTTGTGCTTCTTTGTTTTTAACGACCAACTTTTTCACATCAGATGGACGGATGCCTTCGAATACCTCGGCGGTCAATTTTTTACCGATAAAAGGTTTCAAACTGCCGGTGCCGGATTCGATAACCATACCCTCTGCAATTTGGAAGATTTGGTCGGCAAAGCCCTTTTCGATGATGTTTGTTTCTTCTTCGCGGTCTTTGTTAATCTTTTCGATTTTCTGCAATTCAATCATCTGGGTACGTTCGTCTTTCTTTACCCCGTGACGGGTCAGAACGTTAACACCGATAACTGTACCTTCTTCGTTTGGACCAACGCGCAGTGACGTATCCTTTACATTCAAGGCCTTTTCACCAAAGATGTTACGCAACAGCGCTTCTTCTGGGGTTAATAATGTTTCAGATTTTGGTGAAACACGACCAACCAAGATGTCGCCCTGTTTTACGCGTGCGCCAACATAGATAATACCGGATTCGTCCAGATTCTTTAATGCTTCTTCGCTGACGTTTGGAATGTCGCGGGTGAAACTTTCCGGGCCCAATTGTGTATCACGTACCTTGAATTCTTTTTCAACGATTTTTACAGATGTAAATACGTCGTCACGAGAAATCTTTTCCGAGATAACGATTGAGTCTTCGTAGTTATATCCACGCCACGGCATAAACGCAACCAATACGTTGCGACCCAATGCCAATTCACCATAGTTCATAGATGAACCGTCGGCAATGATGTCGCCCGCAGAAATACGATCGCCAACCTTTACCAATGGTTTCTGGTGAACCAGGGTTTCACTGTTGCTGCGTTCGAATTTTTCCAGGTTATAGATATCTACACCGGTTACAACGTTGCGGCTGTTCATACATTTAACCACAATACGGTTTGCATCCACAGATTCAACAACACCACTGCGTTTTGCAACCTTACCGGTGCGGGAATCACGCGCAACCTCGCGTTCGATACCGGTTCCGACCAATGGGGCCTGGACGCGCAATAATGGAACGCCCTGGCGCTGCATATTCGAACCCATCAATGCACGGTTCGCGTCGTCGTTTTCAACGAATGGAATCAAGCCCGTTGCAATAGATACCACCTGGCGTGGTTCAACGTCGATTAAGTCAACTTCGCCCTTTGGTACCATTGTAAATTCGCCATCAACACGCGCCGTTACCGTTTCATCGGCCAAGACACCGTCTTTTGTTGTTGGGGTGTTACCCTGGGCAATTTTGTGACCCAATTCTTCGTCCGCGGTCAGGTATACCATTTTGTCTGTCACGCGGCCGTTTTCAACCACATAGTATGGCGTTTCAATAAAGCCGTATGGATTTACACGTGCATAAGATGACAAGTGGTTAATCAAACCAATATTTGCACCTTCGGGTGTGTGAATTGGGCATAAACGACCATAGTGTGTTGGATGAACGTCACGTACGTCAATACCCGCACGTTCACGGTTTAAACCACCCGGCCCCAATGCCGAAATCAGACGCTTGTGTTCCAATTCAGCCAATGGATTATATGCATCCATAAACTGGGACAACTGTGATGTTCCCAAGAATTCAGACACCAATGACATCAACGGCTTTACATTGATAACATCCTGGGGTTGCATATTGGCAATGTTTGGACTGGACAATGCTTCACGAACCAGGCGTTCGATACGAATCATACCGGTGCGGAAATTCTGTTCCAACAATTCGCCAACCGTGCGAACACGACGATTTGACAGGTTATCAATATCATCAACCGTGTCTTTGCGGTCAATAATGTTTGTTAATGTTTTTAATACCGCCAAGAAATCAGACTTGGTCAACAGACGTTCATCTTCTGGCTTTTTACCAGAATCAATTTTCAAACGTTTGTTCATCTTGAAACGACCAACCGCCGACAAATCATAGTATGCCGGTTCAAAGCCCTGGCGCATAAACAGATTGATTGCAGCCTCTAATGTTGGGCGTTCACCCGGACGGATAATGTTATAGATTTCAATCAAGGCTTCTTCGCGATTTGTGGTTTTATCAGCCAACAAAGTATTACGCATATGGGCCGTGATTGTGGTGTTGTCAATGGAAATCAGGCTGATTTCTTTGACATTCATTTTATCCAAATCATTCAAGACTTCTTCGGTGATTTCTGTGCCGGATGGCATTACAACCTCGTCCCCGGACATAATCGGATCAAACAGATATTCACCAATCAAAGATTCTGGCAGGATACCGAACGTCTTGGATGCATCCATAATCTTTTTCAAGCGTTTCGCGTTCAAACGATCACCCTTGGACGCCAAGACTTTTTTATCTTTTGGATTAATTAAATCATAATTCAGGCGGTATTTATCCAAACCTTCGAATGATGCAACATCACCGGTCCACAATTTGCCGTCAAATTTCAAGCCAATGCGGTTATAGAAAGTCCCCAGAATTTCTGTGTCACTCATACCACGGATTGTTGTCTTGCGTGGTTCTGCCAACCATTTCTTTTCATCTTCGGCGGCCGGCAGGCAACGCAACAGAACCGTTGCAGGCACCTTGCGACGACGATCGATACGGACATAGATTACACCCTTGGATTCTTCGAAATCAATCCAAGAACCGTGTTCTGGGATGATACGTGCAGTGTATGTAATCGGATTACCCGCAACCTTGGCTTCTTTGGTTGTTGCAAACACAACGCCCTGGGCACGATGCATCTGGGAAACGATAACACGTTCTACGCCGGATGCGATAAAGCTGCCGCGTTCGGTCATTAACGGCACTTCGCCCATAAATATTTCTTGTTCCTTGATGTCACGCAGAGTCTTTTTACCATCTTCTGCGACATCCCATAAAATCAATCTCAGCTTCAATTTCAGCTTGCTGGAATATGTCATATTGCGCAGCATACATTCTTTTACATTGTAAACAGGCTTGTCCAATGTATATTCCACAAATTCCAGGTCGGCAATGCCGGCATAGTCTTTGATTGGGAACATTGACGAGAACACGTTCTGTAAACCAATGTTTTTACGGTTTTGCGGCGCAACGTCAGCCTGCAAAAAGTCTTTGTAGGAATCGTATTGAATTTCAACTAAATCAGGAAGCGGAGTTTGCAAAAAACTTTTACCAAAAGATTTTCTAAGTTTCTGGATTACTGCCATCGGTTTTAGTCCTTTTTTCTGTGCGTTTTGTGCAAACGATTTTCGATATTATCGTATTGTCTGTATTTTACGCCTTTGTGCCCGTATGGGATTTTCATCCCACACGGGCGGCGTTTTTGCCATATTTTCATACGGCAGATTTTTTATGAACCATTCGGTTCCGGGTTGAATTATTTCAATTCAACTTTGGCACCGGCGGCTTCGATTGTAGCTTTCATTTTTTCAGCTTCATCTTTGGCAACGCCTTCTTTTACTGCCTTTGGTGCAGATTCGACCAAAGTTTTCGCTTCGCCCAAACCCAAACCTGTGATGTCTTTTACAGCCTTGATAACAGCCAATTTGTTTGCACCAACTTCGGCCAGTACAACGTCAAATTCGCTCTTTTCTTCGGCGGCAGCGGCAGCTGGACCCGCAGCAACTGCAACAGCAGCAGCGGCGCTAACGCCCCATGTTTCTTCCAACGCTTTGGACAGTTCAACTGCTTCCAAAACGGTCAATTTTGACAATTCTTCAACTAATTTCTGAATGTCTGCCATTTTTTTACTCCTAAGTTTTGTTTTAGGTCAGAATAAAATATTCTGATTTTATTGTTCTTTTTTTCCATACTCTGCCGATACTCGTGCAATGCGCGACGCAGGTTCGACCAAGATGCGCGCAATAGTGCCACGAATTTCCAACAGGGAAGGAAGCTTGGATAATTGTAATACGCCGTTACAGTCCAGAACGTCCGCATCCATTTTACCACCAACGATTGTCAAATTTGGGTGTGATTCCGCAAATTTTGCCAATACCTTGGTAACCGCCAAGCCGTCTGTTGCAACCGCAACCGCGGTTGGACGTTTCAGCATATCGGATACAGGTTCGAAATCGGTGTCTTTTAACGCCAATTTCATCAAACGGTTTTTAACGACTTTGAACACGGAAACCAATGGGCGCAATTCATTACGCAGACCCTCAAATTCCTGTACGGTCAAGCCGTGGTTTTCAACAACGAAAACACCGTTCGCTTCTTTCAGGGACGACTGTAACGCTGAAATCAAATCTGATTTTTCTTCGCGTTTCATCTTTATTTCCTTCAAGCTTCTGTTTTGTTAACTTTCCATCCGGGTTGCCCCGGGTGGGGCTTTGGTTCCTGCCCCAAAGAATTGTTCTTTGTCTATGATGGCAATTAAGCAACGTTCTCGTCACACCATCAGTCTTGGACAGAAATCTGTTTATGCGACGTATGTTTTTCACACACGTCGCATTTAATTATTTTGCATCTACTTTCAGACCTGGGCCCTGGGTTGTCGCAACGGAAATACCCAAGATATACTGACCCTTGGCTGATGCAGGTTTAATCTTTTTCAGCTGTTCAATCAAGGCATTTGCATTTTCAACCAATGCATCGGTTGTAAATGACATTTTACCAATCCCAGCGTGAATGATACCCTTCTTTTCAGCACGGTATTCAATCTGACCCGCTTTGGCCGTTTTAACAGCGTCCGCAACGTTGTTTGTAACCGTACCCAATTTTGGATTCGGCATCAAACCCTTTGGTCCCAATACGCGTGCAATTTTTGACATTTTTGGCATCATATCAGGTGTCGCGATAACACGGTCAAAATTGATATTGCCCGCCGCAACCGCGTCAATTAAATCCTGGCCACCAACAACATCGGCACCGGCAGATTTCGCTTCGTCGGCCGCATTTTCAGTAAATACCGCAACACGAACCGTTTTACCCGTACCATTTGGCAGGGACAACATACCACGAATATTCTGGTCAGCCTTGGTCACATCGATACCCAAACGGATAGCGATTTCCAATGTTTCATCAAATTTCTTGGATGCATATTCACGCAATGCTTCAATTGCTTCAGACAAGGCATACACTTTGTCTGTGTCCAAATTTTTCCAAGTTTGCTGTTTCTTTGTCAGTTTCATGATATTATTCCTCCACCTTTACGCCCATAGAACGGCACTGACCCGCAACGATGTTCATAGCGGATTCAATGGTAGAGCAATTCAAGTCAGGCATTTTTGCTTCGGCGATTTCTTTTACCTGGGCCTGGGTCAATGTACCAACAAAGTCGCGCCCCGGTTTATGAGAACCGATTTTCAATTTCAATGCTTTTTTAATATAGTACGATACAGGTGGCAATTTCATAATAAATTCGAAACTGCGATCTGTGTAAACAGTGATAATACATGGAATCGGCATACCCGGTTCTTTATCAGATGTTTTATCGTTAAACTGTTTGCAGAATTCTGCGATGTTAACACCAGCAGCACCCAACGCCGGACCAATTGGAGGCGCAGGATTTGCCTGTTTTGCAGGGACGACCAATTTGACCAATCCCTTAACTTCTTTCTTTGCCATTTTTCACTCCATTTTTTTGGTTAGTGTCGTGGTACGATATGGCGTATCTACCACGCGTCGTGTGATTTTACTGAATATTTTTCAGAAAACCACAAAAATCTTTTGCGCCTAGCGAAGAATTATCTTCTTGGCACTTTCTGCGGCACGCATTTGATTCATCTTACACTCACGCTCCCATCTTTCTGCCAGAACCCGAATTTCTCGAAATACCCCTTCAAGCTCTTTGGACTCTTCCGCAGAAAGAGGCTTAGAACAATCTGACAGAGACATAAGCTTTCTCATACGGACCTAAACCTTTTCAACCTGGTCGAATTCCAAATCCATACTGGTTTCACGACCAAACACCAGTACAGTTACGGTCATTTTCTGTTTTACATTGTCGACCTCGGACGCGATACCGTTAAAGCCTGCAAAAGGCCCATCGATAACGTGTACCTCTTGACCAACAGTGTATTCGATATCATCCATTGCGACCGCGCCCTCTTCTACCTGTTTCATCAGGCGACGCGCCTCTTCTTCGCTGACCGCGATTGGTTTTTGTTTCGCGCCCAGGAACATAACAACCTGGGGAATCTGCTTTACCAGCGTAAATGTTTCATTGTTCATAACCATCTGAACAACGATATAGCCTGGAAAGAATTTACGTTCCGTCTTTACGCGTTTTCCACCCTTGATTTCAGTAACCTCACGCGTGGGAACCAAAATTTCACCGAAATACGCATTCAAGCGACGCTTATCAATTTGTTCACGCAGACCACGCGCAACCTTGTCTTCGCAACTTGTATGAACATTCACAACAAACCATTGCATTTTTTCTTCCATCGTATGCACCCTTTGTCAATTCCGTTTCTTAGAAAATCCAATTAACAATCGCCCCCAGCACACTGTCCACCGCAAAGAAGAACAGCGCCGCAATGGCCGAAAACACCAAAATCATAATCGTTGCACGCGTCACAGTATCGCGCGATGGCCACACAATCTTGAACCATTCACGACGTACAGACTTGATATATTCCAGCATTTTCTTCATAAAACACGTCCACTTTTTATTATTACGACCATATTCGTGGCAGGGGCAGAAGGAATGTTCGCATTCGCTCACCACTCGTACCGATTTCGCATCGTTACACTTGCAAAATCTTACTCGTATGCGAACCCAACACCACTATTTCCTTCGGGTTCGATTTTCCGCCCACCTTTTGCCGAATTCCAAAACACAAATATGTTGCGTTTTGGAATTTGGCAGGGGCAGAAGGAATCGAACCCTCATCCGCGGTTTTGGAGACCGATATTCTACCGTTGAACTATGCCCCTAGAAACTGTAAAAACCGTCTTTTTGTACCGCACACACGTCCACAGTCTGCGACAGGATAGCACACAGATACAAAAAATCAAGCGGAAATATTATATTATTTTTCATTCCCCGGCGCAAGACAAAATTCCACCCCCGCATACACAAATCCAATAATATGATTTTGTATTTGCAATTTTTTCTTGCATATGCGACGTATTTTTTTCTACAATCCACTTAATCAAGGGGGAGATTTTAGTGCAAAACCGCGTAGAACCGCCAATTTTAATGTCCAGATTGATGACGTTTGTGCTTGCAACCGCGGTGGTAGTGTTGGCCGTTATGCTGATAACACTGTATAAAATGTTTCCACTGAACCGACCCCAGGTGTTCTTTTTAATGACACAGCCAAGCCATCAACTGGAAATCACATTGCGCGATATGGTGCCGGCGGACGAAAACCTAAGCCAATACAAGCGTGCATTTATCAAAGAATACATCAAGGCCCGAAACGAGATTTCATCAAATATTAACGTTATGCGCAAAAAATGGACCAACGATCCGGCCGCCGCTGTGCGCGCGTGGTCAACCGATGATGTCTTTAACGATTTTGCCCAGACCAGAATGTGGACCGCGTTGATGAACGAAGTCCCCAGCTTTGAACTTAAATGTCCGGTCGAATTTGAAACGGGCGCAATAACACCACGTGGCAATGATATGTACGCGGTAAAATTTCGCTGGTTTTGTGAAAATAGTGATGGACAGGTGGACGCAAAAGATTATACAATCGTATTAAGACTGGAATCTGGTACAGACGAAACAGTACAGTGGACAGACAGATTGAACAACCCGTTGGGAATTCGTGTGACACAATACACGGTTGAGTCTGTGGATGGTGACAAATCTAATAAAACCGACCCACTGAACAGGTTTTAAGAAGTAAAAGTAAAGACGGAAGGAAGCAGATATGACGTTTGCAAAAGCAATAAAATTAAATGTATCTCTGATATGCGTTGGAATGGCGCTGGGGTTGGTCAATATAAATTCGGCGGTGTCATACCAGGCGGCTTGGGATAATCCAAACGCAAATATGACCGCCGGCAGTATTAAACCGGGATATGCACAACTGTCCTGGTCCAAGGGCAGCACATTGCCATTAAAATTACGCAACGGAATGGTAACTATGGTATCATTGCCAAACGGCGAACAAATTTCTGATATTATTGTTGGGGACAGTGGCCTGTTCCAGGTTGATGCGCAAAAAGGTGGCGGCACCATATTTCTAACCCCAAACGATGGAACAATGGGCGGTGACACAAATATGATTGTTGACGGACAGTCAGGCAACAAGTACATATTCTATCTGCGCGCCGAACCAACGAATTCATCTGAAATCACGTATTCCCAGGTGGATATCGTTTTGGATGGCAATATGGCCTTGCCGAATGCGGTGGCGACACCAACGTCTGGGGCGGGGATGAAATCTATATTTAATAAACCGGCAACAACATCAAATACCGTTGGTGTTGACGGCGAAGATTATGGCTGGATTAAGTCTATGAAGATTGATCCGTCCGAATTCCGTTTTGATTTGGACATCTTTGTTCCAAATCCAGACGACTATGTAATTGCACCAGAACGCGTGTGGCGCGACCGCATATTTACATATATCGATTTTGGTGACAAGGTTATTTCTATGACCCAACGTCCGGTTGTATCTTTGTTGGTTGAGGGTGGTGAATCCCCGGTTGGATTCCGTACCGACGGCGAAGATGGACGCTTGTTGATTGTAGAGGCGGTTGGGGATATGGTTCTGCGCAGTGGGCAACGCATTGTTTGCATTAAAAAACGTGAAAAGCCATTCCTTATTGCGGATACTGCATCGGTTATGGCGTTGGCAGAGGCAAATGTTGCACAAAGTATGATGAGTGGGCAATCCCTGAACAATATTGCGTACAATATGGATATGGCCGCAATGAATATGAATGTCGGAAATTACACCACCAGTCCAACATTTGTTGGCAATGGATCGGTCGCGGCGGCAACGGGTGCGGGATACTATATGCCGGCCGGATTTACCAGCACGACACAGGCCGCCGGCGCATCCACCGCAATGACTATGGTTCCGACGGTGCGCGACACGGCGGGTGCGTATTTGCCACAAACAAATATTCCACTGATTACCAGCAACCAATCTGGTGTTGCGGTTGAATTAAAATCCGACCCATCGGTCAAGGCATTGAATGATTATTGGACGGGATTGCTGGCTAAATTTAGTGGCGACGATGGCGCGGGCCTGTTGACCCCGTACAAGGACAAGGTTTTCTTTGCCGTTGATGAACAAGGCGTCGGAGAATTGGGTGCGGAATCAACATCGGCACGCCTGTACCGCCTGCGCATTGGGCCGTTGGCCGATATTGATACGGCGCAAAAACTGTGTGACCAATTGTTGAAATTCAGTGGCGCAAGTTGTAACGTTGTTCGTATTCAGTAAGTGTCTCTTAACCGGGTGTGGGATAATAAATGAATAAGTTAAAAAAGACCTTTGTAGATTGGCGGAACAATACACCAAAGCGTGTTCAGTGGTTATTACTGGCGGTGGCGTTTGTGGTTGTTCTTATACTTATGACATTATTATTGACCGGCAATAAACCCAATAAAAAAATCGAAGCGGTTGATTCAACACCAATCAACCTGGTGATAACGCCGGACGCGCTGGATTGGGCGGATGTTACTGTGGGCCAATCAAAGACACAGATTATAAAAGTCTCTGCAACTGGGCCGGCAAAAGTCTTGGACGTTCGTCGCGAACAGAATATTAACGGGTTGTCGGTTAATACAAACTGTATGAATGCGGGCGACATAAATGCCGGATTCGCGTGCACAATTACAATAGACTATACGCCGACGACCGCGATGACGGCGCGTGGGGTTCCAATCTTTATCGACTGGCGTGGGGTTAATGAACCAGATGAAATGAAAAAATCGTACAAATATACGATGGTGTTGGGTGCCACGGCCCCCGTGGTCGATACCCCCGCCCCGGTCGTTATTGAAAAAGTCGTAGAAAAGGTTATTGAAAAACCGGTTGAAAAAATTGTTACCCCAGAACCAGAAGACGATATCGAAGAAGAAATTATTGAGGAAGAACCTGAAATTGAATTAATCGCACCGGCCAAACCATTTGGTACGGTCACGGAACGCGCCAAAAGCGAATATGTGGCACCACCGGAATCTTGTTCAGATTTTGCATTCCCAGGATATGGGAATTCAGGGCAACAGATTGGATGGATTAAGCCAAAGGCGGGCGCATACTATTTCCATCCTTTTTCCGATACAGAATGTGAAAGTCCAACCGGTATTTATAATCCGGATAATGGGATAATAACGGATATAAAAAATAAGTCTAAAAAAATTGGCACAGACGCAGACCATATTGGATACGCCGTTATAACAAATGGAGTATTGCCAGAACTGTCAAATCCAGTTTCAAGCGCACAACGCGAATCTATGATTGATACAGAAAATCGCACAACCAGTGGTATGGGACGTTTGGGCACAGGTGGCCTTGAAGAAATGGGTGGCCTGCGGGATGCACCGGTGCCAGATGTTGAATACAAATCGTCTGGTCTGGCGGTTGTGTCCAGCAAAATTCACGACCGACAATTCTTGTTGCGTCAATATAAGCCGATTCCAGCCACAATCGTATCAGATGTTCGCGCGGATGCAGAGGCCCTGGCCAATGGGATTCCAGTGCGCGCAACCGTTGACCGCAATGTTTATTCAGACAGTGGTCGTAACGTCATTATTCCAACGGGCACAATGATGCTGGGGTATGTAACTGGAACGTTACCGGGGCCATATACATCAGTTGGCCGGATGAATATTAAATGGTATCAATTTATCCTGCCGAATGGCGTTGAATTTAATTTTGATGGCGGCGCTAATGATCCGTTCTCGGCGGATTCCCAGGGCAAGGTTGGCGTACCCGGATACGGCAGTACGGACTATATAGAACAATTCTTTATGCCAATGCTGACCGCAATTGTGCCGGCGGCGGTGAATTTGATTGCACCGGTGACGGATGCATTTGTAAACCAGATTGATTTGGATAATAACACCGTTGTGCAAAGTGGTACGGTGCGTTCATCAGAATTGGCAAAAAACGAGATTATTACCGCCTGGAACCAGGTGGCACAAAAATTGCTGGTTGATATGATGGATAATACCGTTCCGCCATTTACAATTGCCGCGGGGACGCGTATCACAGTCTATTCGCCGGTTGATTTGATGGTGACCTGTGGTGCACCGGGTTCATCTGATAAAAAATGTGCCGTGGCCGCATATGGCGAAGAAAAACGTGCACGTTGGGCACATAATGCAAAACCAAATTATGATGATGGCTCTTGGACCGGCCAGGTACGTTCTTTTGCCGTGGCGGAATATTGCACCACCGACAAGAACGGGAACAAAACAGTCGACCCAAAGTGTAAGGATACAACAAAATGTGGTGGTTATGACTATGCGACACTGTTGTTCTATTGCCAGTCACAAAATTATCAGGCAATAAATATGGCAAAACAGGAACAAGTATTCCAGAACCAACAAGATGCCAACAATAAAAACAGTATTGCATACATATCTAATCAGGGTCAGCAGGCATATAATGAACAGGTTCTGGGACTGACATATGACGAAGAAACGGGCGCAATCGAAAACCCGTTTGAAAGCAAAGATGATGAAGTTATTATCGAAGCGGCAGAAACCGTTCTGACCTGCGAAGATGGTAGCCTGCCGGATGCAAATGGCTGCTGTGCGGGGGAAATTTACACCGATATGGGCGATCAGGGATTTAATTGCTGTCCGTCGACGGGCGGTGATTGTTTCCCGCCGATACTGTGACGAAAAAAAATTATCACGGTCCACCATATGGTGGACTTTATTTTTTAACCAAAGGTACTTATAATAAGATAAGCGGAATATCAAGATGACGGTTTTTATATGCGTGTTTGTGCGTCCATTTTTTGGACGCCTATTTTTTTGTAACAAAAAGGTGCCATATGACGATGAATATGGCTGAATTTTCGATTCGTGGCAATTTTATTAAATTTGCCATTCGAATCGAAATTCCGATTCACCAATCAACCGCCGGTTGTAGTATTTATCACAATCGGTTTTTTAGGATATAAATCTTAATAGGTCGCAAAACAAACCAAAGGAGATGTAGTTATGGAACAAAAGCAAGCGATTTATAACACTGAAAAATTTCAAAATTCAGAGCAATTATGGTTCTGGTTTTTATATTCTAAATCTGTACGCAATGGATTTGTACATAATGGGATGCGCGGGACGCGACGCGCGTGTGAACTGGTTGATGTAGAAACGCTGATTACTAAATTATATTTATCAGGAAAACTGACCGATGAACAATTACAAGTTATGAAAGAATTTGGCGATAAACGTCGTGCGCCACATCAATATATCTGGCGGGAAAATCGCGCCGCGGATCAATGGCGGCGCGCAATGGACGCGATACAAATCGCGGCAACCGAACGCGGATGGATTGAATAATTAAAGGTAAGGAAAAAATATTATGATTATTATTGCCTTCTCGAATAAAACATCTAAAATTATTCCGAATATATTATGCAGACACCTAAAACACGTGGCACCAATTGTGCCGCGTGATGATAAGTTAATTTTGTTCCAATTTGTAAAACGCGGACACGTCGAAAAAATAGTTTTACAGATGCGTGATATAAAAATATTACGGACACACGGATGGAAATTTATTTATATCGATGGTGCAGTGGTGCCCGCTGATTTTAACCCTTATATGGCATATAGTTGCGTTGATTTAACCAAGCGCGTCATTAGAATCCGAGATTGGCGAATACAGACGCCGTGGGCACTGTATAAGATTTTGCGCAAATAAACAATCCCGCCATTTGGCGGGATTATGTTATTTCTGGCGTTTTATTATGTACATCTGAACTATACCAAAGATATTTGATACCGTCCAATACAGTACCAATCCCGCCGGCATCCACGCAAACATTATCGTAAACAATATCGGCATCCAGCGCATCATTCGTTGGGTCTGGGCGGCAATATCATTTTTATCCGCAGACTTTGCCTTTTGTGCGCTTTGTAGATATTGTTGTAACCACATTGTCGCACCCATCAATATTGGCAGAATAAAGTATGGATCCATTGTTGCCAAATCTTTTATCCAAAGGAAATGTGCACTGCGCATTTGAACAGATACCAATAACGCCTTGTACAGGGCAAAGAAAATTGGAATCTGAATCAACATCGGCAGGCACCCAGACATCGGCGACATCTTGTGCGTCTGATAGACTTTCATCATTTCCATTTGCAGGCGCATTTTATCGTTGGCGTATAATTTCTGAATCCGCTGTAATTCAGGCTGCATTTTCTGCATCGCAATCATTGATGCATAGGACTTGCGCGTAAGTTTCCACATCAGCATACGCAAAATCAATGTCATCAAGATAATCGCAACACCATAATTCATTACCAACGCATTTAATGTATTGATAAACCATAACATCGGACGCGCCAAGAAACCAAACCAACCATAATCAACCGTATCGTCTATGCCCGCAATGTATTTGGTGGCGATGTCAAGTGCGCCCTGCTCTAATGGGCCAGCATACATATTATATACAATATCCGCCGTTCCACCCGGTGCAATAGAAACCGCGCCCGCCAAAACATTCGCATCATAATCCGCGCCAGACTTTTTCAATGTCATCGTTTGGTCCAGATTATTCAACGCAACAATCGTTTCCCAGTATTGATCCGCAAACCCTATGAAACCATTCGTTGTCGTGTATGCATATGAACGTTTGTCCATTTTACGCCAATCAATGCGTTCTAAATCATCGTTTTCATATACAATCGCGCCCGTTGATACCCCCGCAGAATTTGACACATCGTTTGCACGCACAATGCGACCATATGGCGCAACAGATATGTCGCGCTTTGTGTTATTTTGCACCGTGTCTGTGACAACTATCATATAATTATCAATCGTAATTTTACGCGAGAACGCAACACCATCAGAATTGCGCCACGTAAATACACCATCTTTATTATTCCACACCGTTGTTGCCGTTGGTGCCGTCGTGCCATTGGCAAGCAAACCAAATTCAGCATACGCGCCATCCGTTCCCAATAATGTCACGGGCGTAGAATCCGATGCCGAAACAGTAAAATCTTTTAATGCGATATTCGATATGCGCAGTCCACGAACCTGGGCAGAAACGTCATCATTTTCAATCGTCGTGGCTGGGACACTTGATAAATCAACAACAGGCGCATTTTCAACCGGGACGTCCGTCGTCTTGGGCGCCATCCAAGTCCCCAGCAACCACCAAATCCCAATAAATATTAAAAACCACCACATAAAGCCACCAAACGTAGACTTTTTCGCGGTGGCATTTTTATTCGCATTCCACTGGGCAAAGCCAGAATTTCTATCCATATACTGAACCATAATTATTTACATCCTTTGTTACAATTTTCCAAACATTTGCGACGTGCAATATACCAATTTAAAATGTACAGTCCAACGCCAACCACAATACAAATATCCGCAATATTAAATGCCGGCCAATGATATCCGCCAATATGAAAGTCCAAGAAATCAACCACCGCACCAAAGCGAACCCGATCAATCAAATTACCAATCGCACCACCCGCAATCAATGCCAATGGTACAATTTCATACCTTTTTGCGCGGGCAAATAAATAATACAAAATCACACCGATAATAAATCCGGTCATTATTATTAACGCAATTGGCGCATATTCACCCAGGCCATTAAACAGCGAAAACGCGGTACCAAAATTCCATGTAAATACTATGTTAAAAAATCCAGTGACCGGCGTCATTAAATATGGATGTGGCACCAAATCCCACGCCGCCCCCATTAACGGCACACCGCCCGTAATCAGATACAGCAACACCCCCTTGGACAATATATCCAAGACCAACACAGCCAGTATTATTGATATAATTGATATTATCTTTTTCATGTAACTTTCCCGTTTTCATAGAATATAGCAATCGCACCATACAAATGCAAATAAAATGTCCCCAAATGGGGACTTTTTAGTAAGATTATTATCACTGTTTATCAGATATTTGCGATGATAATTCCATATAATTATCCGCACGCATTTCGGACAGCATTTTCTTGATTTCTGAATCAGATGTGCCAAGGTGATTTAAAACCCGATGCCCCAGAAAGAAAGAGGATTCAATCGTTTCAGGCGTTGCAGAAAAGACACCGTCTTTTAGCAGCACCTTGGAATCGGCCAGATTGCGCGCACGTGCAAATATTTTCATACGTGGTGCAATCGCCCGTATGGCACGCACGGCGGAACGCGCCGTTCCCGCATTATCCAGCGCAACAACAACCGCACGAATTTTACGCGGATGCAATCCAAATTCCCGCAACACGCGTTCATTCGTTGTGTCGCCATAGACAACATTTTGACCACGTGCACGCGCAATCATAATCGTGCTTACATCCATATCAATCGCCAGATATGTTATATTTTGCGCATCCAGCATTTGCGCAACAATTTGTCCCACACGACCAAAACCACAAATTATAACGTCTGGTTTAATTGAATCGTCGGCATCACTTAGTGTACGGGATGTACGCGCAATCATCAACCTGCCCGTTCGGCGCAGATAATCATATATCGCCAACAACACTGGCGTCATCATAATAGACAAAACAATTATCGCAGATAAAATTTCTTGGTGCGCGGCGGGAATTGCCTGAATCCCAGATGTCTTTAACGTCTGTAACATAAGCAGACCAAATTCGCCACCATTGGCCAGCAACAGTGCAATCATTGTCGCATCTGGGATATCAACATTGCGAACACGTGCAACCATAAAGATTGCAACAAACTTTACCACCATCAACCCGACCAAACCGCCCAGGACGATATACCAATTTTCCCCCAGCATCGGCAAATTAAAGCCCATCCCCAGAACAATAAAGAACAGCGCCAAGAATAATGTAGCATACGGTCCAATCTGGGCATCTATCTGGTGACGGTATACGGTTTCAGACATCAGCATACCCGCCAAAAATGCCCCCAATCCCGCCGGCAGGCCCATCAAGTCCAACAGCACCGCCCAAATTACAATGTTTAACATTACCGCAAGAAGAAAGGCTTCGTTCGATTTTAATTTCGAAACCAATTTTAATAGCGGATTTAAGATAAAGCGCCCAATAACAACCACACTTAGCACAAGGGCCACCGAGATAACAATAACGTCAATCGCACTGGCCCCCAGGTCAAAACTTTTGCCCGCAAAAACCGGTAACATTGCAAGCAGGGGAATCGATAATAAATCTTGGAACAACAAAATTGAAAATGTTTGGCGCCCCATATTTGTATTTAATTGGTTTCGGGATGTTAATAAATCCATTGCGGATGACGTACTGGACATTGCAAGCATCAACGACACCATCACGCATCCCATAATGGACCATACCGTCACACCAAACAGCAATGGAAACAGCATTACCACAACCATCATAACCTGGGCCGCGCCAAAGCCAAAGATGGTATGACGCAAATTCCATAAACGGCGAATATTTATTTCCAGGCCGATTGTAAACCATAAAAACATAATCCCGATATCACCCAGGAATTGCCACGTTTCATTTATCTCGAACAAATTAAAAACATATGGACCGGACAATATGCCCGCAAACAGGAACGCAACCAACGCACCAATCTTGGCCATTCGCAACGCATAGACCAATACGAATAAGACACCTAGAAATATTAAAACCGAAATTGGCATTGTTATTTGTCCCCCCACTACAAAAATACTATAACAAATCGAACGCCATTAATGCAAATGTTTCTGGACTTATTTTTTCGGCGCGTTCGGTCCCCGTCAGTCCATATTTTTCCCAATTAACATTCGGCATTATTGCGCGTATCATTTTGCGGCGCTGGCCGAATAATTTTGCGGTTAATTGTTCGATTTTTTGCAAATCCCGCAAGCGTGCGAGTTTTTCAGCGTTCGGTATTATTTGTACAACCGCACTTTGCACCCGGGGACGCGGAACAAACGCCGTATTTGGAACATCAAATAAAATCTTGGCATCCGCAATCAATGACGTTAACACCGCCAGGCGACCATAGTGCTCATCGCCGGGGTGCGCGGTTATGCGTTGTGCAACCTCGCGCTGGAACATTAATGTTAATGATTTTATCGGTTCTCCCGCCGCCATTTTATGCAGCCAGCCGATTAACAATTCCGTGCCAACATTATATGGCAAATTGGAACATATTGCATATTCCCCAACCCCCAGGTCTGCAAAATTCACACGCAATGCGTCATCAAAAATTACACTAAGACGTCCCGCAGATGCATCTATGATTTGCGACAATATAGGTTCGGTGGTTTTATCTTTTTCAATCGCGATGACACGTTTTGCCCCCGCCATCAGCAATGCGCGTGTCAAACCGGCGGGACCGGGTCCAACCTCTATCACGGGGATTTCTGTAATGTTGGGTACACTGCGTGCAATGCGACCCGTCAGGTTTAAATCAAACAAGAAATTTTGTCCGAATTGTTTTTTCGGCTCTAACCCCGACGCACGCATCATTTCAGATACCGGGGGTAAATTTGCAACATTGTCCGTCATAATGATTTACGTCCCCCAAACGCCAGTGTTAATGTGCCATCGTCTATGTAATCCAAATCACCACCCAATGGCACCCCAGATGCCAATTCGGAAAAAGCAACATTATTTACATTACCGATAGCAGACATAATGTAATGCTGGGTGGTTTTCCCCTCTACCGTATTGGGAAGCGCAAAAATAATTTCACTTATTTTTTCATTTTCGATACGCGCGGGTAAATTCTTAATATTTAAATCATCCGGCAACACACCGCCCGCCCCCGACAGCAATCCGCCAATAATATGATAACGGCCGTGGAATACCGATGATTTTTCAAGTGTCCAAACATCCGACAGGTCACGGACAATACATAATTGACCATTTGCACGATTTTCATCACGACAAAATTCGCATAAATCGCCCCGCCCCGTCAGCACCCCACAGCACGCACACGGTGCAATATTTTGCGCCGCATCAATCAGAGACGTGGCCAATGCCTCGGCACGGCCGGTTTTATCCTGTAATAACGACAAAACTATACGTTGCCCCCCGCGCGAACCAACACGCGGTAATTTTGCAAATAATTTTATTAACTTTTCTATTTTTGGATTCATTGTATGCACACGATACTAGTGAAAAACATAACTGTCAATACCATTGGTGGTGGCGGTTGATTTTAATTTTTGTGCCGCCCCATCCGTCAGGCCATTTACACGCACACGAAACATTCCATTGGGCGCCGTTTCAATAACCGCATTCGCCCCCAAGCGTGATTTTACATTTGCAACCTGGGTTTCGGCCGCCGCGCGCGATGAAAAGGCACCAAATTGAACGCCCGCATTACCCGTCGCCACCGCCGATTTTACCGGCGCAACCTGTTTTGCCGCACGATATTCCGGCACCGCGGCGGCAGTCGCCGCGGTATAAGCCGCGTTAAATGTTGCCGCAGATGCACTGGTATCATTTGGCGCAGAATACGTACGAACCGGTGCCGTCGCCGCAATTGTTTCCGGTGACACCCCCAGCATTCCAAACCCCTTGTTCAGCATTTGCGCCGCAACATTTGCACGCACATCTTTGTTTTCCGCACCCAATACCACAGACATTAAATGCGCATTGCCACGATGGGCGGTCGCAACCAATGAATACTTGGACTTTTTAGTATACCCCGTCTTCATCCCATCACACCCATTAAACGACCCCAGCAGGCGATTACCATTTGTATAAGTCTTGCCATTATAGGTCCAAGACTTTATCCCGAAATACTTCCAATACTGGGGAAAATGCTTGTACACCGCCATAGACAACAACGCAATATCACGCGCCGTTGACATATGATCATCGTTGGGCAGACCCGATGAATTTTCAAAATTTGTTCGCGTCAATCCAATTTCACGCGCAACGCGTGTCATCAGGTCGGCAAACGTTTCCTCTTGCCCGCCTTTAAGATTTTCAGCCAACACACGCGCGACGTCATTTGCACTGTGTACGGCGACCGCCTTTATCGCATCTTCGACCCGGATTTTAGAACCCGCCGGCAATCCCAATTTCACCGGTTCCGCATTTGCGGCCGACTGTGACACAATTAAATAGTCATCCAGATTTAATCGCCCGTGTTCCAACGCATCAAATGTCAGATACAATGTCATAATTTTCGTCAGGGACGCCGGATAATTTAATTCGTTGGCGTTTTCCTGGTATAAAACACGACCGGTATCCATATCGGCAACCAAGGCCGCACGATACTGGGCCGCATAGGTTGGCGCGCACAGTAATAAAATTGGTAAAAGAATAAACCGCATTCTCATCAAATGCAGTTTAGTAAATTTTTGCGCACCCGGTCAATAATTAAAATCCAACACTATTTTCCAAATATAAACGAATTATCGCATGAAATTTCAATAATCGCATCGATATTATCATTATCTGATGTGCGTTGGCGCTTAATTTTACCACAGGTTTCGCATTTATGCGTAATAACAAAACGCGTGCCGTCGGGGGCGGCCGAAATTGGTCGCATCATTCCACCGCACGTTGCCGCACGGTCACCAGGATTTTCATCAACGTGCCGCGACCACAGGCAATTTGGGCAATGATTTGTATAGCCATTGCCACGAACAACTGCGCCACAATGGGCGCAGTTAAAATCTTCGGTTGTTTTTGTAAATGCTTTCATTACAGACCCAATGCGTTGCGATACATTTGTGTTAATTCGTCTGCCTCGTCGATTTCGTCTGGGTCCATCTTGCGCAGGCGTATCATCTGGCGAATGTATTTGGGGTCATAGCCGGCGGATTTGGCCTCGCTATAAATTTCTTTGATATCTGCGGCGATTGCGGCCGTATCTTCGTTTAATTTTTCAATTCTTTCGATAATGCTAATTAATTGCTGATTATCAATTGCACCGTGATTTGCTTGTTTCATTCTGTTTTCCCCTTGTTTATTTGATGACTTTATGATATACCATAAATCGAAAAAATCAAGAAAAACAGGAAGGGAAAAATATGAATAAATATACAAAAATCACCGCATCTATTGGACCAAAATGTGAAGACAGACAGACTTTAACCCGTATGATTTCTGCGGGTGTGAATGTATGTCGCCTGAATTTTAGTCACGATACCGGCGATGTCCAGGGACAGAAAATTGACCTTATTCGTTCCATATCCGAAGAACTGGAAACACCGGTTGCGGTGATGATTGACCTGCAGGGGCCAAAACATCGAATTGGGAACTTTGCAACTGAAAATCCGTACGATTTAAAAATCGGACAGAAATTTACATTTGATAACGACCCAACCCCCGGTGACGGCACACGTGTACAATTACCAGACGCTGATGTTTTAAAATCTTTAAACGTTGGGGACCGCGTATTATTAAACGACGGAAAAATTGAAATGCGCGTGGACGCGGTTACCGATGATGCGGTTGAAACAACCGTCCTGCGTGGGGATAAAATCTGGTCACGTCGTGGGTTTAATTTGCCAGATACGGAAATTGCCACATCGGTTCTGACGGCAAAGGATCGTGCCGACCTGGAATACGCAATTACAAAAGAACCAGATTATGTTGCAATTTCTTTTGTGCAACGCCCAGAAGATGTGGCAGAGGTTCGTGACTTTATCACCCAGCGCACCGCACACCCGATAAAGATTATTGCAAAAATCGAACGTCCAAACGCGGTTGAACGCATTTGCGATATTGCCGCCGCGGCTGATGGAATTATGATTGCGCGTGGGGACCTGGCGGTAGAGGTGCCATTCCAGGACGTGCCCGCAATTTCACGTCATATTATTCGTGAATGTCGCAAGATGAACAAACCGGTGATTGTTGCAACACAAATGTTGGGTTCTATGGTGGCCAGTGAATTTCCAACACGCGCCGAAATTACAGACGTTGCAAACACTGCGTATTTGCGCGCGGATTCAACAATGACGTCCGAAGAAACCACAATCGGAATCAATCCGGTAAACGTTATTGAAACAATGTACAAGATTTTATCGCACGCCGATATGGACGCGATTGCAAACCCGTTTGATTGGTCGCGTGTTGAAAATATACCTGAAAATGATTGGTCGCGATCAGTTGCATCAATGGCGTATTTGAACAAAGCGTCCGCCATTGTTGTATTTGCACGTGACACCGATATCGCGGTTCAAATTTCTTGCCGCAAGCCAGATATTCCAATCGTGGCGGTATGTAATGAATCTGTCACCGCGAACCAGTTATGTTTGGCGCGTGGCATATTCCCAATTTACGATGAACAGTTATTTGGTATGCGTGACGCTTTTAATGCCGCGCGTCGCTTTAATATAAATATGGGCAAACTGGTTATCGTGGACGAAGATAAAATTAGCCTGCGAACACTGGATTAAAAAATCCCGGCAATCGCCGGGATTTTTTATTTATGATTTTTTGCGGCCGCCGCAATAAATGCATTAAACATTGGGTGCCCGGTATAGGGGCTGGATTGAAATTCCGGATGGAATTGTCCCGCAACAAAGAACGGGTGCGATGGAATTTCAACAATCTCGGGCAGTTTACCATCGGGGCTAAGGCCTGATATTTTCATACCGGCGGCCTCAAACTTTTCACGCCAGGTGACATCCATCTCGTACCGGTGACGATGGCGTTCGCTGATATTTTCAGCGCCATAGATTTCGTACGCACGCGAATCCGGCACAATTACACACGGATACGCCCCCAGGCGCAATGTCCCCCCCATATCGGCCGCATCGTGGTCGGCCATTATGTTTATAATTGGCGTTGCACTTTTGTTAAATTCGGTTGAATCCGCATCCGCAATTCCCAATACATTGCGGGCAAATTCAATAACCGCCACCTGCATCCCCAGGCATATTCCCATATATGGCACACGGTTTTCACGTGCATATCCCGCCGCCGCAATTTTGCCCGCAACGCCACGCACACCAAATCCGCCCGGCACCAAGATACCATCAACGTCCGCACAATCGTCGGGGGTAAATGTTTCAGCGTTTATCTTTTTAAGTTTTACATGGACATTGTTTTGAATGCCGGCGTGGAATAAAGCCTCGTTCAAAGACTTATATGCATCGGGCACATCAAAATATTTTCCAACAATACCAATGTTAACCGTTGGGATATCCGCGACCAGATACTTTTCAATCTTTTCAAATCGTGTCATATCGCCGATTGCATTGGGCAAACCAAAGTGATCCGCGATTATGTCAAAGACGTGTTGGCCCTCGTACGCAAGGGGGATTTTATAAATATTATCAACATCAATGCCACTGATTACATTTTTCGCCGGCAGGTTACAGAACATACCAATCTTGGCACGCTCGTCCGAGGTTAGCATACGTGGTGTGCGCACAATCAGCATATCCGCCTGAATCCCGTTTTCAAGCAGGCGACGTACCGACATCTGGGTCGGCTTGGTTTTTAATTCGCCCGACTTTTCAAGATATGGTGCCAATGTTAAATGCACAAACATAACATTGCGACGACCGACCTGGTTTGCGAATTGTCGAATTGATTCCAGGAAAATTTGCCCCTCTATATCACCAACGGTGCCACCGATTTCACAGACAACAAAATCCGTATCAACGGGGGTGGAAATATAATCTTTTATCTTGTTCGTGACGTGCGGAATCATTTGAACCGTCGCCCCCAGATAATCACCGCGACGTTCCGCACTTAATACATCCCAATAAATACGACCGCCAGACACCGAATCGTTGCGGGTCAGTTTTGCCCCCAGAAATCTTTCGTAATATCCCAGATCCAAATCCGTTTCATATCCGTCATTTGTGACGTATACTTCGCCGTGCTGAAACGGTGACATTGTACCCGGATCAACGTTTAAATACGGATCAAATTTGCGCGCGTGCACCGTGTACCCACGCGATTGAAGAAGGGCGCCACAACTTGCCGCCGCGACGCCCTTGCCTAAACTTGAAACAACACCACCGGTAATAAATATATACTTTGCCATAAGAATGCCCCCTTATGGAATTCTATCATAGGAAATTTTCCGTTGCGGTGCAATTAAATAAATTCCTATACTGAGTCTTATGGGAAAGGTATTGGATTTTCAACGTCAAAACTTGTTTTTATGGGTGGCACCGATAATGGCGTTTGGTGCAGCATTGTATTTTTCATTACCGTACGAGCCCAACGTACCATACGCCACAATTTTATCGGCCGCATTATTTGCAATTATGATTTGGTCGCGCGTGCCGATTATTCTGCGCGCGGTTGCAATATTTATGTTTGGATTTATCTATGCGTGTGCGTATACACACGCAATTGATACACCACAAATAAAATCCACCATGCGGGATACGAATATCGTGGGCAATGTTTACAAGATTGATTTTGCAAATGACAAATCACGCCTTTATATAAATACAGATGACGATATGCGTATTCGCGTATCAATCGGCGACAATATTCCCACGCCAAATGTTGGTGATAAAATAAGTGCAACCGCAACACTGTTTCGGCCGGCGGCCGCATATGCGCCGGCAACATTTGATTATGCACGGTGGGCGTATTTTAACGGCCTGGGTGCGACGGGATATATTTCAGATTATGATGTGATAATACCCGCACGTGGGTTCAGTATAAATTCCATTCGTGACAATTTACACACGCGTTCTGATTCTTTTCTAGTCGACAGTTTGGTATTAGGATATAAAAATTCAGTTCCAAAAGACGACAATAAAATATGGACCGCCACCGGTATCGGTCACGTATGGTCAATCAGTGGTTTTCATATGACATTGGTTGGTGGGTGGATATTTGCAATATTCTTTTTAATATTCCGGTCAATTCCGTATATCACACGTCGCATCCCGGCGCGAATACCCGCGATTATGTGTGCGTGGTTGGGACTGCTGGGGTATTTGTTTATATCGGGGCTGGATGTTGCAACAATTCGCGCGTTCTTGATGACGACACTGGTGTTTGCGGCATTTATTTTTGGGCGTAATGCAATATCGATGCGTAATATTTGCCTGGCGTTTTGTTTGATATTTTTGATAAACCCGCACTATGTTATGCAACCGGGTTTTCAGTTATCTTTTGCGGCGGTGTTCGGACTGGTATGGTTTTGGGGCGACGCACAATATGTAAAGCGTGGGCGCATCCAGAAAGTATTGCGCGCAATTTATGCAACCATTATGACATCTGTTATTGCGACGATATTTACCGCGCCATTTGTTGCCGCACATTTTTATGCGTTGCCAATTTATGGATTGATTGGGAACCTGATTCTATTGCCAATATTTTCATTTGCGATTATGCCATTGGTTATGATTGGCGCATTTGGCGCCGGATGGGCGACAGATATAGCACACGAAATATATTATTGGACGTTGGGTATCGCAAATTGGATTTCAGATTTACCATTATCAACAATTTCCGTACCACATATATCAAATACGGTTATGGTATTGATGATAGTGGGCCTGGTGTCGATAATATTTATTCGTGCAACGCGGTGGCGTGAAAACTATATTATTGGCGCGATGTTTATTTGTGCGGGTGCGATAACACAGATGATGCAACCCGTGCCGATATTTATGTCGACATATGACAATGAACTGGTTGCGATGCGGCGCGCGGATGGCAAATTAGAATTTAACAAGATACGCGCATCAAAGCACTATTTTGCATTTGATACATTTTTACAAATTTCCGGCAATGCGCCCGATGCCACACGCCATAAACACAAATGCAGTCGTGGCGTTTGTGAATTTAAGTCTGATAAATTTAAACTGATGTACACGCAACGTTTTATGCCGTTGGTTAAAAATTTGGATAATTGGTGCGCAGATAGCGATGTTGATTATATCGTTTCATATCTGGATGTGGATGCACCAAAATGCAACCACAAAATTTTACGCGATGCGTTTATAATTTATGACAATGGTCGGATTAAGTCTGTACCACTTAATCGGCACTGGCATAATCAGCACGAATAAAATACAGACCCGATGCCGGTGCCGTTGGGCCGGCCACGCTGCGGTTTTTTGCCGCCAAAATTTCATCGACATCGTACGGTTTACCAATACCGATTTCAATCAATGTGCCAACAATATTTCGCACCATATGATGCAAGAAAGAACGCGCAGAAAATTCAAAAATAATTTCGTCGCCACTTTGTATTATTTCGATTTTATCCAATGTTTTGATTGGGGATTTGGCTTGACACTCGGATGCGCGAAAACTGGTAAAATCGTGATTACCAATCAGTTTTTGTGCCGCCCGACGCATTGCATCAACGTCTAATTTACGTGGCACCCAATACACACGATTTTTCTGCAAGACCGGCGCCATTGGACGATTTAAAACAACGTACTTATAATGGCGCGCCGTGCAATCAAAGCGCGCATTAAATTCATCCGGTACAATTTCACACGCACGCACAACAACCGGTTTACCGTTCAGGTAAAAGTTTAGCGCACGCATCACTGTATCCGCGGGTGTATCCCCCGGCAAATCAAAATGCGCCGTCATCGCAATGGCGTGCACGCCCGCATCCGTGCGGCCGGCGCCAACAACATCCGGGCGCGTGCCACAAAAACCATAAATCGCATCTTTGACCAATGATTGCACGGATGGGCCCTGGGTATTTTCCTGCCAGCCGATAAGGTCCGTGCCATCGTATTCCAAGATTACTTTGTATCGTGTCATTATTGCCCCGGTATTATTCACCATATTTTATTTCACCACCACGCAGGCCGTTCACAAAACTTTTCCAATCCATTGGATTTTTTCCAGCCGGCTGAATCCGCGTGATTTTTAATTCATTGTTTTCAATTCTGGTTTCCAAGATTTTTACATCAACACCACTTATTTTTGTACGCCCACACCCCAGCGCACGAATTTGATTATGTATTTGTTGCGCAGATTTGTTCCAATCAATTATTTCATCCGCGCCCGTCCATTTGTGCGTAAATGTCGGTGCGCCATTCTGGGGCACCGCGGGATATGCGCCGGGGTTATTCAGATATTCAACCAACATATCGGCGCCGATTTTTGATACGATTTCTTCGACCGCGTCATTAGTATCGTTTTCACCAATTCCAAATTCACGACACATATGAACATCACCCGCATCCAGTTCCGCCGTCACATCCATTAAACATACCGCAGATGTTTTATCACCGTTATAAATTGCGGTTCTGATTGGTGATGGCCCGCGATATTGTGGCAGGAAACTCGGGTGAATGTTAATACACGGCGCAGACGACAAAACATTGTCGCGCAATATTACACCATAAGACACAACCACAATCATATCGGGAGCATAGTTGTATTCATTTATATTTGTATGCACCGTCAAATTATTTTCAATCGCCCAATTATGCACCGGCGACGGGGTTAAGATTTTTTTGCGTCCCATTGGTTTTGGCGCGCGTGTAAACACCGCCAAGATTTCGTGCCCGGCGTTTTTAATTCTTTCAAACATTGGGACAACAAATGCGTTTGTTCCCATCAAGACCAGTTTCATTTGCGACGTCTTACCTTTCTCATAACCATTTCACGACGCACCGGCGACAGGTGATCGATAAACAACACCCCGTCCAGGTGGTCTGTTTCGTGCTGAACAATGCGCGCCGGCAGGCCCGACATTTGCGCCCCAACACGTTCGCCATTTTCGTTTGTCCATTCAACGGTAACCGATGCCGGGCGCGTAACATTTGAAAACACCGGCAGGTTATCAGACCCCAGCACGGACAGGCACCCTTCTTCCATTGTGCATTTTTCATCGGAAAAAGATGTAATTTGCGGATTTATCATACGATATATCGTCTTGGTATCGGGGTCCATCATAACCAAAAAACGCGACAGGAATCCAACCTGGGGCGCGGCCAGGCCTACGCCATTTTGCGCATCCATCATTGACACCATTTCATCCATTGTATGCAACAATTCCGGTGTGATATTATCAACCGGTTCGCATTTACTGCGCAAAACTAAATCCCCGCAAAGTTTCATTTGCAACATATCTAAATCCTTATATAATACCGTTATGATACCAAAGGATTGGGAAATGACAACTTATATTTTCATTATGTTGGCGGTTATTATTGTGTTGTTGGTGGCGGTTTTGATGCGCAAACCGGTGGTGGATATATCCGCCCTGCGCGAAGATAACGCAAGACTGCGCGAAAGATTGGCTGAACGCCTGGGGGCGCTGTCCCAGAATGCGATTGAATTAAAAAATATCAGTGGCGACATCGCAAATTTTAAAAACATTTTAATGGGCAATAAACAGGCACGCGGAACATTTGGCGAAAGACAACTGGAAGATTTGGTCGCGGATATTATGCCGCCGGAAACGTACGCATTTCAAAGCGTTCTGGAAACGGGTGTGCGACCGGATTGTATAATCCGCCTGCCGTATCCGCCGGGGGATATGATAATCGACAGTAAATTCCCACTGGAAAGTTATAACCGTATGATGACGGATAGCACCGACATTATGGCACGTAAACAATTTGAATTAGACGTGCGTAAACATATTGATGATATCGGTGCCAAGTATATCATTCCCGGACGCACCGCAGAATCGGCAATGATGTTTATTGCATCGGAATCTATATTTGAAACACTGCACCGCGAATTTCCAGACACGATTGAATACGCGGGCCGAAAAAAGGTATTTATTGTTTCACCATCGACATTATGGGCAACACTGAATACAATTCGCGCGGTGTTGTCTGATATAAAAATCAAACGCGTGGCGGCAAAAATAAAAAAAGAATTGGAATTATTGTTAACAGACCTGGGGCGATTAAACGAACGCGCAACAAAGGTTAATCAGCATTTTGCAATGGCACAAACAGACATTGAACAGTTGCAAACATCGATTGGAAAAATTACACCACGCGCGGAAAAATTACGCGCAATGGATTTTGGCGAAGAATAAAAAATTCCCGCCAATCGGCGGGATTTTTTTATTCGGCTGAATCTGCTATGCACTGGCCACCTGATAATTTATAGCCATCTGCACACAGGCAATTGTTATATGCATCACGCTTGCCAGAAAAATTAGCAGTTGTATCACAAGCCTTCATACACTGTTTGCCAACCGGTTCATACCCGTCCAAACATTTACATACATCGTTGACGTATTTTTTGCACTCTTCTCCTTCGCAGCTCGATTTACGGGTCGTTTCATATCCAGAATTTGCCGGGCACAGCAATGATTCATAGAATATTTCTGATATGCAATTCACATATTCGTTGTTACGTTGCGCATCGTCGGTCGCGTTTGCAGCATCCGGGCATCCCGCCGTTGGCTTTTCCGTTGTTGGATCCAATGCAGGGGGTCCCGCAAAAATTGCATAACCACAGGTCAGCGCAACATTACGACACGCACCGCGCATAACATCATAGACACTGTTTATACTGGCACTGGACGACCAAGTGTTCACCTGGGTCACCTGGTTATTATAACATTGCGCCACATCAACCATACAATTAGACGCATAGTCGGATATGATACTTTGCTGGGCCGCGCGAATGTTCACCATTGCACGCTGAATATAATTTAAAACAATATCATTGTTCCAAACATACTGATTTTCTTTGTATGTGTAATACTGACACTTGTCCAGAACCGCACGGCATAATCCGCCATCGGTTGCCTTGTCCCCTGTGCCAATTTTTTCCAACAGATATTTTGTCACATACGAACCGTCTGCACAATTGTCGCTACACGTGTCTGATTCATCGTAGTCAATAGTAACATCACGCGCAGTATCTAAAAACGATTTATTAATATTTGCATTATTATAATCATCCATAAACTGGGTAATCATAGTGATATTTTGCCCCAGGACCACTTCGCCATTTTCATCAATATAACGTTTGGTTGGATCAACACATTTGAAATAATCGTCGCCACAAACCATATCGTCACGCATACACGAATCCAGGGCCGCAATGCACCCCTTGGCATCATATTGATTTTTGTTTTGCAGAACGGCCAGGCGCGCCTTTTGCAACATCAATTCAGCACTGCGCACATTGGAAACCAGGGTTTCGTTCATTTTTTTCAGGCCCTTTTCATAGGCAATACAATCCTTGTCAATGGCCAGGTCATAATTCCCCGTAATTTGCTTAGGCGTTGCGCCGGCCCCCTTGCACTGGTTCAATATAGTACTGCAACGGTTGCGGGCGGCATTATACAAATCGGTCCCGCGCAGGTTTGAAAAACTGCTGGACGAATCCAGGTTCAAGAAATCCAAACTGAACATATCTGCGGAATCAGATGAAAAATCAAGGTTTAAATCCAATCCAAAAGAAGATTCCGAATACGACGCAGAACTACTTGTTGGGTCTTTGATTAAATCTTCGATTTCCGCCAACATATTGCGCGTTTCGGTCGTATCCTTTTGACCGGACAGTGCGGCCTCGGCCTCGGTCTCGGTCAGGATGGCACGAATTTCATCCGCAGACAGCCCCACATAACGAATACGTTGGGCGACACTGTTTAATTCGGCATTGGCCGCTTTGACCGCTTCTTCCACCTTGGTATACTTGGTCAGGTTTGATGAACACGAACAACGCCCCTGGTTTGCGTCAATAACCGCACAGAATTGATCCATACAATCGTTATACTGTTCCTGGCACGATTTGTTTAATTCGGCCGTTTGTTCCAGGCGTTCTTTTGCCTCTGAAATACTTTCCCGGGTGGCGGCACGCGATTGCACGCCACGCAAACTTTCATCAATATTGGAGCCCGTCTGAACATCCGTTCCAGCAATGGTGGCACGTCCGCCAACCTCGGCCGTGGATGGGCGCAAGACAACCCCCGCGCGGCGCAAGGTCGGATTGTTGTTAATACTGGCCGCGGAGACACGCGCATTACGTCCAACGGTATTTACCGCCGCGTCTAATTTATCCGTGGTTTGCGAAACCGCCTTGCGCGTGGCGGTGCCACGTGACGCGGTGCGTGCAACCGTCTTGGGCGTGGGCGTATCGGTTTCAGTCGTCCCGACCGTCGCCGTGCGTGATGCGGTGCGCGAAATCGTTGAACGCGCTGTATTCTTTTGAGATTGTACGTTTTCAGTATCTACCTTGTCCGAGGGCAGTACACGCGACGCAGTTGCGCCAAACGCAGATGGCGCACAAAGGACAAATGCGAAAAAACACGTCGCAAATCTTCTCATCTCTTGGGTGAATTATATCATTTTTGAATATTGGTGTAAATAATAAAAAAACCCGCCAATCGGCGGGATTTTTTATTCTGCATCGGTTTCTGGAACAACAGATACTGTTCTTCTGTCGCCGTTGCCCTTTTTGAATTTCACAATACCTGCGATTTTCGCAAAGATTGTGTGGTCTTTACCCATACCAACATTCAAGCCCGGGTGTACAGATGTACCACGCTGACGAATGATGATGTTACCTGGGATAACACGACTGCCACCAGATTTTTTAATACCTAATCTGCGTCCGGCCGAGTCGCGTCCGTTTGACGTTGCGGAACCCGCTTTCTTATGTGCCATAATTTCGCTCCTTAGGCTTTAATATCTGTTATTTTCAGAACAGTAATATACTGGCGATGACCAGCGGTGCGACGATAATTCTGGCGACGTTTTTTCTTGAACACCAAAATTTTGTCGGCACGTTTCTGTTCGACAACTTCTGCGACAACCTTGGCCCCTTCTACGAAAGGAGTACCAACCTTGTCACCGACCATTAATACCTGGTCGAATTCGATAGAACCTTCGGCATTCAGTTTTTCAACCTTAATCACATCGCCCGTTGCCACGCGATATTGTTTGCCACCGGTTTGAAAGATTGCGTATTCTGCCATCTATCTTTCCTTTTTATTATTGTTATTTTATCGTTATTTTTCGCACTTTGTCGAAAAGTTTATGCAAATTCTATATTTTTTATATCAAAAGTCAAGTCTTTTGTAGAAAAATTTATGCAAAAGAATACTTTTGGCACAAAAAAATCCCCGTTTGGGGATTTTTTATTAACCATTTACGATTTCAAGCACGCGACGCGGAACATCCGTTATCGCAATGCGTTCCTGGGCCATACTGTCACGATGACGCAGGGTGACGGTATTATCTTCCATTGTTTGATGATCAACCGTAATGCAAACCGGCGTACCAATTTCATCGTGGCGACGATAGTTTTTACCGATATTACCAGAATTTTCCAATTCAATACGACCAATCGCCAGTTTCCGCAAATCGTTTTCAATATTAGTCGCGATTTCCAATAATTCTGGGACATTGCGTGCCAATGGGATAACCGCCGCCTTGACCGGGGCCAATTTTGGTTTCAATTTCAAAACCGTGCGTGATTTACCATCGCCCAGGTCTTCTTCGGTGTACGCTTCCAGCATAACGGCCAACATTGCACGATTTACACCCATTGCCGTTTCAATTACGTATGGGATAAAATTCTCGCCGGTTTGTGGGTCCGAATAAGACAGTTTTGTGGTGCTGTCTTTGTTTTCCAGAACATTTGCATTGATTTTAAATTCGCCCTGACCCTTGGTATGAGAGCCCAGGTCAAAATCTTGGCGGTTATGAATACCTTCGACCTCGTCAAAGCCGTCTGGGAATTCGTATTCGATATCAACGGCGGCCTTGGCATAATGGGCCAATTTTTCGTGTGGCATAAAGCGCAATTTTTCCGCCGGAATACCCAATTCATTTATCCACCAGGCCAGACGCGTATCCATCCACATTTTGTGATATTGTTCATCCTGGTCGGGGCGAACAAAGTATTGTAATTCAGCCTGTTCGAATTCGCGCATACGGAACACAAATCCACGTGGGGAAATTTCGTTACGGAACGCCTTGCCAATCTGGGCGATACCAAATGGTAATTTATGCGGTTTTGCATCCAGAACATTTTTAAAGTTTGTGTATGTTGTGGTGGCCGTTTCTGGACGCAGATATGCATTAATCGCACCATCAGACGTCGCCCCAATCGATAGACCCATCATCAACTGGTACGCGCGCGGTTCTGTAATTTCGGTTGAACCACAATTATCGCACTTGGACGCGTCTTTCATTTTATCCTGGCGCATACGGGCGCCACATTTTTTACATTCAACCAATGGATCGGAAAAGCCTGCCTCGTGTCCGGAATATTTCCACAACAGGCGATTTGAAATCAGTGCGGCATCCAGGCCCTCGACATCATTGCGGGAATATATCATCGCATTCCACCAGGCGTCACGAATATTCTTCATCAATTCGACACCATACGGACCGTAATCATACGCACCGCCCAAGCCCCCATAAATCTCGGATCCGGTAAAAATAAATCCACGACGCTTGCAAAGCGCAACGATATCATTAACTGTTTTTGCTGGCATAATTTTAATCCTTGGGTTTATAAACGTTTATATATTATACCGAAATAAGTTTTTTACAATAAAAAAATCCCACCAATAGCGGGGTTATTTCTTTTTTTGCGTTTTGGGCTTTTGCGTTTTAGCATCGTCGCCATTGCCCAGAATTTGCATCTGCATTTTAAGAATGATATTTTCTTTGTCCTGGATACGTTTTAGTAATTCACTGTTTTCCAGTTTTATTTTATCCAACGCCTGGCGACTGATTACGACCTGGGTTGCCATTTTCTTGCGCGTTTTTCGATTTAAAACAAAACCAACAAAAACGCCAATGACCGCACCAACAGACGCGCTTAGTACATCAAAAAGTGTTTCTAGGATAACCATAGAAACACTTTAACATTTTTGATGCGAATATACACTAGGCTTCTTTTCGTGTGCCGGTTTTGCGGTTTATCCAGACCGCCTCGTCCGCGATTTCCATCATTGGCATATCTGATTTACTGTCTGAATAAGAACGAACAACGTGCGGAATTATTTTATTCTGGCGCGCCCATTCGTCCAAGGCATAAACCTTTTTAATACCCCAACAAATATATTCATAACGCCACGGTTTCTTTTTATCCATACGCGAACACAACACTGCATCGAATTTCATATCACGAACAAGTTGTGGGACAAGATAATCGGTACTGGCTGAAATCAAAACAA
>SUUO01000016.1:0-13181 GCA_015062485.1 Alphaproteobacteria bacterium
TTTATTTGCTTTCACCTGGATTCCGTGGTCAAGCCACGGAATGACAAAAACGTAAAACGTTTTTATTAAATAAACTTTTATTTATGTAAGTAATTATGTATTCCTCCACTAACCACTTACACTAATCACTAAAAAATCCCGCCGGATGGCGGGGGATTTTTTATATAGGTAAAACGATTCGGACACGCAGGCCGCCCAAATCACTGTTTTCAAGGAACATTTGTCCCCCGTGATTTTCAAACGCAGTTTGGGCAATCGATAATCCCAGGCCCGTTCCCCCGGTGTCAACACCACGTGCGTCGTCCAGGCGAACAAACGGTCGCAGGGCTTCTTTCTTCTTGTTGTCGGGAATGCCAGGGCCGTCGTCTTCGATGATGACCTCTATACGGTCGTCAAAGTCGTGCTCGCTGATTTTTACCGTTGTTGCGGCATAGCGTGCCGCGTTTTCGATAATGTTCGCAAACGCCCGCGCCAGGGCCATTGGGCGCGCATAAAACTGGGCCGGGGTATCCGGAAAATCGGTAATGATTTTCTTGTCCGGGGCGGCATCGCGCACGGTACGCGTCAGAATTGGCGGTAATTCGGTGGCCTGTTCTATTTCGGGCATTTCACCGCGTGCAAACGCCAGGTATCCATTTACCATTTCCGTCATACGGTCAATGTCGCGTATTAAATCAGCATCGGTTGCCCCGCCCGTCTCTATATTCAAACGCATACGTGCCAATGGGGCTTTTAAATCGTGGCTGACCGCGTTAAGCATATCGGTGCGGGTGCGGTTGTATCTGTTCAGGCGTTCTTTCATCGTTATCATTGCGGTGGCGGCTTCGCGGATTTCTTTGGATCCGGTGGGTTCAAAGCCCGGTGCATCCAGACCGCGGCCAAATAATCCAGCGGCACGTGCAATGCGACGAATACTGCGTGTGTGCATTATGATGAACGGTGTTACCAAGATCGATACAATCAATATAGAACCAATCAGCCAGATGATAAATACCTCTGTGCTGGTGGAATAAATTCTGTAAAGCGATGTGCCAAATGTAGCAATTTGGTTGTCGCGGGTTGGGACGTCAATGAATACCAGACGCTTAGCCTTGTCCATATAAATGTTGGCGGGACGTTTTAACCGTTTGGATAATTCCGATGCCAGTTTCCCCGTCTCGGTTGATTTATTGTCGTTATGGCGTGGGCGGTTCAATGTCGGGTGCACGGATACATTTATGCCGATGTCGTGTGCCATTTGCTGAACGGCGGCGGTGTTGCCCGAATCCATAAAGTTCATCATTGTGGTGACCTCGCCCGCCAAAGTACGTGCCAATGTGTCGTGTACGCGGGACCAGTGATTGCCAAAAAACGCGTTGGCAACAATCACCTGGGCGATAACCAGGGGGACAAGAATCATTAAAATCGTTCTGGCCAAGAAACTGCGTGGCATCAATCTCATATAAATGTCCTATGGTTGGGCGGCGGTGTCTATTAATTTATATCCACGGCCGCGAATTGTTATTATGTCTAGGTTTGATAATACTACATTTAATTTCCCGCGCAAGCGTTTTGCAACCATTGGGGATGCCGGTGCAATATTGCCCATCGGATGTGTCAGGGCGTGTAGTAACTTCTTTTCTTCGCCAGATAATGCCAATAAATGCGATATACCGGCGCGTGTTATGAAAAATTCATCGTTGGCAAAGGTCAAGCCGTCCGGCATTATGGCCGGCGTTGTGTCGTGATTGCGCATTATGTTATTCAATCGCAGGATAAGTTCACGCATCTGGAACGGCTTGCCCAGATAGTCATTTGCCCCACACGATAGGCCATCAATAGTGTTTTCGGCACCCGTCATTGCGGTCAACATCAAGACGGGTGTGGTGTTGCCAGCCCTGCGCAATTCTTGTAACAGGGTTAACCCGTCCATACCCGTCATCATTCGATCCAGGATAATCGCGTCAACCGTGATACGTGCCAATATATCCTGCGCGATTTCGGCGGAATCTGCGGTTAAAACATTGAATTGTTCATTGCGCAGACCACGTGCCAGTGCCCCGCGCAGAATGTCATCATCATCAATAATAAGGACTGTTTTATTTGTCATTGTGGTCTGTGTAAGTGTTTTAAGTGGTATGTATAAAGCCCCCCTTGCCTACACATACCGGGATTATTTGTCCAATGGTTCAACAGCGTATTCACCCGGCTGAATCATCATATAAGGACTGTTGGCGCCATTGTTTATGTCTTCGCCCAACAAAGATGCGCGGAATTGCATCCCGCCGGTTGTGAATTCGGTTTTAAACAGCGCGTATCCCGTGCCACCACCGGTTGTTGGCCCCTGCATCCCCAGGGAATAATATCCACCCAATATGCCATAGTCCAGGTCGATATAGTCCAGGCTGACGATTAAAGAAACACTGCTGATACCATCGCTAGTCATATTACAGGCAAATTCACGGTTGGACAAGACCGCCTCGGAATTAACGGGGACCATCAGGTCCATAACCGTTGGTTCACAAACACGGTCAATCCCATTTACCAAGAAGTCATAGGTCATTCCCACCGTTGCCTTGGACAGGCCGGTTGAAACACTGACCTGGGAAATTGTGGCCTTTGGAATTTTAACCATTGCGTTGGCGATACCACTGCGGACCGGGAATGAAATACCCGATTGCAGGCAATCGCGCGAGAATGGATCGGCCTCGCATATATAAAGACGTGAATGGGCGTTCATCATAAACATATTTGCCAGGCTGTTGAACAAGAATGTACGTGTTATTCTGTCGTTCAGGCGTGTGCAACCAAAATTACGGCAAATTACCATCGGGCGATTTGCAAACATAACACCGGGGTGTGCCATTTCTTCGGCCGCGCGGGCGTCCATAATGTTCTGGTCGTAATCCAGGCTGTCTGCGCGATCCATAAATTCCGTTTCCGGGATGAAATTTGGGTCATCTGGGTACGCATAGTAAGACTGAACCGGCGTTTCGGTGTAAATTGTTTGAAAATTATCCATTACAATTTCCGTGTTCGCGTGCGCGTGTGGCGCAATCAAAGCCAATATAAAACCGGTTAAAAAGAATCTTTTCATTTATGGTGCCCTTTTTCTCTTGTGATGAATTTTAGAACATTTTATATAATTGTGTCAAAACAAAAATATTTTTATTGAAAATTGATGTTCGTTTGTTCTAAGTTTAAAGCGAAAAGAACATTTTTACGAAAGGTGAAATCAATGGTTGATCTTATTATTGGCGGAGAATCCGGGAAATTGCACGCGGTTTATCACAAGTCTGCAACGCCGGGCGCGCCGTTGGCGGTGGTGCTGTCGGGGAATCCGCGACAGAAATATCATATGAATGATAGAGTGTCATATGCAATGTTTCGGGCGTTTATGGATATTGGTTTTTCGGTTGTGCGTTTTAATTACCGTGGCGTTAATGATTCCGAAGGCGCGTTGGGGACAACGGCGGAAAATATGCTGGATATTGCGACGGTAATTGACTGGATTCAAAACCATAACGAGGACAGTGATCAGATTTGGTTGGCCGGGCATCAATTAGGTGCGTGGTATGTGTTACAGGCAATGATGCGTCGACCAGAGGTTTCGGGTTTTGCGTTGGTGTCACCGGATTCATCGGTATCTGATTTTGCGTTTTTATCACCACGACCAAATCGGGGGTTGTTATTACAGGGTGCAAACGAGTCTGATGATGCGCGTGCGTTCGCGACCCATCTGACCCAGGTTCTGAAAAAACAGGCACAAATTGATTTGGAAACAATTCGTGTTAAAAACGCAGATGCTAATTACAGCCAGCCGGCAGACCTGCGCCAGATGTATAATGATTTAAAGGCGTATGTCGGTCGTGAAAGCGAAGAAAACAAGTTGTTGTAATGCTATGATGGGTAAAGAAAGATTTTTAGATGCAAATATTCCAGACGAAATGGCGGCAACAATTCGGCCGCGTTCGTTGTCGGACTTTATCGGGCACGATAGTTTAAAACAAAATTTGTCGGTCTTTGTGTCTGGTGCCCGCAACCGGGGCGAGGCAATGGATCACGTTTTGCTGTATGGCCCCCCGGGGTTGGGTAAAACCACGCTGGCACATATTGTCGCAAATGAATTGGGAACAAATTTCCGGGCGACGGCGGCGCCAATGCTGACCAAGCAAGGGGATTTGGCGGCAATCCTGACATCGCTGGAACCGATGGATGTGTTGTTTATTGATGAAATTCATCGTCTGCCGACGGCAATCGAAGAAGTCCTTTATTCCGCAATGGAAGATTTTAAATTGGATATTATGTTGGGCGAAGGACCCAGTGCAAAAAGTGTGCGGATAGACCTGCCGCCGTTTACGTTGGTGGGGGCAACGACACGCACGGGATTGTTATCGAACCCATTACGTGACAGATTTGGGATTGATTTGCGCCTTACGTTCTATTCGCCGGATGATTTGGCGAAGATTATTATGCGCAGTGCAAATATCTTGGGGACACCGATTGATGGTGATGGTGCGTTGATGTTGGCACGGTCGGCGCGCGGAACACCGCGTATTGCAAACAGACTGTTAAAACGTGCACGTGATTTTGCGGGTGCGCTGTCTAAAAATCAAATTACGGCCGATATTATTAAAACCACCCTGTTCCAACTACATATTGATGAATGTGGCTTGGATGAAATTGACCGCGAATATATGAATACGATTATCAAACATTATGCGGGCGGTCCGGTTGGTATTGAAAATCTGTCTGCGGCATTGTCAGAGCCGGCGGATACAATCGAAGATGTTATTGAACCGTATCTGATGCAGTTGGGATTCATTCAACGTACGCCACGTGGTCGCATTATCACAGATGCGGGATATAAACACCTGGGGTTAGAGAAATAAAAAGAGGGATGTATGTCTGGAATTATTATTGATTTGGCGCGGATTTGTATTCCATATCCCACAGGTTTTTCGCCAAAGGGTGAAACGGTTGGTATAAAAGTGTTGGGATACGACAGACTGGCATATGATTTCTTTAAGGATATGCCAAATAGTGATGATGTGGCAAGACGGGGGTGTTTTTATGATATAGTTTCCCAGGCGTACAATATTGACTTGGGGAAAATGCCACAGGTGCGTCCGTATGTTAGTTGGGTCGATTGGAATAAAAAAAATGGTGGCGTGTTGGTAAACTGCAACAAAGAAACGAAAGAAGAAATTCTGAAAAATTGCAATACATTAATTGTTCCACGTGAAGAACAAGAATTTTTGGTGCACTTGCACTTGAATATGGCGCGTTCCAGGGCGGGAGATTTTATGTTTAATTGGAAAAAGACAGTACCAGAACGTTTTATACGTATTCAAGATTCAAAGGTTCGTGACTTGATGCAAAAAATAGCGTTCCCAGAATCACAAAAGGTGCGCTAATTATGCGACCGCATATTTTCCCTTTTACAATCGCATATGCCGATACCGACGCCGAGGGCATTGTGTATCACGCACGCTATCTGGAAATTGCCGAGCGTGCACGTATGAACTGGCTGCGGGGACGCGTGGTTGCCGATGGCGATATTGGCTTTGTTGTGCGTGAATTAAATATCAAGTATTTACAGCCTTTAAAGGTTGGGGATGAATTTGTCGTTGAAACACAAATGACAGATATTGGCGCCGCATCGGTCAAAATTGAACAAAAGTTTGTAAAAGATGGAATAATTTCTGCTATAATAAACATCAAGGTTGCGTATTTAGGGGGCGATATGCGTCCAAAGAAAATACCAGAAGATTTTATTCGTGGATTGATATAAAAAAACAAAGAAAAGGAAAGGAAAATGGAAAATAATTTTTCACTGTTAAGTTTGTTCACAAGTGACTGGATGACGGTTTTTGTGTCAATTGTTTTGGTGGTGTTTAGTGTTATATCTTGGGCGGTGATTGTGGAAAAAATCCGCCTGTGGCACGGGCAAAAAAGAAATCCGGTCAAAATGAAGCCTAATGAAAATCTGGATGTGTTTATTCGTCCGTTTGATAAAAATTTGTGGTTCTTGTCAATGGTGGCGTATATTTCACCGTTTATTGGTTTGTTCGGAACCGTTTGGGGGGTTATGGATTCTTTTGCGTCTATTGGTATTAATCAATCGGTCAGTATTGGTGTTATTGCACCCGGGCTGGCGGTGGCGTTGGGAACAACGGCGTTGGGGTTGATTGCGGCAATACCGGCGGCAATCGCGCACCAGATTTTTACCAAGAAAGCCGACGATTTATATGAACGTTTGGAATGTGCGTGCAAAGAACTGAAAAAATAATGGGGAAATAAATGTCCAGATTAAGACGTAGAAATTCTGATGCATCTATTCAATTAACCCCAATGATTGACGTTATGACGGTGTTGTTGGCGGTCTTTATGGTAACAACGCCGATGATGACAACGGGGATTGATTTAAATCTACCACGGGCGGGTGCATCGGCGATGACGGGTAACGATCACGCTATTCAAATCAGTGTCGACAAGGGTGGAAATTACTATCTGTCGGAAATGAAGTTGTCACGCGATGAAATTGTCACGCGTGCGGTTGCAATGCGTGGCGAAAATCCACAACTGACCATTATGATAAGTGGTGATGCATCGGCCGATTATGGTGCGGTTATGTCGATGATGGGTAAATTGAAAGATGCAGGATTTCAAAAGGTTGGCCTGCGTACACAACCAGAATAACAAACATTATGAATGATAAGCGTTTTAATCTTGAAAATATATTGATGTCTGTGGCGGGACACTTGGTTGTGTTGGCGGTGTTGGTGACGTCTGCGGCGATTATTTTAAATCGGGCGCAATTGGTGACGCCCGACAGAATCGAAATAATCGAGATTGATTTAGACAATGTAAAAATTACCGGGGATGATACAAAATTACAAAACGTAAATGCAGATGTGGTACCTGAGAAGGTCAAAGAAGAAAAGCCAGAACCCAAGCCACAGCCTGAGCCTGAAAAAATTGAAGAAAAACCAATAGAAGAACCAACGTTGGTCGAAGAACCTGAAAAAGAGCCTGAGCCCGAAAAGAAAGAAGAAAAGAAACCGGAACCGGTTGAAAAGAAAAAGGTTGAGCCCGCCCCCGCCCCAAAGAAGAAACGCATTGTTCGTGTTAATCGTGAAGTGATGAGTCTGGACAGAACAATGACGGTGTCCGTTGTTGATGCGTTGCGTGTGGCGATGACACGGTGTTGGGTAATAGACACAACACGTGCAGATATTGGCGATATTCGTGCGGTGGCACATTTAACAATGCGGCGCAATGGCACCGTGCGAGATGTCTGGTTTGAATCGGAATCGCGTGCGGAAACAGATCCGGCATTTGCATATGTTCTGGAAACAATTCGTGATGCAATCAATGCGTGCCAACCGCTAAATATGCTGCCCAAGAATGAATATAACAAGTGGGAAAAAATTCAATTAACTTTTTATCCAACCAGTGGTAAGGTTATGTAGCATATGGCCCGCGGGAGAGAGAAAACCAAAGGCGCGTATAATGAAAAAGTATTATTCTGAAAATTGGTACCAGGCGACAGAAAAATTTGTAAAAAACGCATCAAGATTTGCAGATGTTAGATGGTGCGTTGCCGACAATCACACGTTTGATATTCCATATGTTTTGATTGGAAATGGACCTGATAAAATCGTTATAAATTCTGGCATACACGGAATCGAGGGCTATTTTGGCAGTGCGGCGCAAAATATGTTTTTGGATAAATTTGTACCGGCACTGGATAGAAAATTCCTTAGGAAACATACAATTTGTTTGATTCACGTCATCAATGGTTGGGGAATGCAAAACCGTATGCGAGAGGTTGCAGATAAAACGCGTGGTGGTCTGGTTGATTTAAATCGGAATTTTGGCGTGGATTTTTCGTCGCCGGAAACCCTGCCCCAGAATCCAAAGTACGAATTGGCGCACGATTTATTACTTTCAATGCCAGACGAGAAGATAAAAAAAGAAAATATTAAACGGTTTCGTGCGGAACACTTGCACGACGGCGTATGGGATGCGATAAGTTTCGGACAATATAAACATCCATACGGATTGTTTTATGGTGGTGCGGCACCGATGGTTGAAAATAAAATGACCCTGCATATTTATGACGATGTTATGCGTGATGCAAAATCTTTGATGTCAATTGGGATGCATACGGGCCTGGGGCGATTTGACAGAAAGCGCGGCCGTGTGACGGGGCAGTTGTTGGTGTCGCATCCCGCACAACATAAAAACACACAATATTTCAAGAACGTTTTTTCAGACGTTATATCGGATGAGCGTGCCGTGAATGGGCCGGTATTACTGGGGGATTTGGTTGACTGTTTAGAGGGCCGATATGGTACGGACGAAGTTCCCGTATATACCGCGGATTTTGAAATCGGCACGGGTGAATATCCAATAATGTCGCCTATTTACAAGCGGATGGATATGGGTGATGCACGATATGATTTGCTGAATTATGGCGTGATAAGTTCCCAGACTTTAAACAATTTAACAGAAAGCTGGTATCCATCTGATGCGCGGTGGCGTGGTGATGCGTTGCACCAAGCGTGGATGTTATTCCAGGGGATTGTTACAAAAACAAGATAAAAACACGTCCCCGTAGGGACGTGGTGCAGACACACGATAAGCCGGATTCTGTCCTGCCGAAAACCCAGTTTCTTTCGGAAACCAAGTAATGGTAGTGGATATGATTAATCTGCAATTTGTGTTACCACAATTGTCAAGCCTTCTACCCGCCCCCTGGACGTGGGACACGTAATGGGGGCCTATTTGAAGTTGCTGCGCACAGAGATTGCCCGTTTCACTCGAATTTAATCGTTTACGTCACTGTTGCTCTAATCGTCGGGTCACCCCGCCCGGTATATTAGCCGGTGTGCCGTCCCAAGCAGTCCGGACTTTCCTCTACCTGACTAAGTCGCCAGGCGCCATACCCTGTGTGTCGTACGGGTGTTATGATATCACGATTTTATAAAATGGCAATTTATTTCTTTGCCCCTTGGGTGCGCGCGGATTTAAGGGCGTGATTTAACGCCGCACGTGCAATTTGCCGAATTTTTGGCGCAAATGTGCGCATATTCATAGTATCTGCAACCGTGTTGCCAAACAATGTGGCGATATAGTCCAACTGGGTTGGTGCAATTGTGTAAATTTCACTGGTTATATCATTGATGCTTAAATCTTGTACCGGTTCACGCATAGTAATAATCCCCCTGCTTTGTATGTAATTTATCATATTTTTGATAGACTTTCAGGTGATTTTTTATATTTTTTTCAAATTTAGTCCTTGCTTATTTGAAAATACGTCACTATATCATAAAGTAACTTGACTGAAAGGTGCGAAATTGCTATAAATTTCGTGATAAAATAAGGAAAGAAGTATGTTAAAAAATATGATTGGTAAATTATTGGGTTCTGCAAATGACAGAATTATCAAAAATTATGATAAAACGGTGTCTTTAATCAATGATTTGGAACCGAAATATCATCAAATGACGGATGATGAATTGCGCGAACAAACGGTTTCGTTGCGCGAACGTCTGCAAAACGGTGAACGTGAAAAAGATATTTTGCCGGATGCGTTTGCATTGGTACGTGAGGCATCAATCCGTACAATCGGTCTGCGCCACTTTAATGTTCAGATGATTGGTGGTATGGTTTTAACCAATGGTCAAATTGCAGAAATGAAAACCGGTGAAGGTAAAACACTGGTTGCAACGTTGGCAATGTTTTTAAAAGCCCTGCACGGCAAGGGTGCGCATCTGATTACGGTAAATGATTATTTGGCATCCCGTGACGCGGAATGGATGGGGCAAATTTATCGCTTTTTGGGGTTAAGTGTTGGTACAATTCAGCACGATATGACCGACGAAGAAAGACGCGCGGCATATAATTGTGATATCACATATGTGACCAATTCTGAATTGGGGTTTGATTATCTGCGTGATAATATGAAGTTTTCCAAGGCTCAACAGGTTTTACGTCCATTCTTCTATGCGATTGTTGACGAGGTAGACAGTATTTTAATTGACGAAGCACGTACCCCGCTGATTATTTCCGGCCCGGCCGAAGATACCAGCGAACTGTATGCGCGTGTTGACGACGTTGTTGTAAAATTGGGCGATGGTGACTTTGTCAAAGATGAAAAAGACAGACACGTTACATTGACTGAATCCGGTGCAGATACCGCAACACGTTTATTAAAAGAAGCGGGATTGCTGGTTGGGGATAATTTGTATGCATCTGAAAATGCCGCATTGGTTATGCATATTCAGCAGTCTTTGTTGGCGCATCATTTGTATCAGAAAAATGTTAACTATGTTGTGCGTGATGGCGAAATCTTAATCGTTGATGAATTTACGGGTCGTGTTATGACCGGCCGTCGCTTTGGCAAGGGGTTGCATCAGGCGATAGAGGCCAAAGAACACGTCACGGTTCAGCCTGAAAACCAAACGGTTTCCAGTATTTCTTATCAAAATCTGTTCCGTCTGTATCCGACATTGTCTGGTATGACCGGGACCGCTATGACTGAGGCGGCAGAGTTTGAAGAAATTTATAAATTGCGCGTTGTGTCTATCCCGACAAATCGTCCGGTTGCACGTGTTGATCATCACGATGAAATCTATCGCAACAAGGATGAAAAATACGACGCAATTATTAAACAGATTGAAGACTGTATGTCACGCAAACAGCCGGTCTTGGTTGGTACTGTGTCGATTGAAAAGTCCGAAGAATTGGCACAAATCGTTCGTAAAAAACTGGGTATTGAACCCGCGGTTCTGAACGCAAAACATCACGAGTCTGAGGCGAAAATTGTTGCCCAGGCGGGCGCCCCGGGTGCGGTTACCATTGCAACAAATATGGCGGGACGTGGTACCGATATTAAACTGGGTGGAAATGCGGAAGAATTGATTGCAAATCTGGATACGGACGCCCCAGATTATGAAGAAAAAAAGAAAGAAATCTATGAAAAGATTGAGGCAAATAAAAAACAGGTTTTGGATGCCGGTGGATTGTATGTAATTGGTACCGAACGTCACGAATCACGTCGTATCGATAATCAGTTGCGTGGTCGTTCCGGTCGCCAGGGTGACCCGGGTGATTCAAAATTCTTCTTGGCGTTGGATGATGATTTAATGCGTATTTTTGGTGCCGCGCGTTTGCAGGGAATGCTTACGACATTGGGATTGAAAACGGGCGAAGCAATCACACATCCGTGGATTACCAAAGCGTTGGAAAAAGCGCAAAAACGTGTCGAGGCGAGATATTTTGAGGCGCGTAAGGAATTACTGAAATACGATGACGTTGCAAATGAACAGCGTACCGTAATCTACAAGCAGCGTGATGATTTGATGGTGTCAGATGATTTGACGCCGTTGGCGCAGGAAATGATTGGGGACGTTGTTGAAATGATTTGTGAAAATAATATCCCTGAAAAGGCACATCAGATGGATTGGAATGTTAACGGCATTCACGATGCTATGTTGCGTGTTTTTGCGTTAGACATTACAGATATTGAAAAATGGAAAACCGATGAAAATATCACCGAACGCAAAGCGTATGAAACACTGGTAAATCTGGCAATGCGTCGTTATCAGCAACAGGCAACCAAATATGGTCCAGAATTGATGCAGATGGCGTCGCGTCAGATGATGCTGGGAGCGTTGGATGCAGTATGGAAAAAGCACTTGCAACAGATGGATTATCTGCAAAGCGCGATTGGTTTGCGTGGATATGCACAGAAAAATCCACTTTATGAATACAAGAATGAGGCATTGGATTTATTCAAAAATACCGTGAATAATTTCAAGATTATGTCAATATCTTATATTTGCCGTATGGAATTAACACGCGAAGATGTTAATGCCACGGAAAAGCAACGCGCAGAACGCGATGCGTCATTAAATCAGGCCACCGGTGACAGTCGCCGAAACGCGCCCTGTCCGTGTGGTTCGGGTTTAAAGTACAAACATTGCTGTGGCAAATTGCACTAGTTAAAAATCCCCACGTTTTGTGGGGGTTTTTGATGTATAAAAAATTTCTTGTTTTTTAGGAAATATATGGTTGCCCCGCCCTGTTATTTTTTGCTATTGTTGGGTTATGGAAAAACAATTCATTCATCTTAGAACTCATTCGCGTTTTTCAGTGGGTGCAAGTACCCTGAAAGTCAAGGATATTCCCAAACTTTGCATTGCGGCGGGGATGTCTGCGTGTGCATTAACAGATACAAATTTAATGTCCGGATGTGCCGAGTTTTCAGATGTTATGCCCAAGAATAAATTACAGCCAATTATCGGTGTTGAAATATCGTTAAATCATCACAATGCGGACCCTAAAATCTTACGTATGTCATCGATGTCGCGTATTGTGTTGTTGGCCCAGAATCACACGGGGTATTTAAATCTGTGCGAACTGAATCGAATAATGTATATGCGTGCAGATAATCACCATCTGGGGCCGTATGTTTCGATTGATGAATTACAAATGCACAGTGACGGATTGATTTGTTTGTCTGGGGCGCATTTGGGGCCGATTGGAATGGCGATTTTAAATAATCAAGACGCCCAGGCAAAAATCCAGGCGCGTCAATTGTTGGACATTTTTGGTAACCGGTTTTATATCGAAATTCAACGTCACGGATTGGCAGATGAAATAAAAACAGAACCGATGTTCCTGGAAATTGCGCGTGAACTGAACATTCCAATCGTTGCGACAAATGATGTTTGTTTTGCGTCGGATTCTGATTATGAGCCGGCGGATGCGTTGGGGTGTGTCCTGGGCCAGACCAAGGTTATTGATCCCGAACGTCCACGGAAATCATCAGAACAATATTTCAAATCAACCGAACAGATGTGGGAAATCTTTTCCGACCTGCCAGAGGCGTGCGAAAACACATACAAAATTGCGCAACGTTGCGGATTTATGGTGAACGTTCACGAAAAGCCATTATTGCCACGTTTTGGTGATGATCTGGAAACAGAATGTCAAATGTTGCGCGACAACACGATGAGTGGCTTAAAGCGTCGCCTGGAACAACACAATATCACAGATACTGCGCCATATTATGAACAGGCCGAATTTGAATTGGGTGTTATTATCGGGATGGGGTTCCCGGGGTATTTCCTGATTGTTGCAGACTATATTGATTGGTGCCGTAATAATGACGTCTTAACCGGGCCGGG
>SUUO01000005.1:0-68540 GCA_015062485.1 Alphaproteobacteria bacterium
CCAAGAATGCGGGCTATGCAAACTATCTGCCCAATATCAGCGCCGGTGCCAACGCATCCCTGCCATATCGTAATAATGAATGGGGCGATTGGTCGTATGGCGCATCACTTTCTGCATCGTATTTAATATTCGATTTTGGCAAACGTTTATCTGACCAGAAACAATTAATCTATGCCTGGCAGGCGGCCGGATTTGATTATGATGAAACGGTCCAGAACTATATTTATGGCCTGATTGGTTCATACTATTCATTATTAAATGCGGATGCCGACGTAAAATCTGCGGAAAAATTATTATCCGTTGCCAAAACCGCACGCGATATGGCGTCCAAGAAATTTCAGGCTGGCTCTGTCGCCAAGGCCGACGTATTAAAAGCCGACACCACATTGGCCAGTCGCGAACTGGACCTGGAACGCGCAAAAAACAACCGCGCAATTGCCAAGGGGAAATTATTGGCACAACTTTCATTCTCGGCCGATGACGAATTAAATATCGCAGATTTACCAACCGAAATCGGGACACCGGGCGACACGAAATCGTTGGACGAATTGTTTGAAATGGCCCAGCAAAAACGCCCTGACCTGTTACGTGCATCGGCCAACAAAGACGCCGCCTGGCACCGCCGCAACAGTGCGTTTTTAAAAAACCTGCCGTCGATTTCGGCGTCTGGTTCACTGTCTTGGAATAACCGCCCATCGGAAACATATGGCGCCGGTATGGATGAAATGAGTGGCAGCATCGGCATCCGCGCATCAATGCCAATATTTGCGGGTTTTGCAAACCTGTACGGCGTTAAATCCGCCCAGGCAAATTATGAACGCGCAATCGAAGCCGAACGCCAAATTAACGACAATGCATCACTGGATGTATTTACGGCATATCAAAACTATAAAACCGCACAAAAGGTTTTAACCCAAACCGAAACATTGCTTGCATCTGCAACGGAATCCGAACGTGTGACATCGGGGATGTATCGTGTTGGACGTGCCACAATGTTGGATTGGCAAACGGTACAATCTGAATTACTAAATGCCCAGCAACAACACAATGCCGCACGCTATGATTTATTCACTAAACGTGCCGCAGTCGCATTATCAGTTGGCGAAATTATGGCAGAAATTGAAAAGGAAGAAATCGATGACAAAGAAAACGAATAAGAAAAAACTGGTCCAAACACCTGAAAAGAAACGCCCCTGGTATAAACGTATTCTATCGTGGTTATGGCGTAAACGTTGGTGGATAATGATATTGATTGTTGCGACACTGGGTGGATTTTTCATCTTTGGTGGCGATGAAAATAAACGCGCCGAATATTCAACTGTACGCATTACGCGTGGCGACCTGCGCCAGGTGGTGACCGCCACTGGTGAAATACAACCTGTAAATACCGTCAACGTTGGTTCCCAGGTGTCTGGCACAATTGACAACCTGTATGTAGATTTTAATTCGACCGTACAAAAAGGCGACGTACTTTTAACAATCGAACCATCTGTATTACAGGCAACGGTTGATGAATCCAAGGCGTCTCTGGACAGTGCGATTTCACAACGCGACTATGCAAAAAGTGAATACGAACGCAACAAATATTTATACAGCGAAGGCTTTATTTCCCGCGCCGAAATGGAACAATCCGAAACATCTTATAACCAGGCAGAATCATCCGTAAAACGCGCACAATCTACATACGACCGTGCGGTGACAAATCTGGGGTACGCAACAATTACGTCACCCGTTAATGGCACGGTTATCTCGCGCAAGGTTGATGTTGGCCAAACGGTTGCGGCATCGTTCCAAACACCGGACCTGTTTGAAATCGCCGAAGATTTAACAAAAATGCAAATCGAAACATCCGTATCAGAGGCCGACATTGGCGTCATAGCTGACGGTCAACCGGTCACATTTACCGTTGACGCATACCCAACCGAAACGTTCGAGGGGGTTGTACGCCAAATCCGTCTGTCACCGACGGTAACATCAAACGTTGTTGTTTATACCGTTGTAATTGATGTTGATAACACAGATTTGCGCCTGAAACCAGGGATGACCGCATTTGTGACAATTATAATTTCCGAGAAAGAAAACGTATGGAAGGCTGCAAATTCCGGCTTTCTTGTACGTTCATTCAGGGGGATATTAGATGACGCCGACATTAATGGCGCCACCCCACAAACACATTTAATGTTAATGCGCGATGAAAATATCATTCTGGTCCCATACGAAAAGGGGCTAAGCACCGCAACCGAAACAGAAATCATATCGGATGAAATCCAGGTGGGCGACCAAATTGTGACGGGCCGTGTTGGCGCAACCACAATGTCATCGGGCAATCAGATGCGAATGGGCAACCCAATGGGCGGTCCCCGCCGATAAAAATCCCCCGTTTGGGGGATTGTTATTACCCCCCCAACCCCCAGCACTGGATAAAATTAAATAGAATGATTTAGATAAAAGCAAATCGGGCATCGCAGTGTACAAATGCTACATAAGATGCCCGATTTGCTTTTAGATGAATTATTATATTTAATTTTTATGCTGCGGCGGTGAAGACTTTCTGCACATCGTCGTTCGCATCCAATGCATCAACCAACTTTTCAATTTTTGCATACGCTTCGTCATCCAGGTCCATTGGCATATTTGGAATCCAGGTTAATTCGGCCTGTTCTGGTTCGCCAAGTTTATCGGCCAAGAATTTCTGGGCATTGATAAAATCTTCGGGTTTGGTTGTGATGATAAAGCCCTCTTCGGATGTTTCCAGATTGTCGGCATTTGCATCCATAATGATTTCCATCATTTCATCTTCGGTTTTGCCGATTGATGCCGGGTACATAATCTGACCCGCACGTGTGAACATAAATACAACCGACCCTTCTTCGCCCATATTGCCACCATTTTTGGCAAAGATATTGCGGATTTCTGGAACGGTACGACGTGGATTGTCGGTCAGGGCCTCTACAATAACGGGCACCGCACCGGGACCATAGCCCTCGTAACGGACGGCTTCGTAACTTTCGGTATTTGCACCCGACGCCTTTTCAATTGCACGTTTGATATTGTCGTTCGGCATAGAATTTTTGCGTGCCGTTAAAATTGCCAGACGCAAACGTGGGTTATTATCTGGATTTTTATCCCCCAACTTTGCGGCCATCGTGATTTCACGTGCCAGTTTTGTAAACAGACCACTGCGTGCGGCGTCGGCGGCGCCTTTCTTGTGCTGAATATTATGCCATTTACTGTGTCCACTCATAGTTTGACCTTTTGATTTAATTAGATTAAAATTACCCCAAAAGGATAACAGATGATTGGCAAATTGCAAGGCATAGTTGACTATATCGGTGATGGTTTTATAATTTTATTGACCCACGGCGTCGGATACAAGGTTTATACCCCCGAATACCTGACCCATAAAAGTACGGTTGAATTGTGGATTGAAACCGTTGTGCGCGAAGATTCAATACGCCTGTTCGGATTTACAACATTGGCCGCACAAAATTTATTTAATATGCTGACGGGTGTGTCGGGTGTGGGCCCCAAGGTTGCAATGGCAATCCTGGGGACAATCAGCGCTGATATGTTAATGTCGGCCATTGCAACGGGGGACGCAAAAACAATTGCAACCGCGCCGGGGGTCGGTAAAAAGGTCGCCGAAAAAATCATCGTTGAATTGAAAAACAAGGTTGGTGGGGTGTCGGCCACACTGTTTGCACCGGACGTGGGTGAAACGGGCACGTCGTCCGCCCTGCCCGATTTATTGATGGCACTGGAATCATTGGGCTATCGTCGTTTGGATATCTTGGAAATGGCGCAAAAACTGGTTAATCAAAATCCAACCGCCGATGTATCAACCCTGGTCCCAATGGCGTTAAAAGAGATAAGTGGAAACAAATAATATGAATAACAACGATACGATCTTTGCATTATCCAGTGGGAATGGAAAATCCGGCGTTGCGGTTATACGCATATCGGGCGAAAATTTGGGTGATATATTCGCACGATTTATAAATAAAACGGACATTAAACCACGCCGCGCATATTTTACAAACCTGCGCGATAACGCGGGTGAATTAATTGATCAATGCCTGGCGATTTATTTCCCCGCCCCACACAGTTTTACCGGCGAAGACGTAATCGAATTACACACCCACGGCGCACCGGCGGTAATCAGCGCGGTATTTACATACCTGGGCATAATGGGTATGCGTATGGCGACCCCCGGTGAATTTTCACGACGCGCGTTCTATAACAACAAAATGGATTTGGCGGACGTTGACGGCCTGGCGGCACTGCTGGATGCCCAAACCGATATACAGCGTAAACACGCCCTGCAATCTATGTTGGGCCGGGACAGTGAAATTTATAACACCTGGCGCGGGTCTATGGTTGAAATATCGGCCTTTGCGGCGGCTATGCTGGATTACAGTCCCGACGACCTGCCACCAAACATTGGGGATACAATTCAAAATCGGACCCAGAAATTATACGATGAAATTGGTGCGGCCCTGCGTGGATATCGAACATCACGCGCAATTCGTGGTGGGATAAATGTCGCACTGGTGGGCGAAACCAATGTTGGTAAATCTTCAATCTTTAATTTTATGGTCGGTTCTAATCGTGCAATTGTATCCGACATTGCCGGCACAACGCGTGACGTTGTGTCCGCAACAATCGATATTGATGGTTATATGGTAAATTTATCAGACACCGCCGGCATTCGCGACACAGATGACGTCATAGAAAACATCGGCATTGAGCGCACAAAAACCGAAATAGAAAACGCAGACATTGTCATTCGTGTCTATACGCCGGAAAATATGCCTGACAGCGATTGCAAACCGAATGAAATCATTGTTATAAACAAATCAGACACTGCCAAAAAGCATCCTTGCAAAAACGCCATATACACATCGGTGCATACGGGCGACGGTATGGATACATTGATGACGATATTGCGCACCAAGATTCACGAAATGTTTGACGGACGTGAATCTGATTTATCAATAAACGCGCGCACAAAATCATTATTGGAAACGGCACATAATGAATTGGAAAGCGCAATTAGTGCGGGCGACAACTATGACATATTTGCCGAACACACACGCCGCGCATCCGACGCCATTGGCAAGATATTGGGAACAATTACCGCAAACGAAATATTGGATATGACGTTTGGGCAATTATGCCTAGGGAAATAAAAAACCCGGCATCGCCGGGCTTTTTTTATTTTGCTTGCTTTTGTTCATACAATTGTGCGAAATCAACCGGTTGCATTGCAAATGTTGGGAACCCAGATTCACTTGTCAAACGGGTAATCAAACCACGTACCGCCGGGAACAATAATGTTGGCACATCAATTAACAATGTACGTTTTTTTGCTTCTTCGTCTTTTTCTTCTTCCATTTGAACCAAACCGGAATACGTTGATTCAATCAAGAAAATAGATTTTTCACCCGCCTCTAACTTGGAATGAACCTTGGTAATCAAATCAACCATAAACAGATTGTTTTCAGCACCCTTAATCTGAATATCAATGTTGATTTCTAATTTTGCCTGGCCGTTGTCTTGTTTAAAAAACAGTTCTGGCACATTTGGACTTTCAAAAGAAATGTCTTTCAAAAACTGGGATATAATATTGAATTTTGCCATTATTTTATCTCCTTTTCTGGCGTTTTAAGACACTGGACTTATATTTGTCTTTTATGATAATATAGCATTATAAAATAATTTTACAAGTGGGGGATGGGTACAAAGTATGAGAAAATTGTCTTTTAAATTTTTAGGTATTATTTTTGCGATTTTAACATTGGCGTCTTGTGACCTGTCGACCCCAACATCATCAACGGATAATGCGGTTGTGCCATCTAATTTCAAGCGTGTTTCTTATTCCCAATTACCTGGTTGGCGTGATGATGATGTGCGCTATGCCTTGCAGGCGTTTCGTAATTCGTGCCGCGCAAAAATTCAATATGTTGGGCGTGTAATTCCAGACAAAGAATTGTTTGCGGAAAAATGTCGTATGTTGCCATCTGCGTCGGCGGACGTTGCAACCGTGCGCGCGTGGTTTGAATCTCATTTTCAACCATATCAAATCTTTAACGATAATGGTGGGGACCGTGGGACGTACACCGGATATTATTCACCGGTAATTCCGGGATGCCGTACAAAAACGGCCCAGTGTAATGAACCCTTGATGGGAATACCGACGGACGGCCGTGGATACAAAGGCGTGCCCAAGAAAGACATTGTTGAAAAGAAAATCGGCCGCGTATTGTATTGGGCAAATGTTGTGGATGTTCAAAATATTCAGATTCAAGGGTCGGGTGTACTGCGCCTGGAAGACGGGACGAATGTGAAATTAAACTTTGCGGCGGTAAATGATATGCCGTTTAAATCCATTGGCGAAGAATTGCGTCGTCGTGGCATTCGCCCGGCGGGTGGATATTCGGCGGATGCGGTTTGGACACACTTGAAACAAAACCCGTCATTGGCACGTGATGTTATTTATACAAATCCACGATATGTTTATTTCTATGAATCCAAACCGGCCGATGTAATCGGAAAATTGGGTACACCATTATCCAAGATTCGCAGTGTCGCAATGGATGACGATTTATATACCTTGGGGTTACCGGTTTATATAAACACTAATTTATCAGATGGCCGTCCATTCCGTCGCCTTATGATTGCCCAGGACACCGGCAGTGCAATCCGCGGTTGGATTCGTGCGGATATATTCTTTGGCTCTGGCGACGAGGCATACAAATTGGCCCAGGGTCAACACGCCCAGGGACAGATGTTTATCCTGATGCCGAAAGTATACAGTTATGTCAAACCAGAATAACGACGATAAATTTTCACGACGTGCCGCCCGACCACAAAGTATGGCCGGTGTTATGGGTGGATTTTTAAAAATGTTTGGCGCACGCGCATCGGATTCAGATTTGGTGGCACGGTGGGCTGAGATTATGGGGCCGGACATCGCGGCGGTGGCGACATTGGCCGCAATAAAAAAAATGCGTGATGATAAATTTAATGTGACAATTCGGCCCGTAAATCCGGCGTACACATTACAGTTGTCTTATATGGCGGACGAGATAACCGGGCGCATCAATAAATACTTTGGTTATGACGCGGTCGGAAAAATAAGTTTCAGGAAATGACAAAACGTGTATTGGGGATTGACCCCGGACTTTTACATACGGGATGGGCGGTTGTGGATACCGTGGGTCAATCACGCAAATATATCGCCAGTGGTGTAATTTTACCAAAAACCACCCTGCCTATGTCAGAGCGTTTAGTAACGATATTTCGTGAAGTTTCCAAGATATGCGAAACATTTTCACCAGACGAATGCAGTATTGAAATAATTTTTGTTAATAAGAATCCAAAAACCACCCTGATTCTGGGCCAGGCACGTGCCGCGGCAATTGTTGCGGTGGCAAATAATAATATCCCGGTGTTTGAATATGAACCAAACGTTATAAAAAAGGCCCTGACCGGTGCGGGCCACGCGGATAAATCAGCCGTTGATAAAATGGTTAAAATTTTACTGCCCGTTGCACATCCAAAAACCCCGGATGAGGCCGACGCCATCGCCATCGCACTGGCCCACACCAATATGATGCGTATATAGAAATGTCCTAGTCCTTGACCCGGGCCAGGTCATCATAAACCTTGTACTTTTCTTCGCCGGTTTCGTGATATTCATACGGCGCATTCCCAACGGTATAGATGTTAAATAATTCCGATACCTTGCCAGCGGCGACATCAATCATTGTCTGTGTTGTGTCACTGTCATATGCAATCGGTTCAACCGCACCATTTTTCATCTGTAAAAACATCATTATTGGTGTGGACGACACACGCACATCAGGTGGCAAATCAAATCCACCGGATTTCAGCATCAATGCCTCTAATGGTAATTGTGGCATATTCCCCTTGGTCAGCTGTCCCTTGTTCGGGGCGGTACCCGTTTTAAAATCCATTACCCCGCCATCCCAAACCAAATCTGCACGCGCGCGCACATTACGAAATGACGCACCAATCGGAAACTTTATCCGCCCCCCTATTTCGTGATATCGCACGGGCAAAGCACCCAGAACATCCGATACAACCGGCGCAATTTCCAAAAATCTTTTATGCCAGAAATGAAACAAGACGCTTTTTTCACCAATTATTTCACGTGCACGCGCATCCATTTGCGCGACCAAAACATCTGGATTTAAATCGGTTGCGTGTTCGATAACATCGTGCACCAGATTTCCAAACTTTTTTGCATCCGCCGTAACCCACCAATCATCCAAAACCTTTAATCGCAAAATATGCTTAACATAGAACGCATATGGATTATGAATCAACGTTTCCAGTTCGGTCACATAAACATCACTCCAATCCGGTGTATCCAGTTGTGGTGGCGAATAATCCAAACCGTTTGGCACCGGCCTGTCACGCGCCGCCACCGCCCCCAGAATGTCGGCCCCCGCCCCATCATCAAACACACCGCCGCGCGCCATAATGCGGGAAATAAATCTGGACTCGGTCGTTTGAACACCGCCCGACACGGTCGAACGCAACCAATACACATCCCCGCCACACGACAAATTCATAAAATCTAATGATTGCAAAGAAACCTTACGATTTGGTGACGGCAAACCAATCTGTTCTGCGACCCGTCGTGGCAACCAGGCATTTTCATACCCGCGCGCGGGAAACATCCCCTCGTTCAGGCCGGTTAAAATTACAACATCTGCGGTCTGCATACGTGATTCTATCGTACCCAAAACGACCACACGCGTATTGGCATCGGGCGCGCCACGCACCGACACAGATGAAATAGCATCCGCAATAAACGTACGCGCATCAGACACATTTAAACGCAACCCAACCACATTTATCGCATTTGATAATTCGCGTATTTTTTCCCAGATATCTGCCGCATCATCTGCGACAAATTGTGGTGCAAATTCTAAATCATAGTTTTGAATAATTTCGGCAATCGTATTAAATAAATCATAACCGTTTTTTGTGTAAAATTTATCAAACGTGTCTGATGAACTTTCAATCCACCCATCTAATAAATTCAATATTGCCCGCCCCGCAGACGTCATTGTGCCGGGCACACCACCTGAAAAATCCCCCACAATTCCACGTGCGCGCAGCGCCGCCGCAATACGCTGATTTCCGGCGGCATCCGGCGTTATAACCAAGACACTTTTATCTTGCGCCAATGCCCGCGTGGCAATTTCTGCGACAGATGCGGCCTCGACCGCCTCGTCGGGGCATTTTATTAAATGACAATGCCCCAGGTTTTTATTTCCCCCATACTGTGCCGGATTATTACCAAACGCATAGTTCATAAAATCAATCACCGATGCCCCAACATCAATTTGGATAACATCAGACACATCACAACCAATACGCGTTAAAAATTTATATTCTGAATTATATGGATTTGTATCCAGCGCAAAATCATCAACCCGCCCATCAATTTTCCCAGACAATATAATTCGCCCATATGGCAACCGGGCCACCGCCGCCATTAAATCTGCGGTTGGTGGGACACTGGCGGTGGAACCACACACGATAACCAATTTATATTTTTCTAAAACATTTATCCAGGCACGAATATCGCTGTTTCTTTGTTGTGTCTGCGTAACACGCCCCGCCCCAAATTCGGTCATCACCCGCGACATAATATTCAGCATTTGTGCCTTGTCCATAAAATGCGTGGCATATTTTTCATCTACCAAAGATGCCCAATCAATCGTTGCAACATCTATCCCTTCGTTTTCAAGATAGTCACACATACGCACCAAATCGCGCGCAATCGGCAATGCCGTCGCCAGGTTGTGTATCTTGGCATCCGCCGTCAACAAATGCGCCGCCACCACAACACGTTCCATATTTGAAATAACGTCTGGGGTATCTGCTTCATCCGCATATTCGGCTTCATCCACCCCTTCGCCCAGGGCGACCAAATGCGGCAACAAAACCGCCGTCCCCGCGCGTTTTACCAACGCCATCTCTACCGTACGAACGGCGCGACGACTGGGCAAAAATATTAGCATATCGCGCAACCCCACCCCCGATGCATCCATAACCTGAAATAATGCATCAATCATTTTTGCCGGATTTGTCGCACAAAAGATATTTTTATTTAATCCCAAGTATTGCCCTTATTGGTTCTAAACCCGTCTTTTTTTCCGCCGATGTTTCCAAGATTTCCGGCACCATTGCACCGTGTTCTGTATGCTTGATTTGTGTTTGATTTGCTTCGCGTACTTTTTTATCTTTTTTTGTATAAATAATCTGATACGGGATTGCATTTGCATCACAAAAATCCATTAAATCCAAATCAGAATCCCGCACCCCAATTCGCGAATCAATCAGTATAAACAGGCGTTTTAATTGCCGCCGATTTAACAAATATTCTTCCAACCTTTGCAGCCATCGCATTGCATCCGTCCGTGACACGCGCGCATATCCATAACCCGGCAAATCAACAATCATAACCCGGTCATCGATATTAAACATATTGATACTTTGCGTGCGCCCCGGGGTGTTTGACGTACGCGCAATGGGCGCCCCAACAACCGCATTAACCAGGGATGATTTACCAACATTACTGCGCCCAATGAACGCATATTCGGCAAATTGCGTCCGCGGCAGGGATTTGACCGTTTCAAAACTGCCAACAAATTTAATCATCTTCACCCCCCTGATTTAACAAACGCTTATAAGCCTCTTTCTTTGAAATCCCGCTGCGTGCGGCCAATTCAGCCGCCGCATTTTTTGTGCGTCCCCCCACAATATCATTGACAATTTCTGATATTTCATCGTCTGTCATTTTTTTATCGGGCGCCGGCCCAACCACAATAACAATTTCACCACGTGGTGGCTCTATACGCAATAAATCTGCGGGATATCCAATAATGGTCTCTTCGTGAATTTTTGTAATTTCGCGCACAATCGCAATTTGACGTTCGGGCATAACACGTGCAAATTCCGCGATTGTTTTCATAATGCGGTTTGGACTTTCATAGTAAATAATAGTATGACGAATTTTATTGTCATCACGCAATTTCTTGTCATCAAAAAAGCCACAGAACGTAAATCGATCGGTTGGAAATCCCGACAGCACCAGCGCACTTATCACCGCCGTTGGCCCCGGCACAACAAACACATCCACACCCGCCGCACGTGCCGCACGCACAATACGAAATCCCGGGTCACTTACCCCCGGCATCCCCGCATCCGTCACAACCGCCACCGATTGTCCCATTTGAATTTTTTCAATCAGTCCATCGATAACATCGCGTTCATTATGTTCGTGACACGAAACCCGCTTTGTCTTTATATCGAACCGTGTGGCCAGTTTTCCAAACACCCGCGTATCTTCGGCCGCGATTAAATCGACGTTTTGTAAAACCTCTATCGCGCGTGGCGACATATCAGACAAATTTCCAATTGGCGTTCCGACAATATAAAGCCCTGATTGCATTCAAAATCCTTTTATAGTAAAATGATACAAAATAAAATGGATTTTTCAATGTATATGAACAAATTTTTAAAATTTTTAGGCTTGATTGGATTATTGGCTGGATGCGCAACAACCGCGCCCGATGGCACCTGGTCTGATGGTTATGACACAACCCAGGTGGGCCAGCCTATAAATATGCAATACGGTCGCCCAATGGATGAATATGGCACATTGGCACCCGACGATGCAACACCACATCGTATTGCGGTATTATTACCAACATCTGGAAAAAACTCTGAAATAGGCAAAAGTATTCAAACATCTATTACAACGGCGGCACTGGAACACAATATGCCAAACCTGTCTGTGGCATTTTATGACACCGCAAGCGACGCCACCACCGCAATCAGGGATGCCCTGGCCACGAATCCAGAAATAATAATCGGTCCGGTGTTTGCCGAAAACGCACGTATTTTACGTGACACAAAGCCTGAAAATATTCCGGCCCTGTCCTTTACATCGGATGCGACGGCGGTTGGCAATGGTGTTATGACAATGGCGTTAATGCCAACAAATTCTGTTGAAACAATCGTCAGTCAAATGTCCGCCGACGGCGTGAAATCATTTATCATTCTGTCACCAAACACAACGTCTGGAAAACTGATGGCGGCCGCGGCCACAAATGCGGCGGATATTTATAATGTTCCAGTGGGTGGCCTGTTCTATTACGACGAAGGTAACGCAAATTCAATCAAAGACACATCCAAGACCGCATCTATGAACACGGCACGCGCGGCGGCAAACATACGCGCCCGCGAAATTTTGTCTGATATTTTAAGTAACGAACGCTTAACCGCACTGGAATATTCCAATCTGAATATGCAACTGGAAAAGATTTCCCGCACCGACACATTGGGTCCCGTACCATATGATGCGATACTATTCCTGGGCAACGCAGATGATACAAAAAAACTGGCATCGTTTATGCGATACTATGGCGTATCATCACGCGACGCGGCACATTATGGTACCGCAATGTGGGATGGTACGGATATTGCAGGCGATCTGACCCTGACTGGGGCAAAATATGCCAGCCTGCCCACAACAAGTGAAACATTTTCCACAACATATACCAGTGTGACGGGAAACGCACCATCGCGCCTGGCAACGTTTGGATATGATGCAACCAATATGGCAATCGGTATGCTAAAATCCGACAAAAGTGATGCCGCATACCTACTGGACCCCAGTGGTTATATCGGCACAGACGGCCTGTTTCGCCTTAAACCAAACGGCGATAATGAACGCGCATTGCGTATTGTAAAATTAAATGGCGACGGCACAACCACAGACATAAAAACCGCACCAACAAATTTCATTCGCCCAATATATAATATTGAACCGCGTCGCATTACCCCCGCCGAACCATTTAATTTAAAAACCCGGGGCATAAATCCAAACGATTATATTCGTATCCCAGAACGTCTGATGGAAAAATATAAATCACAAACATATGGTGCGAATATGACGGCCGAGCCGGCACCGCAACCAACAAACGTCGTAACCGTTGTCCCCACCGATGAAAGCGCCCCCGTGCGCGTATCGGAATATACGCCGGTAAAACTAGAATCTGTTAACAGAAAATATATCGACGAAATTGAAATAGAAGAATAACATCCTTTTGCGATATATCCCGGCGCATTATAGAATATACCGGGATATGCGCATTTGTTTTTTTATCTTCTGTGTTTTTGTAATATTGTCGCGCCACGTATACGCATCAAACAACATTGCCGCCCTTTCCGACACGGTTCGCAAAAATCCATCCAATGCGGATGCACGATATGAATTAGCAAAACTATATTTTGATACACACCAATATTCCGCCGCACAATATAACTTTGAATTTGCCACCGCCCAATGCGATGCACCCGACGATATAAATAAATACCTGTCAGATATTCGTCGATTAAAAAAATGGGATACCGAATTTGGTATCGGCGCCATCCCCGACAACAGTATTAATTTCGCCCCATCCAATCGTCACGAATGTATGCAAACACCAAATGGCCCACTGTGCCAAGAACTGGAATACAATCCATCTGGATTTGGTCTAAACATAAATGGCGCAGTAAATTATTATACCAATATTTATAAAAACCTTGGGTTACGTACAACATTTGGTGGCGCAATTTTAAACACATCAAACGATATCCCGACGGATTATTCCGCCCGCTTTGCCATCGGCCCACGATATATATTTTCCCACGGTGATATATTTATTCAGCCATCTTTTGGCACCCGCTTTTATAACAATCACCTTTACAATACAACATATGGTGCGCGCATTGGTGGCACATTGCAATTTCCATCCAGATTATTTACAGACGTCGCCCTGGATATTCAAAAGAGCCATTATCATAACGAAAAAATAAACAATATTCTGTCTGGGTTTGATTGGACGTTCTATGTACATCCAAAATATTACCTGAACAACCACAGTTTTATTTCATTTACCGCGGCCATATCACATAATGACACGGCTGTTTCCGCCCTGGGGTTTGACACAGGCCGCATTGCGATTGGATATTTTTACAAGATTCCATATGGATTTAATTTTTATATAAACGCGATGTATTCACATAACACATACCATACATCTGGCACATTCATCATAGACGACACATTTCATTACGCCACCAGACGCGACAACACATATCAAATATACACCCGCATTTATAACAGTTACATAAACCTTTATAACTTTATTCCCGCAATCAGTTATACATACACATACCTAGATTCCAACATCCCGACATACGACCGCCACACACACCAGGCAATGCTTGAAATCGTCCGGATGTTTTAAAAAACACCCACACACGGGGGTGATTTTATTTCTGGTGGGAGTGGCTGATTCCCTCGGACAAATGTCCTGCGGGGCATTCGTTAGCACTCGAACTGCGCACTGCTTGTTCTCGCTGACTCATTGTCGAACCGGCAATCTTATGATTGCGTGGTTTAAATCCATAAACCACAACACACTAAAAATAAATGGCCGCCTTTCAGCGACCATTTATTTTTAGTGGTGGGAGTGGCTGGATTCGAACCAGCTCAGGCTTAAGCCAACAGATTTACAGTCTGCCCCGGCTCTCCAACTCCGGCGCACGCCCGAACTTATCGCCACACGCTTTTGTGGCCTGCCACACGAAGCCTTGGCGAAGTGTGGTGCGGGCAGCGGGAATCGAACCCGCATTTCAAGCTTGGAAGGCTTGCATACTAGCCTTTGTACTATGCCCGCAACAAATTCAAAGCCTTACGATTATATATTATCTAGACATAAAATCAAGCATTTATTTATTCGTGTTTTAACAAACTTTGCACCGCCAATGGGAAATCGGGACTGTTCGCTAAATAAGAGCCACTGACCAACAAATCCGCACCCGCCCCCCAGCACATTTGTGCCGTCTTGTCATTTATCCCGCCATCAACCGATATCAAGAATTTTAATCCATACTTTTTACGTGTCGCCGCCAACACCGAAATTTTATGCAGACAATCTGGTCTAAAATCTTGGCCCGCCGCGCCCGGCACAACCGTCATAACCATAACCTCGTCCAGGTCACGCAAAACATCTTTTAAAATCGTCACCGATGAATCCGGATGCAACGCAATTCCCACACGCTTTCCGGCACTTTTTACCACCCGCACCGCATTACGCACCCCCGATGTATTTGTTGATAATATCACGGTATCTGCCCCGGCCGCAACGGCATCGGCGGCCCAGACGGCGGGACTTTCCGTCATCAAATGCACGTGCAGATGCGCATTCGTATGTGATCTTATAAATTTAATATAATCAATGCTGCCCGCGACCCTGTCCACATAAAACCCATCCATAATATCGACGTGAATCATCGATATTCCACCCGCCTTGAACAAAGAATAAGTTTCGGGCCGTTTCATATCAAAGCACAGTGTACTGGGTAAAATCGGGATAAACTTTGGTTTGGCCTTTTTCTTGCGCGGGGTAAATATCCCACCGACGCGTTCTATAAAAGAATGAATTTTTGCGTGGCGCGCCAAATAAGCATTACGCTTTCCGGCAAACAAATTCCAAACATATTGCGACAATGCGCGAACGGTTGCATCACCCCCCATAACCTCGGTCGGGACGGCAAATGTATTTTCAATCAAATCACGTACACCACCCATCTCGGCCCCGCCACCAGTCAAGACAATACGACCCGGCCGATATTTTTCAAATGCCCCATTCCCAGAATCACGAATTTTACCAACCACATCCAAGACAACCGGCAACACAATATCATTTACATCACCGCGTGAAAATCCATACGCGGTATCCGCCGGTGTAAATCGATCCATTTCCTTTGGTATTAAATCTGCGACCGCCTGTTTAATACGTGTGGCCTCTTCGAAATCTATATTGAACGCATCGGCAATGTCGTTGGTTATCTTTGTGCCGCCAATCGGAACCTTGATATGCCACACCGGTCCCCGGTCCGTCCAAATTGACGCAGATGTAAATTCCGCCCCAAAATCTATGAACATAGTATTTTGTTTTGGCTTTCTAAACGCGGCATTTTGCACAAACTGTGGGTCAAAGAACGCACGCGGTTCAACATACGCGTGATGCATTAACGAATGCAGATTATCCAACCTGTCTAATCTATAAAATATTGCCCCAAACAACGCCACCAGTTGTCGGTCAACACACCCCACCGGATTCAGCATATCACGCGCCCCGGGCCGACTGTACGCCAACGGTACAATATGAATTGGATGAAATTCTTTTGGTGGCAAAATTTGCGATATAAGGTTCCGCACATCCGATTGATTGATTTTATGTTCCCCCGACCAGGTTATACTTTTAACCGTTGCCTGATAAATCGATGGCCCAAAATTTCCGGTAATGTATGCCGAATCCAGATTTCTGCCAATTTGCTTTTCCAACGCCGACACAACCGATTTAATTGCAAAAATAGTATCAAAACTGTCCACAGAAAAGACCGCAGACTTGGCAATATTTCCAGATTTAATATGATGCGCAATACCACGAACACCCGCCGTGCCGATATCCAGACACAAAAAACAAGAATCCATCATATTCATTGTTCATATCGCCTATTTAACCAATATACGTGCATCATCACGCATATCAATAACCTGAATCTTTTTACCCAGAATCCCGTGATTTTGATTTAAAGATATAAGTGTACTTATTGCCTGAACCGGGTTATTTTCTGGCAACATAACGGTAATCCCACCCATCGTAACCAGATTCCAGCGTCTGTTTTCAATCCATTCTAAATACGCCACATCCGCCACCATATTGCGTGCGGCCGCCGTTATATCTGATATATCATCTGGCAGCGTACCAATAAACACCACCGCCCCTAAATCACGCACATCACTGGGACTATTTACCACCGTACCATCGGCAGAAAGCGGAAAATAACTTGCCCCATCGGACCATTGGGCCACCGCACGATGCATATCCGCCCGCACCGCCAAATTTCCATTTGGCAAACGCCGCACCGCGGACTTTTTCACCCCCGGCACCGCACCAATCCGTGCATTCAGCGCATCCAAGTCCACATTATAAGAATTTCGCACCAATCCACCCGCGGCCGCGCGCATTGCATCCATATCCGCATCGCGCGAATCTGTTACAATAGAAATATTATGCACCTGGGCCAGTTTTCCCCGTCCCATTCCAACCATAATAATTCGTGTCGCAAAATATATCGCCATAAATATGGCAACCACAAAACATACCCAAAACCAGATTGAACGTTTCATAACCGACATTATATCATAAAAAACAAGAGACATAAAATTTAATTTCACGTCTCTTGTCTTATATCTCGCATCTTGTAATTTTACTACATTGCGCGCAACAAATACCCACGCCGAAACATACACCGTCTGTACGCACCAACCGTCTTCGACGATTGATTACGCGGCACAGACAACAATGCGCGCTGTCCAACGTCTTTGTATTCATTCGATTGAAACGTCACCCACAAACCATCCCAATCTGGCATCAATGCACTTTGATTTGGTGACAATAATTTTGCAATACGTGACCGCGGCAGATAAGATGGTTCATTTATCCCCAGGCACGACCGATGATCGCGCACAAATTGTTCCATTGTTACCGCCTCATTTTCCCAGTTAAGGATTGTTGCATCATCAATACTGCCCCGGTTTGGTGACGCACACCCCCCCAGCGCAATAACGGCAAACAAAACACCCAGGAATTTTATTCTCATATTTGCATTATAATTTATTTGCGTTTGTGGGGCAATAGTTTTTATAATACCATAAAAGGACAAAGGAATTTATATATGGCACTGACCGTTCAGAACTTTATTAAATTTGCAAATTACTATAACCAAACCGCAATGCTTATGTCGGCCATCTGTGTGCAAAAGGGGGGCATTGCAATGGAAAACTATGTTGGTCGCTTTTACGCGGCGGACGTACTGGAATTTGTGGTTGAATATGGTCGCCGCCTTATTAAAAGCAATCCAAACATATCGCCTGAAATTGTATCTTTGGTTGAACGGTTCGGCGCCCAATTTGATCAGGTTCGCGACCTGGCCACGCCGACCCAGAAACCAATTCACGAAATGACATTGGCAGAATTTGAAAAACTTATGAACATCTAATGTGGGAAAAGGGGACATTATGAAAATCATTAACAAATATTTAACATATTTTTCAATTGCAATATCTGGGCTGGTATTGATGTCTGGGTGCGCCAAACAGAATCAACAGGCCCTTCAACAACCACAATATGATAATATAACTGTTGTTGATACATTGGTTATTGATGAAAATTCGGTTCCAATTTTCCCGAAAAAGGCGGCACTGACCACCGACACGGCGCGACGTTTTTCAATCGATTTACCCAAGCGTTGCAATGTCGATTGGAACAATCAAAACATTGTTTCCATTGTCCCCGAAGAAAAGATTGAAATCGTACGTCTGGAAACGGGTGACCCCCTGCCCGATTTACAGGTTTCAGATTATGAATTTAAAAAACTAACCGTAAAACAGGCCTTGGATAAATTACTGGACGGCACCGACATTTCCGTTATCGAAGATGGCGAAATGATTGAACGCATTACCGGCACGATTTCATCGGGTGCATTATCAGACGCGGTTGAACTAATGGCAAAAATGGGCCACGCGTATTACTCATATGATGAAGCTGTTGGTGAAATTCACCTGACCCATCGTGGGAAATGGCTGGTCAAAATGCCAAAGAACGAAAGTATTATTATGGCACTGCTGGACGCTATGCACGGCGCGGATATGCGCAACCTGTTGGTCAACTGGGATGACAAAACCGTAACCTTTGAAGGCAATTATCAGACCGAGCGCGAGGTTGCAAAAATCATATCTGACATCGCATCGAAAAAATATATGATTGGTTGGGACATTGATGTTTATCGTGTATACCCACGCACAGACAACCCAATCATCTGGATGAATTTGTTACCGGCATTTGGCGACAAGAATATCAAAATGTCGATACCAGGCGTTGTTGGACGCGCACTTGTCACCAGTTCTGAAATCAACACAAAAACATTGCAAGAATTCCTGTCACAACAGGCAAATGTTGTTTTAATATCCCAGGGGCAATTTGTAATCCCGAACGGTTGGCAATCACGCTTTGATATCGGCCAGTGCAGCAAAGAAGAACGCCTTGAAACAGACCTGGTAATTGGTGCAACGGCAACCTATGGTGATTACGCAGGACGTGACAAAATCGATGCAAAAATTGTTCTGCGCACCAGTAATGGCGAATTATCATCGTTCACCATTCCATCCAGCGTTGGTGACAATTATGTAATTGTTGGTATTCCAACACATTCGTTTGTTACAACACCGGAAACCTTAATCAGCCCATTTGCAGAATTGGTTGTATTTATGTCGCCGCGTTTGATTTCAATTGTTGATCCGGCAACTATCCCAGACAACGCGTTGACCCCATTGGCGGGTGATGCATTGCGTGCATTTCTAAGTGAATAAAGGAATTAAACAAAAATGTTTTCAAAACTGGAACGAAAAATAGCATTCAGATATCTTGGCGCAAAACGTCGTGGTTTTGGTTCTGTAATTTCGTGGGTATCACTTATTGGGATTATGTTGGGGGTTGCGACGCTGATTGTTGTGATGTCTGTTATGGGCGGATTTCACGACACATTATTGGGACGCATTATCGGTATGAACGGCCACGTTGTGGTTTATCACCAAGATGGCGCAATATCCGATTTTGATTTCCTGATTGATAAAATGAAACAAAACAAGATTGTTTCAACCCACGCCACATCAATCGTTCCCATTGCCGAGGGCCAGGTTATGGCCACCGCCGGCGGCAACAACACCGGCGCAATGATACGCGGCATTCGTATGAGTGATTTACAGAAAAAAACAAATTCTGGCACACGTATTTACGGCAAACCACTGGACGGGATTCGTGACGGCGAACTGGTGGCGGGTGCATCACTTACACGTGCCCTGCGGGTGACAATGGGCGATAATATTTCATTGGTGTCGGCCAACGCCGCAACACCAACACCGTTTGGTTCTATGCCGCGCATTATGTCATATCCGGTAATGTCGTCTTTCTTTATGGGGATGTACGAATATGATTCAGGATACATATTTATGCCATTGGAAACGGCACAAAAATATTTAAACATTGGTAACGCAGTGACGCATATTGACCTGTTTCTGGAAAATCCCGAAGACACCACCGCCGTTCAAAAATCATTACTGGAATTATTACCAGACGGATTTGTTGTACGCGATTGGCGTGAATTAAACCGCGGGTTTGTTGGCGCGCTTCAGGTTGAATCTAATGTAATGTTTTTGATATTAATGCTGATTGTGATTGTGGCGGCGTTTAATATAATCTCGTCCCTGGTTATGTTGGTCAAAGACAAAAACAAAGATATTGCGGTCTTGCGCACATTTGGTGTTTCACGTAAATCAATGATGCGGATATTTATCCTGTCGGGGACATCGATTGGTGTAATTGGAACGTTTTTCGGAACGATATTTGGTGTACTGATTGCGATTTATATTGAACCCATACGTCAGTTTGTTCAGATGTTAACCGGGCGTGATTTATTTCCGGCCGAATTATATTACCTGTCTGAATTACCATCTAAATTGGAATTAACCAGTGTTGCCGGCATTGCGGTTTTGGCCATCGCTTTATCATTCTTAGCCACCCTTTACCCTGCGTGGAAGGCCGCCAACACAGACCCAGTCGAGGTATTAAGGAACGAATAAAATGACAGGTATATTAAATTCTTTATCAAAAATTCAAACGGGCGACATTGTTATGTCGGTGCGCGATATTAAAAAAACATTCATAGAGGGCGGACAACCCCTGCACATTTTGCGCGGCGGCGGGTTTGACCTGCATCGTGGCGAAATTATCGCATTGGTTGGCACGTCCGGTTCTGGCAAATCGACATTATTGCAATGCGTGGGCCTGCTGGACCGACCAACATCGGGCAGTATTATGATTAACGGCGCATCTGTCCAGAAAATGGACGAAGATATGCGCACACAAATCCGTCGCAAAAAAATCGGCTTTGTATACCAGAAACACAATCTGTTATCTGATTTTACGGCACTTGAAAACGTGATGTTACCAATGCTGGCAAATGACGTTCCTGAAATTGATGCACGTGCACGCGCATTGAAATTATTACGCGCGGCAAATGTTGCGCATCGTGCAAATCACCTGCCTGGGCAAATGTCCGGTGGCGAACAACAGCGCACCGCCGTCGCACGCGCGTTGGCAAATAATCCTGATATCTTGCTTGCGGACGAACCAACAGGCAACCTGGACCCAAATCACGCGATGACTGTGTTTGACCTGTTGCTGGACTTGGTTCGCAAAAACAAAATGGCAATGTTATTCGTGACCCACGATATGACCCTGGCGCAACGTGCCGATAAAATTATTACAATTCGTGATGGAATTGTGGCATAATATAGATAATAAATAAAAAACGGAGAGAGCAATGAAAAAACAACCAAAAGCAACCAAGAAAGCACAATATTGTATAACCCACACCCCGGCCCAACGTTTCTGGGGTATTATGGCATTTGCGGCATTATTTATTTGTGGTGTTATGGTCGGAATGGGCCTGAACAATAATCCACATTACGGCAAAAATGTTGCGCACGCATCTGAAAATCCAGCTCCGACCGAAACCGCCACTGTGGATTCGGGCAAACAAACCTGCACATTGATAGAAGAATCCTTGCTGGTACGTTTACCAGAGGGGGATGAATTTGCATCATCATATGATCGTATCGAACGTGCAAAAATCTATGCAAATTTATCTGAACGCGGCTGTGCCGAAAACGCGCAAAAATACCACGACCTGGCCAAACAAGAATTGGCGATTGCACGCGCCTTGCAAGATGACGAATTTTCACAAACAGACACCATAGAGGTTGTCGAAACATACAAACGTTTAAATATGCAAGCCGCCGCCGAAGAAATCTTTGAAACAGCAAAAAAACTAACCAACCCAACAATTGACTTTATCTTGGCGGTTGAACAAATTATTAACGAGCAATAAATGAAAATCTATAAACTGGCCATTGTATCAATGGTTGCGGGCTTTGCGACCGCGGCATTTGCGACGGAAATCGCCACAACATCAAACGTTGCCGAACGCAAATCTTGTGACCAAATCGCGTCTGAAATTGCGGAACTGTCCGCGATAATCGAACCAGACACCGACACAATTGACGCATTAACAAAACTAAAACAACAACAGCGCAGTTTATGTCAAAAACGTGCCGGTTCTCGTGGTGTGGTGGCAAAAAATGCGCGCCGTGCACCAATTACAACAACCAATTCCGAGACAACAAAAAACGACACAGAGCCAACTGATAAAACCTGTGATACACCGGATGAAAATGGTTGTTGCCCGGATGAAACCTATACAGATATGGGGGATTTGGGATTTAATTGCTGTCCAAAATCTGGTGGTGATTGTTTTCCACCAATTGTTGTATCTGTATCTGATGAAACAATAACGGAAACAGAGCTCACCCCCGAACCTGAATTATCAGACGAACAAATCAAAGAAAACATTGAAGCGGGCCTGTGTGCCGACGGCACCACCCCAAATAAATTTGGTTGTTGTGGTGACGAAATATTCAAAGATATGGGCAACGCTGTATTTGCGTGCTGTCCCAAATCCGGTGGTGATTGCTTTCCCCCGATAAAATAAACATCCCGCCGATTGGCGGGATTTTTTAGGGATGTGGGTTCGGGACATCAGAAAATCATACATCTGTATCCGCAATAAATATTTTACCAAACCACAAATATTACGCCACAGGCACCTATTCCCATATTTTATTCTATAACTACACGGCGCCCATCACCATTTTGTGTAATATAAATATTAATTGTGTTTTTCGGCAACATATGCGTTGCAATTTGTGGCCATTCAATTAACGTAATGTCATTTTCAATCGCGTGCAGCAATCCGATTTCAACCAACTCAGACGCATCTTCGACACGATATAAATCAAAGTGTGAAATGCCATCGTAATTTTGCACAATTGTAAATGTTGGACTGGGGACAACGGTGTCCGCCCCACGCAGGGTTTGAATTATCGCACGTGCAATCTCTGACTTTCCCATACCTAAATCACCGTGCAATGCAACTACACACGGCGCAGATAATGTCTTTGCAAAATCCCGCGCCCAACAACGCATTTCATCAACATTGTTTAAAATATATTCTTTCATAATACCCGTTCCCCACGCTTATCCATCAAATGAACCAACGGTTTATATGCCGGTGTTTTTATTTCGGATTTTTTTTGTTTTATTTGTTCCAATGCACATTCTGCATCCGCACGCACATCGTATGGATATCTGACCCTTAGATAGTTTTCCCCGGCCTTAACAATAACCTCTGCGGCATAGTAACCTTTCCACAATTGTGAAGTGTAAATACCATTTGTTCTAACTACGTTTGTTATATCTATTTTCATATCTTACTCCACTAATAACAAATCATCTTCAAGTTTATGAATCTGGTCACGGATTTCGGCCGCCAATTCAAATTCCAAATCTTCTGCCGCACTGCGCATTTTCTTGGTCAGTTTTGCAATTTCCTTGCGCAGCGATTCCGCATCCATAACCCCACCCGATTTATCATACACAAATCGGCGCGCTTTGTCAGTCTTTTCTTGTTTATCACCAACCTGGGCAAAGACCGCCTTGGTCACCGTCTGTGGTACAATTCCGTGTTCGGTGTTATACGCCATTTGCTTTTCACGACGTCGTGCCGTTTCATCCAATGCCGCACGCATAGAATCCGTGATTTTATCAGCATATAAAACAACCAAACCATTTGCATTACGGGCCGCACGACCAATCGTTTGAATCAATGAACGCGTCGAACGCAGGAACCCCTCTTTATCAGCATCCATAATCGCAACCAATTCACATTCGGGGACATCTAACCCCTCGCGCAGCAGGTTAATTCCAACCAACACATCAAATTTTCCCAAACGCAAATCACGTAACAATTCAATACGTTCCAGTGTTTCAATATCACTGTGCAGATATTTGGCCCGAACCCCATTTTCGTTCAGATAATCGGTTAACTGTTCCGCCATTTTTTTGGTAAGTGTTGTCACCAACACGCGCCCAGACGTCTTTTTAATCTGGTCTAATAAATCATCCACCTGGTGCGCGGTTGGACGCACGTCACACACCGGGTCCAACAGTCCCGTCGGTCTTATAACCTGTTCGGAAACAATCCCGCCTGATTGTTCCAATTCCCACGTACCCGGCGTTGCCGAAACAAAGATTGTTTGTGGACGCAACGCATCCCATTCATCAAACGTTAGCGGACGATTATCAATACAGGCCGGCAACCTGAAACCATATTGCGACAACGTTTCCTTGCGTGCGCGGTCACCACGGCTCATAGCGCCAATTTGCGGAACGGTTACGTGACTTTCATCAATAAACAATATCGCATCACGTGGCAAATATTCAAACAATGTCGGTGGTGGCATCCCCGGCGCCCGCCCGGATAAATAGCGTGAATAATTTTCAACCCCGCGACACGTACCGGTATTTTCCATCATTTCTATATCAAAATTCACACGTTCCCGCAGACGTTGTTCCTCTATGTACTTCATATTTTCATGAAAGTATTCCAGGCGTTCTTTTAAATCTTTTTTTATTTCGCCAATTGCCTGTAAAACACTGGGCATTGGTGTTGCATAGTGCGTGTTTGGATAAATCGCAATCCGGTCCAATCTTTGTAATTTCGCCCCGGTCAATGTATCAAATTCCCAAATTTCTTCGATTTCATCACCAAAGAAAGATATTTTCCAGGCCCTGTCTTGGGCGTGTGACGGGAACAAATCCAGCGTATCGCCACGCACACGAAATTCACCACGCTCAAACGACATATCATTGCGTTTATATTGAATATCAACCAATGCACGCATCGCATCGCGCATCGAAATATTATCCCCCACGCGCAAGACCAATCGCATTCCCGCATACTGTTCGGGCGACCCCATACCATAGATAGATGATACACTGGATACAACGATAACATCGCGTTCTTCTAACATTGCGCGGGTTGCACTGTGCCGCATACGGTCCAGTTGTTCATTTATCGATGCATCTTTGTCGATATAGGTATCGGTTGTGGGCATATAGGCCTCGGGCTGATAATAATCATAATATGACACAAAATATTCAACGTGATTGTTTGGAAAGAACGCCCGCATTTCCGTATATAATTGCGCCGCCAGAATCTTGTTTGGCGCCATAATCAATGCGGGACGGCCCAATTGTGCAATAATGTTTGCCATTGTGAACGTCTTGCCCGACCCGGTTACACCCAATAATACCTGGGACCGGCGACCATCATTGACGCCAGATACCAATTCAGATATCGCGGTCGGTTGATCACCCATTGGTTTGTAATTACTTTCAAGATTAAATATTTTTTTGTTCACAACACTTAGTATAATTCATTATAATTAAAATACAAGGGACGAGAGAATGGCATTAAAACCCAGACATAAACGCAGAATCGTTTGGTCGATTGTATCAATAATCGCCGCTGTTGTATTGGCCTTTATCATTGCGCCATCAATGATAACATTGAATAAATTCAAACCTATGATAGAACAGGCAATCGCAACCCAGACGAATGTCGATGCAAAACTAAACGGTGATATACATTTTAGTTTATTGTCCGGCGCAAAAATTGTTGCCCACGACGTACACGTGCCCACGGCACAAATCGGGTCTGTTATGATATCAATCCCATTCAGCAGTTTGTTCAACCTAAACAATCCTGAAATTCAACCATCTGTAACCGTATACGATGCGGATATAAATATTCCACAGTTGGCCCCGGCGAACTTTAATCACACCGTAAACATTTTTGATTCAGATATACACTTTATGGGCCGTGATTTTCATATAATAAGTGCAAAAATGCAGGACAATAAATTCAACGGAATTATTCGCACGAAAAATCATAAATATGACGTTGAATTTTCCGGCAACACGTTTCATATAACAAATAAAAATAATGACTTGGATATCGTTGGGCAATTCTTTGACAATGGCACAATGCGCGGACATATGTCTTTCAAGACCGATGATTTAAACAGTTGGCTGAATATTGAACAACCAAAATTATCAATTAATTCTGATGTTACATTAAACTTTGAATGGGATGGTGGCAACGGATTTAAATATACCAATATTCGTGCGGGCAATTTAACGGGTAACATCGAAACAAAGCCAAACGGGATAAAATTCATTCAATTAAAATCAGATAATATTAACTATGATTTTACAAACATTCTGGATTTTGGGGATGCGCTGACAAACACGCAATATGATCTGGATTTCTATGGAAATTTAAAATTTATGAATCATACGTTCAAGCATATTCGCATAAATATAATTGCCGCAAATAATTCAATCCAAATAACAAATATTGTCGCGGACGATATTGCGATAACCGGTGGCCATATTGATTCATCTGGGGCGCACGACGTCTTGGTTACAATGCCGTTTGATGGAATGGATTCAACGTGCCTGTTTTCCGGCACACCGAATAATTGGAAGTGCGCCCCATATTCATACGGCGACATAACGGGGGACGTTTCTGTGAATAACAATTCATTTGATATGACAATTAAATCGGATAAAAAAATGCCAAAATCTGGCATATTCAGTGAACGTATAAAAAGACTGGGGACACACGGAAAAATCAATTTTGTTTTCTCGGACGTCGCCGGCACATATAATATAACACCCCAAAAAATAGAACCCGAATTTAAATTTGCAAAAAACAAGACCTTGCAATGGGCAAATGTAACCCTGCCATTTTTACCAGATTTTATGAACCGTGATATTGGTGATTTTACGTGGTTCGGAAATGTTATGAATTTTACCCCGCATAACAAAAAATGGCAAATTCAGATGGATGGTAAAAAATTTATGCTGACCGGTACATCGGCGCATACATGGGTGCCAAATCTGGACTTGCGCGCGGTTAACGATATGCCATACACAATATCGGGCATATATGATGATGGAAAAATTTCAGATTTTAGCCTGGATTTATCGGGAACAATATTTTCAGGTTCTGTTAATGGAAACAGTATAACCATTCACACAGATTTATTAAATCTGGATAAATTTATATCAGATGATTTTATTGCGCGCTATGACGAATTAGAATTTTTAACAAACGCACCGATTTTAATTCCATTTGATGTTAATGCAAATATATCCTTGTCTGCGGATAAAATTATTTACGACAATATTGAATATGCAAACTTTGTATATTCGCTAAGAAATAATGCAATGGTATTTTCAATCACAGATAATGCGCGTGGCAACGTACTTGTAACGATTGAAAAAGATAAAACCAATTACGACATATTTGCGCAAATGAATAAATTTGTAATCAATGGCGAACTGCTTAGTAAAAATATGCCATTAAACTTGCGCGACACAATGATAACGGCCGAAATTCATATGAAAACATCCGGTCAAATTGCACACGATATCTGGTACAATATGGCGGGTGAAATGGATTTGTCGTTCGATGGCGGAACGATTGTCGGGTTGGGACTGGATGATTTTTACGCGGATGCTAAGAACCTAAATAAATTAAATATGGAATTTGCCTTGTCGCGTGCATTAAACGGTGGTGAAACCAAGTTAAAAAATATGCATATTGTTGGCGAATATGAAAACGGAAACTTTATCACCACAAAACCGATGTCTATATCAATGCGACACGTTGACGGTATTGGAACAATCGAACTTGAAAATGGCGAAATGTACACGACACTGGATTTAACAATGCGTGGCACATCCCCATCGGCATCCACAATACAACTAGATATTATGCCCGATGGTACACGTCGTTATTCATTATCTGAAATTTTGATAAATTTTGATGGTGACTATCTGCGTGAATTTATCAAGACACATAATAAATTCTAGTCTGCAATTCCACGCAAAAACGCATCACGTGAAATACCACGCCCCATCGCATCTGCATAATATACAAAGCGTCCAATTTTAATACAGTAAAATCCATTTTTACAAAATTTGATATTGCGCTTGTTTTTTACCAGGATTTTGTTTTGCCCAATTAAATCTGCGCGCACACCGTAAAATAATCTAATAATTCTATCGATAAATCCGCGGGACATATATGGCACATAAATCACCCCTCCTCTTTTTATCACGCGTCCCATATTATATTTGTTAATATTTTTAGATAACATTTCCGATTGATATTGTGTCAATCGCAACGAATAAGACAAGTTGTTAATATAATCGTGCATGTAAAAATTCTCCTGGGGATAAATTATATTTATTTTTACCCTTATTCCCACAGGTATGAATTCATATTAATCTTTGCAAAACAATTCAGCCTTTAAAAAATCCCGACGTTTGTCGGGATTTTTTATTTAGTTCTTCTTGCGAATTGTGATATGAACATCACGTAATTGTTGTTCGGTCACTTCGTTCGGACTACCCATCAGCAAGTCTTGACCACGCTGGTTGGCGGGGAACGCAACCACTTCACGAACACTGTCACCGAAACCGGTAATTTCAGATACCAATCGGTCAATACCGAACGCACATCCACCGTGCGGTGGCGCGCCATATTGGAACGCGGTGTACAGGCCACTGAAATTCTTTTCAACCGCCTCAATCGGATAGCCAGCGATTTCAAAGCACTTTTTCATAATGTCTGGGTTATAGTTACGCAACCCACCACTGCAAATTTCCAAACCATTTAACACCATATCGAATTGTGCCGCCTTGATATCAAATGGATTTTTGGTACCCAGTTCCTCTAATGTCGCCATCGGGAACGAGAATGGGTTGTGTGTGAACTTTGGTGCACCACCTCTGTCTTCGTCTGGTTCAAAGAATGGGAACGATTCCACCCAACAGAACGCAAAGTCACGTGGATTTACCAATCCTAAATCCGCACCCAATTTGTTACGCAATTTACCCGCCGCCTTGGATGCCGGTTCCGCCACATCACATACAAAGAACAACGATGAATTATCACCCGCGATTTCACGCAGTTTTGCAATACGTGCCGCGTCTAATTTTTTTGCAACCGGGCCCTTGGCCTCGTCGGCAAATACAATGTATCCCAAACCGCCCAAGCCCAATTCTTTGACCGCGTATTCGCCCAGTTTATCAAACCAAGAACGTGGTTTGTCTGCACTGTTTGGTGCGGGAATGGCACGAACAACACTGCCGTTTTCAATCGCGTTTGCAAAGATTCCAAAATCAGACCCACGGAAAACATCCGTCACATCGTGAATGATAATTGGGTTACGCAAATCTGGTTTATCCGAACCGTATTTCAGCATTGCATCATCAAATGTGATATGTGGAATTTCGGCATATACATTGGCGTCTGGTGCAAATTCACGAACCAGGTTTGGCATAATTTCATCACCAACGGCCTGAATATCCGCCAGGTCAACGAACGACATTTCCATATCCAGTTGATAAAATTCCAGCAATCTGTCTGCGCGCAAATCTTCGTCACGGAAACACGGTGCAATTTGGAAATAACGGTCAAAACCGGATACCTGCAATAATTGCTTGAACATCTGTGGTGCCTGGGGCAACGCATAGAATTTACCGTGATGCAAGCGAGATGGCACGATAAAGTCACGTGCGCCCTCTGGACTGGATGCGGTTAAAACCGGCGTCTGGAATTCCGAGAAACCCAAATCCCACATTTTATCACGCAACCACTTCATCATTTTATTGCGTGTCAAAATAGTGTTGTGTAATTTTTCACGACGCAAGTCCAAGAAGCGATATTTATAACGCAATTCTTCGCCAACTTCGTCTTCACCGAATACCTGGAATGGCAAAACCTCTGAATTGGTCAGAACTTCAAAAGACGTTGCCTGAATTTCAATGGCGCCTGTTGGGATTTTATCGTTCACCGCCGCCGCATCACGCGCAACAACGTTTCCAACAACCTTGATTACAGATTCCGGACGAACGCGTTCTAATTCTTCATTACCGCCATCAAAAACAATCTGTGTAATACCATAATTATCGCGCAGGTCGACAAACAACAACGCCCCGTGGTCACGCTTGCGATGAACCCACCCCGACAGAGTTACCACCTCTCCAACATTTTTTGCATTCAATTCGCCACACGTATGTGTTCTGAACTTTGATTTCAAAGATAACATTCCTGGTCCCTTTTTTATTTGCGGGCAACGAAAAAGATTTGGATTTTTCGGCACCCAATTTTCTTGTTAAAACATCAGGGGCGCTGGATATTTCCGGCGCGGTGCCACCCTGGCTTGTAACTTTGCGGTTGCTTATGAATACTCGGTGGTTGTCAGGCACGTCATCGCAGTCATATGCATAAAACCTGGTGTTGATTATAAAATGATAAATAAATTTTGCAATAAAATTCTTTTAAAAACTGTAAGTTAAACCCAATCCATAAAACGCATAAGAATTATTTTCCGGCGCCGTATTGCCATTTGAAAAATGATGTGCAAAAACCTCGACCGATGTGCATTCAGATATATGGTATCCCGCCCCCAGTTTAAAGCCAAAAATTAACTTGGAACCAATGCGTTCGTTCTGTTGCGCCTGGAATCCGGCGCCAAACCCGATAAAGGTATACCAATCATCACCATACAATGGTGACACATCCATACTTAACATTGCGATTGGAATAGTATATTTATCCCAATGCCAACCGTACTTTGATCCGTGCCCCAGGGTCTGGATAACGTTCAATGATTGCCGCGCCGCCACACCAAAGAATGTCGCATTTTGCGAATATTGCAAATGAAACATATTAAACGGCACAAATTGCGATGGTGCCGGGATTAGGAAGCCGTGATTTACCCCATATCCAAAATTAAAAGCAACCTGATTTTCATATCCATTAAGGAACGGATTAACACATTCGGCCCGTGCGACATTTGTCGTCATAACCAAACCACACAAAGCATATAAAATTTTTCTCATAAAGCCTATGATAGCACAATTTGGTCAGGCATTCAATTATAAAATATTAAAAAAATTAAAGATTGTAAAGATGAACGAATTCCCAAATATATTTTGTTGCTTGCAATCCTAAAAAAGTCTGTTATAATGCGTTTCGCTTGGCAGCGTAGCTCAGTGGTAGAGCAGAGGAATCATAATCCTTTGGTCGGGGGTCCGAATCCCTCCGCTGCTACCAGAATTTCCCGGTGTTCCGGGATTTTTTATTTTGTAAAAATTTTCCGATTTTGTCCGAATTTGTCGATTTTAGCAGATTGTTTTACATATACTGGACATAACTTTGGACATAGAAAATATGTTTACATGCGTAATCCTTTTGCCTGTTTTACACTATGAATTATAAAGGGGAATACACAGAAAGTCGCGGCAAAAGGTTGCAAAGGATGACAAAGGGTTACAAAGGGGTATGATGCTTTACAAAAGCAATATAAACGTAATTAAATGTTTTTTGTGTGAATGCTAAAATAGCGCTTGACTTTTTGTATCCGTTTGGATACAATACGGATGTATAATAAAGCAAAAGGATGTATATGAGGAAGACAACGTAGGGGCTGGACGTTATCAGCCGGGAGTAAAAGAAAATGTTAATAAAGCAGACAACAGAATATGTAAAATGGTTTGATAAATTAAAAGATTCCGAAGCGCAGTTTAGGATAAGCACAAGGATAGATCGCATCGCAACACAAAATCATTTTGGTGATTTTAAGCCGGTTGGTGATGGGATTTATGAATTGCGAATAAATTATGGTCCTGGATATAGGGTTTATTATACGAGGCAAGGTGAAGAAATTATCTTGTTGCTGATTGGGGGCGACAAATCGACGCAACAGTCAGATATTGAAAAGGCCAAGAACATATTGGCAACACTACCGTAGACGTAGGATGTCATCGGTTAGTAGATAACAAATTACTCAAAGGAGTAAATCATGAAAAAAGGGAGTAACAAGATAACAGAATGGAATATTCTGGATTATCTTAAAACAGAAGAAGATATTGCTAACTATCTAGAAGCTGCATTAGAAGAAAATGATATTGAGTATTTTTTAATAGCCCTTGGAAATGTTGCAAAGGCACGTAGCATAAATAAAATAGCAAAAGAAATAGGGGTAGGACGCGAATCTTTGTATAAAAGTTTCTCTGGTGCACGTCGTCCAAATGTAGAAACTGTTTTTAAAGCAATAGATGCGTTGGGTTTAAAAGTTAATTTTACACCTAAAAGTACATATAATCAAAGTGTAGCAGCATAATATACCGCCCGTTTTGGGCGGTTTTTTGTATATTGTGTTTATGATTAAATTCTGATACTATTATACTTGTATAAAGAGGTGTATTATGAAGATTCCCGCAAAGTTTATAAAAAGAGCAAATGAACAATTAAAAAAGTATCAGGTTATTGTTAGAAAATTAAAAAGACAAGAAGTTAATGAGACGGATACAGTTAAAGTTATTAACGATATTTTTGCGGATCTTTTTGGATATGATAAATATACCGAAATAACTAGTGAATATGCAATTCGTGGAACATTTTGTGATTTGGCAATAAAGCAACAAAGTGGTAAGATTTACATGTTAGTAGAAGCAAAAGGGGTGTCTATTCCTTTAAAGGAAAATCATATTAAACAGGCTACAGATTACGGTGTTAATCATGGAACAAAGTGGGTTGTATTAACAAATTCTGTAGATTGGAAGGTTTATAAAATTAAATACAGTCAACCAATAGAACGAGAATTGGTTTTTGAATTCAATTTATTAGACATGGATTTAAAAAAAGAAAAACAACTTGAGGTTGTTTTTGCTCTTAGTAAAGAAGGACAGGATCTTTCTGTAATAGATGAGATTTATTCAAATAATCAAGTGAAAAATAAGTATGTCCTTGCGGGGTTGATAGATAGTCCTGAGATATATAAGCTTATAAAAAAACAAATAAAGCTGTATTTTGAAAATAGTATCAAAATAACAGATGAAGAGATTTCTAATTTTATAAAGTTTGATATATTTAAGCGAGAGGTTTGGGATAGTGATGAGGCGAAAGAATATCAAAAGGTTTTGAAAAAGATGATTAAAAAAGCGGAAAAAAAGAAACAATTATCTGTTACAAAACAAGGTGTGCAATAAAATAATATAAAAATAAAGGAGCGCCATACGGCGCTCCTTTATTTACTCTCTTGTTCTATAAACTTTTTTAATTTAATAACTTCCCTGTCTTTCGATCTAAACCAACTTGTTGACCATATTCTATAGAATTTATATCCATAGCTTTCTAGAATTTTTTGACGCTGCATATCTTCTGCAAACGCTTCTTCAGAGCCATGATATGCTTTCCCGTCACATTCCAGAGCTATATCCTTGCCGCCAACTTTCAACAAAAAGTCAAGTCTATATCCCCCAACTTTGTATTGAGGCTTAATAGCATCTTGTGGCAGTATTTTTAATAACTCTTCATACACTTCTTCTTCAAATGGCGATTCTGTTAATCCTTCAGCGGAACTATTTGTATCACGTCTAGGTGTTTCATAAGAGTATTCTTTTATCGTTTTTAAAACGGTATCTACTGTTGCAAGATCGCCAAGTGCATGTGCTTTCACATAGGCTAAGTAAGCATAAAATATAGCTATGCGGTTGTTTTCCTGCTTTTCTTCTAATCTGGATTTATAGTCAGCAAATTTCATCTCTGGAATTGAGGTCACTAAAAACAGTTGCTGTTTTGCTCGTGTTATAAGTACATTAAGCAGCCTATATCCTTCATCCCTATTTATAACAAACTGTTCTTTAAACTTACCGTCATGAGCAGGTCCGTATGTTGTGGAAATAATGATAATATCTCTTTCGTCACCTTGGATATTTTCTAGATTCTTTACAAACAAAGGATCTTTATGTTGTTCCAGTTCTGCATATATCTTTGCGAATTCTGTATCTTCTGCTGCAACCTCATGTAACATCAATTTAATTAAATTGCGTTGCTGCACATTAAATGTTGCAATACCAACAGATGGCAGTTTCCCAGGATACATGGTAGGCAATGCTTTTATTATCTCAATAACTTTATATGCCTCCTTTTCATTCATTCTATCTGCATACACACCATCAACATGGTAATATGTAAATGGGGTATTTGTAGCAATGCGTGCAGGCAATGGACACAAATTACAGCCATAAAAAGCGCAATTTGAAAACTCAATCAATGCAGGATGCTTACTTCTGTAATGGAAATCTAAATAAGAAGCAAATTCTTTGACATTTTTAAAGCTCTCTGCGTATTCAAGTAAAGATTCTGAGTCAAGTGGCGCCAAATCAAAACCGTCGCCATCATCATCGTTTCCATCAACGTTCCCTCCATCCATATTTTTTGCAAACCAGTTAGACGGAGGCATCTGATGTTTATCTCCTGCTATGATTTTATATTGTCCACGTATCATTGAGGTGTAAACATCTTCTATTCTTAACTGACTGGCCTCATCAAATATCACCAGATTAAACAGCCCTTGTTTTAATGGAAGCAAGGCATTCGCAACAATTGGGTTAACCATTATTACGGGGAATAAATCAGTAAATGCGTCAAACTCTTTGTCAATAATTTGTCTCAAAGATAGTTTCTTAGCGTATTTTCCTCTTTTTAATGCAAACAATGTTTTGAAACCATATTTACTATCCAGGGTCGCAATTGCATTTTCTCGTTCATAATACCAAGTTTTAAAGATTTTTTTCGTATTATTCTTTTGTAGTTTTATAAACAACTCTCTCAATGAGGCCAATTCTGGCTCTTTTGCAGATGTTAAAAACTGTTTCTTTGTCTTTTTGGCATGATTTAACAAGAAGTAATAATAATAAACAGCTTGGAATAAATCTTCCCAATAAGAATCATCCTGCTCAAGCAAAAGAGAATCAAACAACACTACATCTCTTTTATACTCTTGTAGCCATGAAATATATATTTCTAACTCATCAAGTTTCTCTAACAACGAAACTAGCTTTGTCTTAATTTTTTCCGCACACTCTTTAGCACCTTGGGTTGTTCTATAATCAAAATCCTTTGCTACAACACCATTAAAACTATTAGCAACAGTATCCTTTACCTCTTCGTAAATCTGTTGGCCTGCCACTATAGAGTTTAATATATTGTGCAGATTATCTACTTCAGATACACGTTCTTTAAGCTTATTTTGTATATCTTCTAGTTCTAATGCCAGATTTTTCTGTCGTGCATGCAAATCCGCGCTTATATCATTTACATTGCTTTCAATATCAGCTAAATGAGATCTGATATGTTCATAAATTAGATTTTGAGTATTTTTGGTTTGAATAGAAACGTTTTCTGCTTCTTTCTTGATCGATAGCAGGGCAGCACTTTCACAGTCATTATACGAACAAAAATCTCCATATTTTGTTGTATACTCATCTATTTTTCTTAACAACTGCTTGTAATTCTTACGTACTTTTTTTGCATATTTATGACTTTCTGAAAGCTTTTTAGAGAAAAGCCTTGTTACAATATTTGAATTATAAGCATTAAAATCTTCCCCAAGTATTTCAATTCCTTCTGCAAAAGCCTCTTGAATATCTTCTACATCATCCAAAATAGAATAGAGTCTTCTAAGCTTATCCTTAACATTTTCATCTAACTGCATACTTTCGCATTTGCAATTAAATCTTCTGGCAACAGTAAGTATATCTTCACATAACGCTCCTGCGCTTTTAATCCAATCAGCCAGATTATCTTTACTTTCTGTTATTATATTGTGTTTATTTTGCAATTCGCTTAATTTTACCAGACATTCGCGCATAGCATTATCAAAATGTTGTACACTTTGAATTTTTCCTTTATCTACAATTGGTAGCAAATCAATATCCTTGCCACAAGACTTTGAAACGATAGATAGTTGATTGTTTATTTCGGCAATCATATCAACAAATTCTTGTTTTTTACCTACACTCAATAATTTTGAAGCGTTTGTGGAGTTTGCCTTTATTTCATTACAAATCCCCAAGGACTTGGATAGTTTATCAGTCTTGGTATACATGGATGTTGTGCCAATATCTAAGATTGTATTATCAATAAAGTTGATAAGCTTATTGATATGCTTTACGGCAACATCTATATTCTTTTCAATCAAAATTTTTCCACTAACAGATAAATCGATTTCTTTATCCAAATTAAACAAGTCAAACGAGGTTGTATCTATATGCTTGCAGGCGGAATGTGTTTCTGCCCCCCGTTTGACCAAATTACAATAATTTACAAATTCTGCAGAATTAAATTCCCAACCTGTGGCTACATGCTCCAGATTATCTCTAATTGATGCAAAGGCATCACGTTTGGATTTCTTTAAGAACAAACCAATCAAATCAGACCATGTTTTTTGTTCAAAAATAGGTTCGCTAGAAGCTTTGTATGAAGCGTTAATCGAATCTCTTAATCTATTAAAATTTTCTTGATCTCTTTCAAACTCCACTTCATTAAATGCTTTGGTCGGATTGTATTGCTGTAAAGCACGTGCTTTGTCGACCACAGCTCTGCGGTCTTTGTTAACATCATCAACAACTATACAAAAAGTGTCTAAACCCTTTTCCGACAAATTGTGTTTCAATACGTCTAATGCAGTTTTCTTCTCACAGACAACCAATGTCTTGGCACCATTTGCCAGTGCGTTAGAAATGATCGCTGAGATTGCCTGACTCTTACCTGTCCCCGGAGGCCCTTGAATAATCTTAAACTCATTGTCATTTAGAGTTCTTATTATTTCTTCTTGACTAGGATCTGTATCAAAGGAAGCCTCAGATGAAGTAGAAAAACGCTCTAACTCCATATCTTCCGCATTAAACTGATCTATATTTTTTTGTAATTCTAAAACGGATTCTATAATGGTTTCTTTTTGTGAACGAAAAAGCCCAAAGACCCCAGACCACTGAACAAAACCATTACCAGAGCATAATTTTTCCAAATGCTCTTTTGTGCCAACAGGTTCCAATTTCAGAGACAGATCGTCAAATTTTATATTCAATTTCTTCAATATATCCTTCAGATACTTTTGTATTTCATTTTCTTGAAGTATCCCATCGTCAATATCTTCTATATCCAGGCGTTCCAATTGAAGTTTTTCTGAATTCTCAATGTACGACATTAAAATTTCATTCATTTTGATTGGACTATCTTCGTTTTTTGAAATAATCCACTCATTTTTACGGTTAGACTTTCTGATATCCAGCGACCACAAGAACAAAGGAGCTACGATAGTCTTTTTTTCATCTTTCTTGTCTGGCAATACCAGCAATGGATACCCAAAGGCAAAATTTTTCAGTCCGGTATCAATAAAAGAATCTTCGTTATCTATAGCCATAGAATCTAGGCGCTTTCCAACGATAACAAGCCTGTCTTTTATTTCTGCGTCCATACTGGTTAATTTCTTGTCTTCCCAAGAAAATCGGAAATCAAATTTATCTTTAGTCAATAGAGTTTCTAAAAACTTCTTTGCATATGTATCTTTTTTTGTTTTTGATGTGTCAGAAAACAAATCTAAATCTGGTTCTACGTTGGCTATAGATAAGTCGCATAAATCTAATCTGTTTTTTAGTCGACCAGGCACAGCCATCAAATGTATTGGCGTACGTCCAACCAAGCCGGTTAATTTCTTATAAATGCCTTCCAAAAACTTTTTATCAAATTTTATTTGTGACTTCATGATAAACTCCGACACTATTTCTTTAATTATACAATATATATTCCTAATAATCAATTATTCCAGGCTAGGTTAATGAAACTGTATATATTTGTATTTGGTATGATTAAGTAGGGGTAAAAACTTTACATAGAAAAATGGTTAAAAAATGGCGGAAATGTGAGTGGTATAGCGATTTTTGTTAAAGTGAATTTTGTATTTAATATGATTAACGCTTATGGACAATTTTACATATTCTAGACATAGAAAATTGGTGTGCTGTGGAAAGTGGCGGATTTCTGCGGGGTGCGTGAGGGAAAATACTTTGTGCGCTGGTATATCATAATCCTTTGGTCGGGGGTCCGACAAAAAAGCAGGTTTTGCAAGTGTAACGCAGCGAAACCGTTGCGATTTGGAAATGAGCCCATCGCGGCACATTTATGTGACGGATGGGAATACACAATCCCTCGGGCAGCTACCAAAATTCAAACCGCCAGATTAGGCGGTATTTTTATAGTTATTTCTGTTTTGTATATGATGGGCAATGTTTTCTTGCTAATTCGTGTGCTTGGGCAATCAACATAGGTATATAAATTTGACGTGTAAAATCACTGTCAATTTGTATCTCCATTGTTGCCAACAATGGATTTAACTTTGCATATGTTCCTGCTGGTCTGCCACAGTTATGATAACGTGTAATTATCTTTATCTCACATTTACTTTCACATCCTTCACAATAATACCTGGCTTCTTGTTCAGATGACATTTGTGTTCCCTTTTATTTTCACACAATAAGCATATAATAAAATATTTTTTTGTCAAACATTATATCATAAAAACTTACCCTTCACACTCTTGCACGGTTGACTTTTTTTTAGATATTCTCTAATATGTACACGATATATGCGAAAGGGGATTTTTATGCATAAATTGTTTGCGACTTTATTTGCGTTTTTACCGTTTGGGGCACTGGCAAATCCGGCGTGTCCCGTATGCACAATTGCGGTTGGTGCGGGATTGGATATTGCGCGTCGTCTGGGGGTTCCGGACAGTATTGTCGGCCTGTGGGCGGGGGCGCTGTTGACGTTGTTGGGTTATTGGATGCTGAAATGGATGGATAAAAAGAATTGGCATTTCCGTGGTCGCGATACAATTGTAATCTTGTTATCTGTGGCGATGATTGGTTTCGTGTATATGGGCGCGGTGGAATATGCACCAACATCGATTTGCGGAATGTTTACAATGGATCCGGTTTTGTTTGGTACAATCTGTGGTGCGTTGATATTTATCGGTACCGGAAAACTGTATCAATGGATGAAGAATAAAAACGGTGGTCACGCACACTTTCCGTTTGAAAAGGTGGTGTTGCCGATTGTCGCACTGGCCATTGCAAGTTGGTTGATGATGATTTGTTTCTAAGTTAAGGGGGAAATAATGAAAAAGATAGAATCTGTTCAAGAATTTGTTGAAAAATTGGATGCCGCAAAAAAGGTTAATCCAAAAGATTTATCGTCTGACCAAGATTTGACAATTGGTATTATGAACCTGATTTCAATCGAAGAACATTTGATGTTTTCGGGTGCAAAAACCGGTAAACACGAATACTATGATTTAATTAACCAGGTGCGTGAAATGCGTAAAAACGCAATGCTGAAAATTATTCCCGCGTACGAGGGCGAAGTATGGTGCATTTCAAAGCATTTATTAGCCGCCGCAATGCGCGTGTTCGAGGTTGGAACCAAGGCACTGGCCGCGGGCGACAAACAAACCGCATATGATTTATTTGACCAATCTTATGGGTTATACTGTATGTTCTGGGGGCTGAATATGGGTATGCTTGGTGGTGAGGCACCAAAATCCAAACCGGCCGCCACACCAAAGGCAAAAGCAAAATCAGAACCAGCAAAAGCCGAAGTGGTCGCACCAAAATCCGGCGGAATGGGTAAATTAAAGGCCTGGGTTAAAAATGCGGTTAATTGCTGTATAGAATAAAAAATTCCGGCAAATGCCGGGATTTTTTTACCATTCAATTATTGCGCGCCCGTGTTGTTGTAGATATTCGTTTGCCTGACTAAAATGTTTACAACCAAAAAATCCACGATACGCAGACAACGGTGACGGATGTACACTTTTCAACACCAGGTTTTTATCAGGATTTACCAATGCGGCCTTCTTCTGTGCATAAGAACCCCACAGCATATAAACAACATTTTCACGTGTTGCGACCGCACGAATAACCGCGTCTGTAAATTCTTCCCAGCCACGCCCCGCGTGCGATGCCGCCGCGTGTGCACGCACCGTTAATGTTGAATTAAGCAACAATACCCCCTGGCGCGCCCAATGTGTCAAATCACCGTTTGTAACCGATTTTCGTCCCAAATCAGATTCTATTTCCTTGTAAATATTAACCAACGATGGTGGCACCGGTGTTGGTGGTAATACCGAAAAACACAGCCCGTGTGCCTGACCGGGTTCGTGATATGGGTCTTGTCCAATAATAACAACCTTGACATCTTCAATCGGACACAGGTTAAACGCATTAAAGATATTTTTAGGTTCCGGATAAATTGCGCGCCCAGACAAATATTCCGCGCGCACAAAGTCCGTCAGTTTGATAAAATAATCTTTATCAAATTCCGCGCTTAATGCGTCTTTCCACGATTGTTCAATTTTTACATTCATAAATTCACCATATTTTTAAAATTAATTTATGTGTGATGAATGCGCCGTACAAACCAAAGGGAATGTACTACTTGCTACATGACCGGCGGTTTACACAAGCAGGCATCCACAGAAATTAATTTTTGTTGTAACGCTTTCCACAATACCACATCTAAATACCCACGTGGTAACCCTGTTTGTTTTACCAAATGCGCAAACATATCATCACAGGCACATTTTATTTCAGGCGCCAAATTCCCATTATTTATTTTTGATTCCAATTCAGGCCGCCCTGAAAACGCCACCCCTAAACGTTGAATCCATATATCATATTTCACCAAATCTTCACCCAGATTGCGTGCCAAATGATGTGCGGTTATTTTCCCAATATGCGGCAGGGTTTCCAAATATTTTACACGCGAATCTGTATCACAACACGCATAATATCCATCACAAAAACTATGACGATTTTCCCATATTTTACAAATCGCATTTATTTTATTTTTATTATTAAATATTTTTATAAGGCAATTAAAATCCGCCCCACCCTGTGACAGTAAATCCATAATATTTTTATGAATTTTTTTTGCCGTTTTTTGTGAAAAACCACCGGCCAATATTACATAGGCACAATGCCACGCAAATTCATCCGCCGAACAAATTTTACGTTTACGCAAGTTTTCTAATATTTCATCAAAACTTTGTGCATCACTGTCCAGACCGCTTGCGCGTAATTTGGAATCTATTTCAAAAAACCATTGCCGTGAAAAATCCATTTATTGCCTATCACCCGCGAATTGCGCCATCTGCATATCATTCATCGCGACTTTATCTTTGACGTTTTGTTGTCCACGCGCAAATCCGCCTGTTAAGTCTTTTTTCTGCTTGCGCTTTGCGATTGCATCTTGCAGTTGTTTTCTGCGAAATTTTTTAAAATCAACATCAGATGCCGAATAACGTTCTGGATTTTTTAATTGTTCATCCAATTCATTGATTTCGCGTTGCCAGATGGCTTCTTGCGAATTATCAAAAACTTTTTCATTATCCGACATCTGACTTTCCATTTCCTAGATATCCAGATTTGCATCCAACGCATTTTCAACGATAAAGTCACGACGTGGTTCAACAACATCACCCATTAACATTGAAACAACCTCGTCTGCTTTGGCGGCATCATCAATTCTGACCTGGAACAGCGAGCGATGATTTGGATCCATTGTTGTTTCCCATAATTGTTCGGCGTTCATTTCACCCAAACCCTTGTACCGTTGAATCTTTAATCCGGTTTTTGCATATTCAAACGCCGTTTCCAGCAACGTCAACGCACCCCAGATTTTTTGAGATTTGGACTTTACACGCAGCATTGTTGGATTGCTAAACGTTTCAATCAATTCCGCACGCCCATCCATACGCATCCATGCACGAACCTCTGGCCCGGAAACCTTGTCCCGCGGCAGGGTGTGTGTTTCTGTCACACTGCGCAGCGTACGTGTGATATGAATACCAAACGCGTCTGATGTAATTTTCCATCCACGTTCAAATTCCAATTCCTGGGCATCCAGCATTTTTTCAGCCGCCGCAAAAGATTCCGAACTTTCGCTTTCAAACACACTGTTCAGGGCCAACGCCTCTACAAAACGCAGTGGCATAATATGATTTAACCCCTGCAATGTATTACGCATATTTAACACCAACCCCAACAGACGTTTTAAATCCGCCCCTGAAATCTGCATACCGTTTGATGTTTCAACAACACCATCGGTCGATAATTGCTCCATCAGGTAATCATCCATTTCGCGTTGGTTTTGCAAATAGATTTGTTGTTTTCCACGTGTCACACCATAAAGTGGTGGCTTTGCCACATAGATATATCCACGTTCAATCGCCGCCGGCATATGACGATAGAAGAACGTCATCAGCAACGTCTGAATATGTTGACCGTCAACGTCCGCGTCGGTCATAATAATAACTTTGTGATAACGCATCTTTTCGATATCAAATTCGTCTTTGCCAATACCGGTACCCATTGTTGTAATCAGGGCCCCAATCGTATCCGACCCCAACATTTTATCAAAGCGTACACGTTCAACATTTAAAATCTTACCGCGCAGTGGCAAAATAGCCTGGGTCTTGCGGTCACGCCCCTGCTTTGCGGTACCACCCGCCGAATCCCCCTCAACAATAAACAGTTCGCATTTTGCCGGATCACGTTCCGAACACCCCGCCAATTTACCCGGCAAACCACCCAGTTCCGGCCCCGTCTTTTTACGCGACAATTCACGTGCCTTGCGGGCGGCCTCGCGCGCGGTGGCGGCCTCTATAATTTTATCGACAATTGTTTTGGCAATCGCCGGATTTTCATCCAAGAATTCATACAGCATTTCAGATACCGTACTTTCAACGATTGGACGAACCTCGCTGGATACCAGTTTATCCTTGGTCTGGGAACCGAATTTAGGATCCGGGATTTTAACACTGATGATACTGGTCAAGCCTTCTCTGAAATCTTCCCCCGACAGGTTAATATCTTTTTTCGTACCCTTTTCACCAATGTATTTATTGATTGCACGCGTCAGCCCCGCACGGAACCCGGCCAGGTGCGTACCACCATCACGATTTGGAATATTATTTGTAAAGCACAAAGATGTTTCCGTATATGCCGTCGTCCATTGCAGAACAATTTCAATATAACTATCATCAAATTGCTTTATCATCTGGATTGGTTCTTTGTTCAGCAATTCTTTGGATTTATCCAAATACGTTGCAAACCCTTTTAAGCCATCCACAGAATGGAATTCGCGTTCTTTCTTGTCACCCCCACGCAAATCTTCCAGAATAATACGCACATTTGCATTAAGGAAGGATTGTTCACGCAACCACGTTTCAAGTGTATCAAAACTAAATTCAGTCCCCGTAAATGTTTCTGGCGACGGCAGGAATGTTACCTCTGTCCCGTGTTCGTACCCAGACTTATTTTCAGATATTTTCAAATCACACGTTGGCACACCATCGGCAAACGACATAAAGGCTTCTTTGTCGCCACGCCATACACGCACCTCAAGCCAGGTGGACAACGCATTAACAACCGACACACCAACACCGTGCAAACCACCAGATACCTTGTACGCACCATTACTTTCATTATCAAATTTACCACCGGCGTGCAGTTCACACATAATCAATTCCAGCGCACTGCGCCCCGTTTCGTGGTTGATATCAAATGGCATACCACGACCATTGTCACGAATTGTTGCACTGCCGTCTGGGTTTAATGAAACATAGACCGTATCGGCATAACCGGCCATCGCCTCGTCAATAGAGTTATTAACAACCTCATAAATCATATGATGCAGACCGGAACCACCCTCGCCCACGTCACCGATGTACATCCCCGGGCGTTTTTTAACCGCCTCTAATCCCTTTAAAACCTTAATCGAATCACCGGTATATTCATTATTAACAGACATAAACAATCCTTTCGCTTTTTTCAGTGTAAAACATAGCAATTTCTGGTATAATTATCAAGAAAAAAGGGATAAAAACTATGGCTGTAACTGCACAAAAATTTACAAAAGATGATTTTCTAAACGCGGCCGCTTTGGTTAAAAAATTAAGCACAGAATACGGAACAACATACGACCTTGAAAGTGTTAAAACGGCAATGGAATCCGAATACCGCAAGAAAACACAAATAAAAAATAATATAAACATCCCAACAATGCTAATTTATGACGCAAAATGGACACATCGTCGGTCTTTGCGTCTGCACCCGTTGGGCCTTGAACAATTCAAACAAATCTTAGACAAGGGTAAATAATATGAAATTTAAATTACTTTATTTTGGTGATATTTTAATCAACCCAAAAAAACGCGCACAACACATTGCAGACATCCGTATGCAGTTTCATCCACAGTTAAAAAAACTGGTCGAACACAGCCCGTGGAACAACCTGACCCAGTATATGGTTCCAAACCCAACCAAAAGTCCAATTACCACACGTCACGTTGGCGGTATCGATTGGAACCCAATTATTACACCAAACTTGAAATTGATTGCGGAACTGGATATTCAAATGTTACATCCCGAAATTGTTGGTGTACCACGCTCGGATATCGATAACCGTGTTAAAACAATTATGGATGGGCTGCGTTGTCCACAAAACGAACACGAAATTGGTGCAAATACACCACGCGACATTGGTCCGATTTATACATTGCTGGACGACGACCATTTGATAACAAAATTGTCGGTTAATACCAGTCACTTGTTGGATGCTGGCATATTTGCCGAAAAAATTCAGCGCACCCCTGATTCAATCTTTATGATGATTGACGTCAACGTCCGTGTGGCAGAGGGTACACTTGAAAACCTGCCATTTATGGTATAAAAAATCCCGCATTATGCGGGATTTTTATTTATGTTTCTTGCACATAATCATCATAATACCATTACAAATTATTCTCTCTAACATACGTTCTGGAATTAACAGTTTTCCACTTTCGATTTGTATTACTTGACGCTGGGTCACACCAAACATTTTTGCACAATCTGCACGTTTTAATCGCAAAGTCTTTCTGGTGCTTTTTAGATACTGTCCAATATATCTGGCATCAACCAAGATTACACTCATTTTTTTCCTCCATCTTTTTTGTTAAACAAAAAACCGCCACATTCAAGGCGGTTGGAGGTTAACAACTACTGAATCAATAGCGTCGCTTATTGGATATTCGCGACCCTCCAACCAATGTTGGAGATATTTTATTCACGAGGTTGTTAAGCCCCACACCGGTTTCCCAATGCACATACATTATACCGAATAAAACCCCCGGTTTCAATATTTAGATAAACTTTTATTTTTATAAGTATTATGTATTCATTAATTGAACTTTGCACTATGCACTTTGAACTTTAATAAAAATCCCGCCGTTTGGCGGGATTTTTTTCTCTGGTGCCCTAAGCAAGAATCGGACTTGCGACTCGTCCTTACCAAGGACGTGTTTTACCACTAGACTATTAGGGCGATAAAACGTGTCTTATTATACGGGCATATCTATAAAAATCAAGGATAAAAAACACCCTTATGACAGTGCCGCTGTAATCTGATCTTGCATCTGGAATGTTCCCAAAACCACCCACGCAATTATCAAAGACACAAACAAAATCCCTGCACTGTTCATCACATTGGATATAGATTCCATTTTTCGAACAGATTCCGCCAAATAATCATTTGCAACCTGACTCAGATTTTTATCAAACCCATTCATATCTGCATAAATTGTCAAATCCCCAACAATATCCGCGTCTGGGAATTCGCGCTGTGTTTTATTTAATGCAACCCCCAGGTTATCACCATTTGCAATAAAATGCAGCGCACTTTCCAATATAGACCGCAGATATTTATTCGCATTATCGGCCAGCATTCGCATCGCATCCGGTATCGTCACACCCGACCCCACCATCGCAGACAACGCCATCATCCAACCAACACCCATATGAATTTTATAAACACTCCACGGGGGTAATTTATCAAACATTGCGCGAATACGGCCCGACCAATTTGCCAAACTTATCCACCCAATTAAAACCACCCCAATAAACACACCAACAATCCACGGCCAATACGCAATTGAAAAGTCGGACAGCGCAATCAAAGAACGCGCCGACCCACGCCACACAATATTATCACCGGCCACATCCGCCAACGGTGGCACCAGATAAATCCCCACCATTAAAATAATACCGAACGTCAATGCTAATAAAAACAGTGGATACATTATCGCGCCACGCATTGCGCGTGAAATACGTTGTGTACCATCAACCACACGACCAACATTTTCCAACGCCAACACCAGGTTTGAAATATTACCAGACGTCACAAGCAACGTTTCATTTGGCGGAACCCAGCCACGCGTTGCATCCGAAAAACTCATCCCGCGTTCCAGATTTTTTTGCCATTGACGCATAACAATTGCGAACGGTTCATTGGGCTTTTTTCCATTTTTAGATTCTATCATTTCAAGACGCCCCAGCGCATCCATCAACGTAAAATCATTACGCAACAACGACGCCAGTTTTCGACATATCGCCATACGTCGTTCTGTATTTAATCTGAACACCAGTTTTGCATACAGCATTTCCAGTTTATTCATTTTAATACACCCCCGGCTGGTCTAATTGTCCGACCCAACGTTCTAATTCATCAACACCAATAATTCCCTGTAACATTAACGCGGACGCGGCCTCTTTTAATGTGCGTCCATCCATTTCTTCTAGCCAATAACGCACCGCGCCATCGGTATTCCCAGACAACGCCAGACGTAAAAATTCACTGTTTGTAATAATAACCTCTCCGGCTTTGATACGCCCCAGTGTACCCGTCCCTTTGCAATGTTCGCAACCCGTACCACGGATATAAACCTGGTTCAATCCAACATCACCAAACGCATCACGCACACGACGATATGCCGAACGCTGTGGATTATCAGATAATTTCTGGCGACAATGCGGACACAGTTTTTTAAACAATCGCATAGACACCAATCCACGCATCAATGTTTCTTCTTTTAATTTAAATGGTTCAATTCCCAAATCTAATAAACGCGTCAATGCCGCCAACGCCGAATTCGCGTGCAACGTTGTCCAAACATTATGCCCCGACAGTGCGCCACGCACCGTCAATTCCGCCGCCGCCAACGTACGAATTTCCCCAACCATTAACGTATCAGGGTCACTGCGCAATGCCGCCGCCAGGGCCTCTACATACTTTTCATCACGCTGTTCTTCGTTTGTGGTATTTACCACCGGCATTTGACGTGCGCCAAAAATCTTTTGTTCAACCGGATTTTCCACCGTAATCATATTGATTTCATAGTTGCGCTCTTTCAACATCATTGACATATTGCGCACCAACGTTGTTGATTTACCAGAACTGGTTGGCCCCGCCACAATAACCAGCCCCGTTGGGAAAGAACGCATACGCGCCAACAAACGCTGTTCATATGGGCCAAATTCTTGTTCGGTTTTTATCCCTTCGGATGGGTTATCATACAGCAATCGCATAACCACATAGCGCGACCCAAATGCAATCGGATTAAATTGCATACGAACACCCAAAACCCCCGCCGGCAAATATAAATCTTTGGTCCCACGCAGCGGTGTCCGCCCATCTTTTTGTGCCGATTGATATTCATTCTGGGCATAGTTCGCGTTTGACATATCAGCCGACGCAAACGCGGCACGAACAAACGATTCCCCCCACCCTGAATTATATTCCAAGACCGGTTGCATACTGCCATCAATACGGAAATAAATTGTTGTCTGGTCTGCAACCTCTATGTGAACGTCCGACACCTTTTGCGCCGCGGCCCGTGCGATAATATCAACAAAGTCTTTTTGCATCTGGTTATCGTAATCCTGGCGCGAACGATGGACGCCACCCAACGTCGCTTCATACATTTTATAGATACCAGATATCAATCCCAAATCTGAATAAAACGGCTCACGCACGACGCGCCCACGTTTTTTAAGCAAATCTATAAACGCCAACACACGCCCATCATATTGATGTGTGCGCGACACAATAATTTCCCCACCGGAAAAATACGCAACTATACCCTGGGTATCACGGGGCAATTCAAATTCCGCCCCCGTTGCGGTCAACAGACGATTACCATTTTCAAATAAATAATCAATAATATCTTTTGGGTCAGAATTTTCTAACCCAATCGGCACAGATAATTTCACTGTATCATTTTGCGCGCCCAAGATATTATTTTCTTTATCCATTTGTGCCCCCAATTATTTAGCGGCCCCAACGTTTAATGTCTGCGTTGTACCATCCTTTACAAAAACAATTCCTTCGTCCAGGGATATAGATTTTACCGTATACCCATCCAAGTTTTTTCCAACACCAACGCGCTTTGTTTGCCCACTTGCAACATCTGTGATTGTTGCCTGTAACTGAGACCCCGCCCCAATAACATTAACCAGTTTGTATTTTTTCGATAAATCTGTTTCTGGTTTTACATCTTCTTTCTGTGAATAAGATTCAGAATAAGATACCGGTTTATCTTCTGCCGCCAGTAATTTTTCCTTTTCTCGTTCCAGGCGTGCCGCCTCTGCTTCTAACTTTGCTTTTTCTGTTTCGATTTGCTGCTGCTGTTGTTCGGCACGTCCCGACAGGGTATCGATTTCCATATGCAGTTTAATTTTTTCCGCCGCCAATCTATCTAATTCCAAATCCAACTGTGCACGTTCTTTTTCCAGTTGCATTAAAACCTTTTCCTGTTCCAGGTCTGTAATTTGTTGAAACAAAGAACCTTCCACCTGATAATCTGCAATCGCATCGGCCGACACTTGTTCAATATCATCGACGACAACTTCGTCTATGATAACATCATCCGCGGCACGCGCCCCGGAAAACACAACACACAACCCAATCAAAGCCACTAATATTTTATTTTGCATAGATTATCACCTCATAGTTCCAGATACGTCTGGCCGCATCCCACGTACAACTTGTCATATAGACACCACCAAAATCTTCGAATATTTTCATAAACTGCATCGGCACCAGTTTTGATGACGCCGCAATTTCAACAACATTTACCGTCGCCACATCAACACCATTGGTCAATGTATCAACAACTATATTCGCCTCTATATTTGTATCAATCCCCTGAAAAGAACTTGTAATATCACGAACAATCGTTTCCGCATCGCGTTCATCCTGAGATGCGATTGTTTCCACCGCCGGTAATTTAGCCTGAACAATCAAATAATCTTCTGACTGTTCTGACACCAATACCCCCGGCATTAAATCAGCCGCAACATTATAAAATTCAGCCAATGTTCCAAAACCACGTTGAAATTCCGCGTCAACGTGTGTCTCGCCACAGGTTGCCATTACCTGATTCCAACCCATAATTGGTTGCATAACAAAACCAATCGCCTGATAACAATTTTGCGCACGTTGAACCGGATCCGGCAAATTTTCAAATGGCATAACTATCGGTTCCGGCGGTAACGGCTTTTCAATTTCAAATTGCGCATCTAATTCTTTATTTTTCTCTTCTATTTGCCGCTTATATTCCGCGATCAATTCTGGATTAACATCCGCGACCTGTGGACGTGGCGACAACATTTGTCCAATCGGTTCACGCAGAAAATAAAGCGTCAACACAACAAACGCCGCCAACATTAAAACAGCGGTCATACGCGACCCAAAACGACTTATTGTATGCAAAACTGCGTGTGATCCGGCCCCTATTACATCATAAAGCGTACGTTCAATCGCGCGTGGCATTCCCCACGCACCCGGCGCAATCAACGCACCCCAATCCGGGATTTGCGACAATTTAACATATTCTTCGCGGGCCGCCGCCTCTGTATCAAAAACCTTGTCTTCCAGAATAACGCCATTACGCACCGCAATAACAATATAACGTTTATCTGTTGCGAACGCCCCCAGAAACGACGTATATTCCGCCATAGATTCCATAACCTGGGCGGCGATTGACGGCATACCCGCACGATGCCCAATGCGACGCGCCCCCAACCCAATCATTCCCCGATATTCCGTGAAAAGATTTAATTTTTTATCAACTGATTTCGCCAGTTTTTTTGCATAATTACGCGCAACAAACCCCGCCCCGATTGGTTGCCAAAACAGACCAGTTGCGTACTTTTTACGATGAACTTGTATAACTTGATTAATCAATTTCTCTCTCTAACTTGGGCCCTGTTATGAAATTATAACATAAAAATCCCCACCCCCGCAACACTAAAACCAAGGTTCAATATTTAAAAAATCCCCCGTGGGGGGGATTTTTATTTATCCGCTGCGGTCTTTATCCTTTGTGGATTTGGACAATCATACACATTCGCAACCAGGATAAACGCACGTTCCGGTCCAAAAATCACCCATTCATTTGGACGTGTGCGCTGACTGGTAATCCAATACGCGTTACCAGGACGCGCCTGGTCAACAATACGATTTTCCATATATCTGCGCGCATCATCTGCATCGTAAACCGATACTTCTGATTCCAGTTTATACAAATACGTACAACCAATTGGCTCTGCATCCAACTGTACCAGATATTCACTGCCATTCTCGTTTTTAATCAACCCACCACAGGCGGCCAATAATACCAACGCCAACCAAGCAAATACTTTTTTCATCTCTCTTTCCTTTTTATTTCTTATTCAACTATATCATAATTAGACGGATTGCTGAACAATTTTTTAAGAACAATATTATTCAACGCGTGACTGCCCTTGTATGATTCCAACTTGCCACAAATCATTCCACCCGCGGTGAACATATCACCAATCGCATCAATAATTTTATGGCGCACAAATTCATCCGGCCAATTCAGTTCATTTATTGTCCCATCACCCGCATCATTTAGCGCAATAACATTTGTTTCATCCGCGCCACGTCCCATACCACGCGCCTTTAAGTATTCCCATTCGGAATATTTTCCAAATGTGCGTGCACGTGCGATGTTTTTAATAAAATCATCAATTGATTTTTTTGTCCCATTAAAAGAATATTCAAAACTTTGTTTACCTATAATTTTTTCCGGATAGACCAGGGTTGCAACAACATCCAACGATTTTCCATTATTTGGACTTAAACTCACAAATCCATCCGCCTTGCGACCTGAAATCTTATTCATAATCCAGATTTGCGCACGCACAAATAAAGGTAATTGTTTTGTTACCTCGCGTGCATACGCGACGACGGGACGACGCACAATAATCTTTTTCATTTTGTTTTTTGATTGGGTCGCATCACTTATTAACTTGTAAAATTCGGCCGCACTGCCGTCCAGGATTGGTGTCTCGGGACCATTAATTTCAATAATCGCACTGTCCACACCACACATAAACAACGCCGCCATCAAATGTTCAATCGTCTGAACGTGCGCAGAATCCGTTTTTCCAACGGTTGTATTACGCATTTTTGTTTCACCAACATTATCAAAACGCGCCGGTATCAACCCCGTCCCCACCATATCAACACGTCGAAAGAAAATTCCTGGCTTATTCGATGGCTTTATAACCATACACACCGGTAATCCCGAATGAATCCCACGCCCATTTATTTCTATATTTTTTGTTACCGTATTCATTTTATTTTTTCCCCCAGCCAATTCCAAAACGCACCTTCTATTTCGGTATCCAGTTTCGCAAATTTAATCTTTTCACGTGCATATTCCGGCAACCGCACCCAGTCTTTTTCGGTTGTAACTAACTTTGCCTTGTGCTTATCCGCCAATGCAAATAATTTTTTAAGGTCATCTTCTGTATATTGCCAATGATCCGCAAAAGACCGCGTTGCCACAACATTGTTTAAACAGCGAAAGAATTTTTTCGGATACCCAATCCCCGCAAACGCCACCAACTTTACCCGCTCATCATACGGCGACCGTGTTATATTTTTTGCAAAGAAAGTTGGAACACCAACCGGTAAACTAAAATTCTTTTTATGTGTTGAATTTTTAATAACAATTATCGCATCCGCACGACGTACGGCCCCCTTGGGCTCTCGCAGGGGTCCGGCCGGCAATAATAAACCGTTACCATACCCTAGCCCTTCATCAAACACCAGAACGGAAATATCTTTTTTAATCGATGGATTTTGAAAACCATCATCCATAACAATTGGCGTATTGTCTGATTGTTTATTTAATAAAATAATATTACTTTTTCTGTCACCAACGTGCACAACCAATCCATCCCGCGCCAGCATTGTTGCCTCATCTCCCGCATCGGCAAAATCTTTACTTTTTTTATACCCGCGCATAACAACCGGCGCATCCAGACGTGTGGCAATCTGGCGCACGATTGGTGTTTTACCAACCCCGCCCGCCAGAATATTTCCAACACAAATTATCTTGCGACGCGATTTCAACGGACGAATAGAACGCAATACAAAAACCACACGTCCAATTAAATAATACAACCATCCAATCGGCCATAAAATAAAAGATAACGGTGTCTTGCGCAAGAACCACCACGGTGTTTTCATATTATTTACCTTTCTTTTTATTTTTACGCGCATCGCGCATCATTTGTTTAAATTCGCTTGCGGTCATATCTTGTTCAACCATTGGCAAATTAAATTCAGCATCCAGATCACGCACTTGTTTTACCATAACATCTTCCAGATTTTTACGCACACGTTCAAATTCCTCTGCGGTGGCATTTGGCGCAACAAACATCGGTTTTCCAACCACACATTTTATACGCGAAAAATGAAGCGCCAACAGGTATCTATCCCACCTTTTCTGAATCCAAACCCGCGAAGCCGAATAACACACCGGAATAATTGGTGCACCCGTCATTTTTGCAAAATAAAGTGCCCCATCCTGAACACGCATCGATGGGCCGCCGGGTCCATCGGGTGACAAACATAGCGCATAACGCCCATCACGTAAAACCCGTACCCCTTGGCGCAGGACGGAAATCCCCCCTTCGCTTGTTGAACCATATATAGCCTTCAATCCAAATAATCGCTGAATCTTTGCCATCATACGCCCATCTTTGTGGCGACTGGCAATGGCATAAGCACGCATTCCCCGCATACGAATAATCGGACTTAGCATCATAGAACGTCCGTGCCAAAACACGAAAATAGCCGGTTTTTTACGATATTTTTCAAAGTATTCCATCCCCACATATTTCTTGCGCGATGTAAAATACACGGTCCACATTGGAATCGACATACAAATTGCAATAAACCACTGAATTACCCCACACCCCAGTATTGGATTCCAGAATTTTTTCCACGCTTTTCTGAATTTTTTATTATGTATCACATTAAATCCTTGTCTTGTTATGGCAGTTTAGCAATAAAAAAGACATAATTCAAGAAATGGCTTGTGATAAAAATCAAATAAAAAAACGTCCCTTGGACGCACAATTTTATAAAAAATCTTGGTTGCGGGGGTTGGATTTGAACCAACGACCTTCAGGTTATGAGCCTGACGAGCTACCGGGCTGCTCTACCCCGCGTCACTGATTAAAAGCCTGCATATTATATATTATTTTAATAAATAGTCAAATAAAAAAGTTCTCTATTTCTTTTTTACATAAATACAAAGATATTGCTATATAATCTACATCAATTAACATATAAAAACATATGGGGGCGCATAATGAAAAAATTTTTATTTATTTTACCAATTGTTTTATCAACAAACGCTTTTGCCAATAACTTTACACCATACGTTGGTCTGGATGCGGGTTTAAACATTGCGGACTATACATATGACCAAGACCTAGAAGAACAATATTACACCGCCACTATCAACGCCGGAATGCGTATTGGTTCAAACTTTGGCGTAGAATTATTTTTCACACAATCCGCCGATAACGAAAATACATTTTTATATGAATTTTCCACACTTACCCAAGACATTAACATTTCATATCAATCGTTTGGATTTGATATTTTTGGATATTATTCAATGGTTGAAAATATGGACTTCTTTACATCATTTGGAATTGCAAATTATCGCATATCAAATGAAATAAAATATATTGATGAATTTGAAACATATTCTGAATCAGACACTATGACCGAAACCGCATCACGCTTTGGAATTGGCTTAATGTACACTTTTCCAAATGATGATATATCAATCCTGGGGCAATATCAGTATTCAACCGTCAACAACGAATACATAAAATCATTATCTGAATTTTCCATCGGATTTCGGTATAATTTTTAACAAAAAAATCACTAACCACAACAATAAAAATCGCCCCAAATGGGGCTTTTTTATTGTAAATACCATTCGACGGTTTTAACAATCCCCGTATCAAACGTTTCATCTGCGCGCCAACCAAGTTCCGTTTCCAGTTTTGTCGCATCAATCGCATATCTGAAATCGTGACCCGCACGGTCGGCAACAAAGGTAATTAACTCTTCGTATTTTTTGCCGTCATTGCGTGGTTTCTTTTCGTCCAGGATTGCGCAAATCGTTTTCACAATTGTGATATTATTGCGTTCATTACGACCGCCAATATTATACGTTTCACCCGATTTACCATTATGGAAAATTAAATCAATCGCCTTGCAATGATCCAGGACATATAACCAGTCACGAACATTTTCCCCCTTGCCATAGATTGGTAATGGTTGTAATGCCAATGCCTTGGAAATAATATGTGGAATCAGTTTTTCATTATGCTGTTTCGGGCCATAGTTATTTGAACAATTTGACGTTGTCACATTCATACCAAACGTATGATAATATGCACGAACCAAGAAATCAGACGATGCCTTGGACGCGGAATATGGACTGTTTGGTGCGTATGGTGTATCTTCGCGGAACATCCCTGTTTCGCCCAATGCCCCATAAACCTCGTCGGTGGAAATATGGTGGAAACGTGCATTTTCATATCCCGGCTTTACCACACCCGGCCCATCCATCCAATGACGGCGTGCCGCATCCAGCAAATTAAATGTCCCAACGATATTCGTGTTAATAAATGCACGTGGTCCCTTTATCGAATTATCTACGTGACTTTCCGCCGCAAAGTGAATTACGCCACGAATATCATTTTCATCAAATAACTTATCAATTAAATCTGCGTCGCAAATATCACCTTGAACAAATTTATAGTTCGGCATATTTTCGCATTCACGCAAATTATCCAGATTCCCCGCGTACGTCAGTTTATCCAAATTGATGATATTATATTCCGGATATTTTTCACAAAAATAAGGCACAAAGTTCGAACCAATAAACCCCGCACCACCGGTAATTAAAATTGTTTTAGACATTTTTCTAAACCTTTTTTCCAATGTTGAATTTTTACATTAAAAACATTTTGAATTTTTGATTTATCCAAAACGCTATAAAACGGCCGCACGGCGCGTGTTGGATATTCGCTGGATTTAATTGGATTCACAGTGCACGTCAATCCCGACATTTCTATAATTTCACTTGCAAAATCATACCACGAACATACCCCCATATTTGTAAAGTGATAAATACCCGTATTTTCACGTGTCATCTGTGGAATAATTTGTACAATTGCATCCGCCAAATCGCCCGCATATGTCGGGCTACCAATTTGGTCAGAAACAACATTTATTGATTCTTTTTCCGCCCCCAACCGACGCATAGTTTTTACGAAGTTATTTCCATACGGACTGTACAACCACGCGGTGCGAATAACAACCGCAATAGATGCATTATCCAAGACCGCCAATTCCCCCGCCCGCTTAGTTTTACCATACACAGAAATCGGATTTGTTTCATCATCGGGCGAATACGGCACGTGTCCCATACCATCAAAGACATAGTCTGTGGAAATATGTATTATTCTTGCGCCCGTTTTTGCCAGGTTACGCGGCCCATCAACATTGATTTTTGTGGCCAAATCTATATCATCTTCGGCCCTATCTACGGCGGTATATGCCGCACAGTTAATAATCAAATCAACATTATTATCCTTTACAATTTTTTGGACCGCCGCGCTATCGGTAATATCCAGCATATCAACATCTGCGCATATCGCATCCGGCAAACGCTTTTTTAATTCACTCCCTAATTGTCCATTACATCCCGTAATCAGGTACATCTTTCAACCCCTTGGCTATATTATCTTTGGCCGATGTAATAATTTTGTCACGTGGCACCATCCAATCTATTCCAATATCTGGATCATCAAACCTGATACCAAATTCAGCCTGTGGTGCATACAGATTATCACACTTGTATGCAAAAATTGCCGTATCACTTAATACTGAAAACCCGTGCAAGAATCCACGTGGAATAAATAATTGCCGCTTATTTTCGTCCGATAATTCAACCGCGACATATTTACCAAATGTTGGTGAATTTTTTCTTATATCAACCGCCACGTCCAGAACGCGCCCCTGTAAAACACGCACCAGTTTTGCCTGGGCAAATTCACCCAATTGGCAATGCAGGCCACGCACCACCCCATAAGACGACTTTGATTGATTATCTTGAACGAATTTTGCGGTTATACCGTTTTTGATAAACTCGGCCTCGTTATAAGACTCAAAGAAATATCCGCGCGCGTCTTCAAATACGCGGGGTTCAATAATAACGACACCGTCTATTTCTGTTTTAATAAAGTTCATTTTTTTCCTCGTACACTTTTTGCAAATAATCTTTATACGTACCTGATTTTAATTCACCAATCAACGCACGCATTTGTTCATCGTTAATAAAGCCTTGCTTATATGCAATTTCTTCGATACAGGCGATTTTTAATCCCTGGCGCGCCTCCATAATCTGAACAAATTGTCCCGATTCCATAAGACTATCCGGTGTTCCCGCATCCAGCCACGCATTACCGCGCCGCATTGGTACAACAGACATACGTCCTTCGCGCAGGTAAATATTATTAAGGTCTGTAATTTCTAATTCATTTCGCCAGGATGGTTTTAACGTACGCGCTTTTTCAACAACATCGCCCGGATAAAAATACAATCCGACAGACACATAGTTTGATTTTGGATTTTTTGGTTTTTCTTCGATTGAAACCGCGCGCAAATTTTCATCAAATTCCACAACACCAAATCTTTCCGGATCGGAAACGTGATAGGCGAATATGGTTGCGCATTTTCCAGCATTCTTTTTAACCTCGGCCTGAAACATTGGGAATTGTCCCCCCATATAGAAGATATTGTCGCCTAAAATCAAACAAACATCATCGGTCCCAATAAAATCCGCCCCGATTGTAAAGGCTTGTGCAATCCCCCTTGGTTCTGGTTGAACTGCGTATTGGATATTTAACCCAATCTTGGACCCATCACCAAATAACTTTTCAATATTGGGTGTATCAACCGGCGTAGATATAATAAGAATATCTTTTATACCAAATTGCATCAGTGTTGATAACGGATAATAAATCATCGGTTTATCATAAACCGGTAATAATTGTTTTGATGTTGTTTTTGTTAATGGATAAAGACGGGTACCACTGCCCCCGGCCAAAATAATTCCCTTCATAACTAATCCTTTTACGTTCTAATTAAAAGAATCTATAAGACATCTTATCTGTAAAAAGACCCGAAAATCAACATATTTTATAAAAAACACTTCTTTAATGTTTCGCTATTATCATTTTTATCGATACGTTTGTTACGAATTTCTTCATCAGCCTTGATTTTTTGCTTGATAATAACCATTTCTGGATGCGATTGAATTTTATTATTTATCTCTTCGATTGCCAAATCTATATCAGACGAATTATACACAAAAATTGGCATAACTGAATCCGCCGCACTGTAAAGCGCATTGTGCAATTCCACCTGAAAATCATCAATAACGGATAGATATTCACGAATATGTTGATCTTCGTGTGCCAACACCGCATCATAAGAACACGTATTTGGCACGTGTCGAATATCCACCTGGACCAGGAAATTTGAATAGCCTATTTCTGCATCAACCTGCTTGATACCTACACAAAAACCATCTTCGACCGATGTAATATCGGCCACGATATCATAATTATCAACCATCGTCGCAACAACGTTTCCGTGCCACATATTCATCGGTTCCAGGGGTTGAACCACCTCTTTGGTCCAGGTTGGCGCAGATATCGTAATTTTTGGTGTTATTTTATAAGACACACATTCATTGGCAAACGCCGGTGCACACAGAAGAACAAACAAAATACCAAAATATTTTAACACCGGCTTAATCCAACGCCCCTTGTTTTTTAAGGTATTCATTTACAAAATTATTTCCGTACATTTTATACAACTCTTCGGCCAACAGAACGGACGAACGTCCCGATTCAAACAGGCGCAACATATTCCCCAGTCCCCCTAATTCTGTATTTAATATCACAGATTCTTGCGTAACCGGACGCGATAACAACACCGCACGTTTCAGATTTGGATACGCACGCCCTTGGATAAACGCCATTTCCAACGGATTTAAATTCCAGTGTTCATAATCACGCGCATCCGCCGCCGGATTACGGAAGAATAAAACAGTTTGTGCCTGGCCACGAACAACATCACCAATACCCAATTTATCCAGAACATTTGCACGCTGGAACGCCGCCATATATGCCTGGCGATTTTTGCGCCCCTCTTGCAGACCCGCGATAAAATTATCACGGAACATTTTGTTTTCAAGCATTGGCGCCGTTTCGTCAATCATAATCAGTGACGGATTCCCCCCCGCAACCGTTGTTGTGTTAATACGATGCAGAATATAAGAAATTACCGCGGGTGCTAAAACCTCGTCCTGTAAAATTTCTGTAAAATCAAACGTAGTCAGGCGAGATTGCAAATCCAACGTATCTTCTTTTTCATTAAACATAAACCCATATTGCAACGGATCAACCCACTTTTTCAGTGCCGGCCGCATATTTCCCGCGGACGAAAAACAACTTTCCCACAGGTTGGTTAATAATCTATCTTTATCCCCCAGATAGTCAAAATTAACCGATACCGCGCGCGCAATTTCATCCATCGATGCTGAATCATTTTGCCCCGTAATAATTGAAAACCACCGACGCAAGAATGCACGATTTGCCGCACTGTCCGGCATTTTAAGCGGATTTAAATGTGTCTGGAACGAATTCGCCATCGGGTCTGAATTTTTCTCTTTGCCCTGCATTGTGATATATTTTCCACCCACCGCCAGGGTAAATATCTCGGCCCCTTTGTTCCGGTCAAAGAAGAATGCTTTTAATTTCGGAAAACGCAAACTTTGCGCAATCAAGAACGAGAACAATGTCGTCTTACCGCCCCCGGTTGGCCCAATCGTCAGGGTATGTGCCACCGCGGCTGGCTTGTCAGATACATGGAATTGGAATTGATATGGCGTCCCTTGTGCGGTTGGGAAAATCACCAAGGGCCCCGGCCCCCAATCTGAATTTGCAACACCGCGTGGCGTGCTGGACATTGGGATACTTATTGCGGCGGTACGTGATAACAACTTGAAACTGCGTGGGAACACATCAAATCCCGGAATTTGCGAGAACCAGGCCACCTTGCCCGCAAATGTTTCCACAACCGGCGAAATACCAAAAGATGCCGCAATTTTCTTAAATTCTGCGACATATTTTTGCAATTCTTCCATTGTTGCGCCAAAAATCAAGAACATCGGGTAATAACTTACCAATGTCTGATTTCCGGAAATATTTTCATCCATTGCGGATTCAACCGCATAAATCTGTTCTTCGGTTGATTTTTGAACTTTCTCATCGGCGGTTGAACGACGCTGACGAATTGTGGCCTCTACATCGGCCGCCCCCATAATTCCAAATCCATTCATACAAATCATTTCTGTCTGAATAGTTGAAATGGTGTCATAAAACTCTTCGTCCAGATAGTCTGGCGAAATCTTAAAAGACATTGCCGCGGCAAAAGATTGCGCCCCACCACTTATATATCTGATAACACCATCACGCAAAAATTCAACATCATCAACCGTCACCAGATTTGAAATATTGTTATTACAGGTCTTTGGTTGCGGCTTACTGATTGGGGATAAAATACGGCCAAAGAAACGCGCCATATTATCGGGCGTATTATTTTTAAGAACCGTTGGCTTGTACGCGGCCAGAATTGATTCAATATAGTTTCCATATTGATTTAATTTTGCACGCGCGTCGCCACCCGCAACCGATATAACAATATAATAATTATTTAAAAATATGCGCAGGCCCTGACTTTTCCATTTATCATAAATCCGCTGTAATGTTGGCTGATCAAATTCATAGTTTGTATTTTCATCCACCGCATCACGCACGGTATAAAACCGCAACGTAACATTTGGGTCACGAATTTGGTTAAAAAGTTGCGTCCGCAAATCCAGGAATTTTGCCTTTGTCTCGTCATCTTGCATACTGGTCTGCACACCCTGAACCCGATATGCCCGAATAAGTGTTCCATCCGTCAATTCAATCGAGTTATCTGAATACACGGTTTTAAACGGCAAATAATTTGCATATTTTGCATATCCAAATTTTGGAAATATCTTTCGCGTTAATGCCGGCACATACATCATCAGCCCCAGGAATACCACCAACACCATCATAACCATAATGGTTGTTGTAACCGTAAATTCACCGCCTGCAAAATATTCAAAGAAATTATTCATTTTTCTAAACCTATGCCGCCAATTTGTTTGGGATTTTCTTCTTCATCAATTGTATTTTTGCCGAAATTATCTGTCCAATTTGTGGGTCACGCTTGGAATAAATCGCCAATATAGAATGCACAATAATAACCGAGATTAAGAAATAAAGCGGACTAACCTCTGAATCAGTGCCGTAAATCAACAAACTGGCCACGAAAATAACGATAAAAATAATGAATTGAACCGCAAAGTTAAGCACGGCCAACGAATACGGCACATAAAATATGCGCGACGGGTTCGCCAAAGCCTTTAAAACTTGCTGTTTCATCTCTCTTGTCCCTTATGTAATTGAATTATAACAATTTCAACAATTTTCAACAAGCATAAAAACATCCACAAAAAAATTGTTAATAGTGTTGAAAACTCTGTATTTTTCAACTGTTAAATTAACAGGGGGATTTTTCAACATCTGCCACACAGCACCGCGGAAAACTGGGATTTTTTTGTTAAAAACCGGTTGATAAAAAGTGAACAACCGTTTTCAACATTTTCAACAGGCCCTACAAAAACAACAAAAATAATATTATTATTTGATTTTTCACAAAAAGTGTTTATAATACCCACCGTACCAAAGGATTAAGACATGAAATTTTTAAGTTCATTAAAGGCTTGGAAAAAACGCGGAAACGTAAAACAGATCCGTCGTGGCAAGCAGGTAATCTTAATCGATCCAGATAATCCAAAGTTCAAAGCGAAACAGGGTTTCAAAAGAAAATAAGATTAAGTTCGAATTAAGACCGATAAAAAATCCCCGATTGGGGTTTTTTTATTATCCCATCCGCCCCCAGTATCTGTCCCCTTAACACCCCCCCGTCATCACCGTGCGAACCCTACACACTCTCGTCATCCCGGCGCAGGCCGGGATCCGCCCTATTGTCATCCCGTGGCTTGACCACGGGACCCAGGTAATATATTCTTATTATATGTCTTTTGTTCAAAAATATTATTATGTCTATATCCTGGCCAGTTCGCAAAATGGAACACTGTACATTGGTGTGACAAATGATTTGTCGCGACGTGTTTATGAACATAAATGTCATATAGTCCCCGGATTTACAGATAAATACAATGTAGACCGTTTGGTCTATTATGAGCGTTTTGATGATATTAGGGATGCAATACGTCACGAAAAAAGATTAAAAGAATGGAAGCGTAATTGGAAAAAAGATTTAATTGAAAAATATAATCCAGATTGGCGTGATTTATACTATGATTTAAATAGTTTATTATAATTTGAAAACACCTGGATCCCGTGGTCAAGCCACGGGATGACAACGATTTAAAACCCTACATTTTTATCCATTGAATAAATCTAGTATTTACTATACAATTCACCTTGAATTCACAGGGATGTGGGTTCGGGGCTGTCGTAAGCCTACTTTATCCGGTGTAATTATACACTGTTCTCCCCCGACTTTGGTCGGGGAGCTGTTGATATATAAAATACAGGAAACTGAAAAATCAGCAGAATCAATGATAAAGTGATTTACGAACTCCCCGACCGTCAATTTTATGACGGTTTTTTATAATAAATCAAAGGAGTTTAAAATGAAAAAAATTTCATTAATTGCAGCGTTGTCTTTACTACCAATTGCTTCATTTGCAGAAGAAACAAAAACTTTAAATCCACGTTTTTTTGTAGAATATGGTGTTAGTTTATATTCTAATTCATCAACAGAAATTAAATTTAATGGTGAAAAAGCGGGCGAAGCAGATACATCAGAATTTAATGGTGGTGGGACCGCATATATGGGCGTAGATTTTAATGGTATTCAATTAGGTATAGCACCAGAATATGCAGAATCAGATACAGAAGAATTGCTGGGATTTAATGTTCGTGCTGTTGTACCATTCATGGATGGAAATGTCCAACCTTATGTTTCAGCAGAACTTGGTTTTGCAAATATGGAATATAATGACGGTGGTATCAAATTTGATGATACTGCGTTTGCATATGGGATTGGTGCCGGTGTTAAATACAGTTTTAATGATAATATGAATATTAAATTTGGACTTGAATATCATTCTATGAACTTTGAAACAGATATTGAAGGCTTTGAATACGAAACAGATATGTCTGGTTTTGCATTTATAAGTAGTATAGGGTACCGTTTCTAAATAATAAAAAAAAACACCGGCATTTGCCGGTGTTTTTATTAATTACTAATCACTTAATTGTTAAACAATAAATGACAAATTAAGAAATAATATATAAAAAAAAAGAACCTAAAAAGGTTCTAAAAAAACGGCAAAAGCCGTTTTTTTAATTATTAAACAAGAAATGGCAAATGTCGCCGTTTTGCATAACGTAATCACGCCCCACCAGGCGCATTTTACCCGCTTCTTTTACGGCAACCTCGCCACCGAGGGCGATATAATCTGCGGGTGAAATAACCTCGGCCCGGATAAAGCCCTTTTCAAAATCGGTGTGGATTTTTCCGGCCGCCTGGGGCGCGGTCATACCAACCGTGATTGTCCAGGCGTGTGCTTCCTTTGGGCCGATTGTGTAATATGTTTGCAGGCCCAATGTTTTATAACCGGTCTTTATAACCTGGTCCAGGCCGGATTCAGTCAATCCCAAATCGTCCAGGAACATTTTTCTTTCGTCCACGTCAACAATTTGTGAAATTTCCATTTCAATCTTTGATGAAATAACCAAAACATCGGCAACCGATCCAAATTTTTCACGAACCATATCGGAATATTTGTTGCCGGTGGCCGCGGCCGCTTCTTCGACATTACAAACATAGATAACCGGCTTTGCGGTTAATAAATTAAAAGGCGCCGCATCAATATCACCATCGCGTGCCGGAATTGATTTTTCCAGATTGGATTTAATTGCATTTGCATCCGCCAATAATTTTGCCGCATCTTTATCCAAGCCGCGTGCCTTTTTTTCCAGGTTTTTAATCTGTTTTTCCAGGCTTTCCATATCCGCCAGCATTAATTCCGTTTCAATTGTTTCAATATCGCCCAATGGGTCAATTTTTCCATTAACGTGCACAATATCATCGTTTTCAAAGCAGCGAACAACGTGAATAATTGCATCTGTTGATAAAATATTACCCAAGAATTTATTTCCCAATCCTTCGCCGGCCGACGCCCCCTTTACCAAACCCGCGATATCAACAATTTCCAGTTGTGTTGGAATGATTTTTTGAGAGCCCGCAACACGCGCCAATTCGTGCAACGTCGCGTCCGGCACAACAACGCGCCCTGTATTCGGTTCGATTGTACAGAATGGATAGTTTTGTGCGTCTGCGGCCGCACTTTGTGTTAATGCATTAAACAGTGTTGATTTACCAACGTTTGGCAACCCAACAATTCCACAATTGAATCCCATAACTAAATCCTTTATAATGTGGATAATATGTCATACATGTGGAATGAATTCAATATAAAAACCTTTCCCGCGGAAACAATTGTTTACCGTGATGGCGAATATTGTCCGGACCTGTCGACGATAAAAGCCGGCCAAATCGATAAAAAATACGATTTGCCGGTACATATAATATACGTTGGTGAAATTTCAGAAACCAAAGAATTAAATATTGAAATAAATATTGAAAATCAACCGGTGTTTTTATCGGTTGATGTAAAAAATAAAAAGCCGGCCTTTTTGAATATTTTTATCAAAAACACCGGGAAAAATTCTGAATTACGTGGTCACGTTTTTGTTGAAAACTTTGACCGGTTGGATTTAGATATAAATGCCGGCCATTTGTGCGAAAACACCGGTATTTTAGTACATACAAAACTGATTGCGCATAAAAATACATATTCCAAGTTAACGGGAAATGCCAAAATTGCCGGTAATTGCCGGGAATGTACATCGGATATCGGCTTTTGTGCCATTGCCGATGAAACGGCAAAAATAGAGTTTTTACCGGCACAATTTATAAAGTCAGAACCAAAATCGGCCGAACATTCTGCGTCAATTTACCGGCAAACACCGGCACAAATTCAGTTTTTAAGAATGGCGGGCCTGTCAACCGCCGAAATTCGTGATGTGGCATTTGAATCATTTAAAAATGATTTTTCATTGTTTTAATTGTTAAAAATTCCCGGCCTTTTTGATAAAAATGTTTAAAAAAGCCGGGAAAATATTTCTTACAAGGAAATTAATTTTTCCATCTTTTCGCGCGCTTTGGCCAGGGCTTCATCTATTTGATTTAATTCATCACGTACGGATTCATCGCCGGCCAATAATTGTGCGGTTAATTCTTTCTTTTGAATATTTAATTTATCCAGATATCTTTGTAGTTTAAGTGACACAATATATTTTTCCGCATCCCCCAGGCTTAAATCCAAATCCGCCGCCGCGCCGTCAAAATCAATATTTAATGTTGATAAAAATTCGCCATATCGTTCAACGATTTCCGGATAAGTGTTCACAATATAAACCAATGTATTTTGCGTAACATTGTCGATATCTGGTAATTTAATTTTTATATCGACCCGGTCACGTTTCCACCTTCGCCAGGATTCAAATTTACGTTTTTCGTATTCTTTGTTAATTTCGCTTTTTAAATCTGGGTCAGTGATTTTTTCGGTTTCTTTTTTAAGGAATTTTTCCGCCTGAACGCGTCCGCCCGGCGTTGATACAACAAAATTTTTATTTGCTAATTCCCACAAGAAATCGACCAGTGGCATCGCATCATTTATGATTTTTTTCATCGCATCCGCGCCACCGGTTTTCAGGATTTCATCCGGATCTTTGCCACCACTAACGAATGCAAATTTTACATCAGAATTATCACGCAGGAATGGCATTACAATACCGCACGCGCGCGCGGCGGCCTTTTGCCCGGCATTGTCACCATCAAAACAAAACGTGATATTTCTGTTTGATTTACAAAGAATTGCAATATGATCTTCGGTTAACGCCGTCCCCAATGGTGCAACCGTTTCCGGGAAACCACCCAACTGCATTTTTATTGCGTCAATTTGTCCTTCGACCACTATGCTGCGATTGGCGCGATGAATTGCATCACGTGCAAAATTTAGACCGAACACAGTTTTGCGTTTGTGGAAAATTTCGGTATCGGTTGTATTTATATACTTGGGTTCCGACCCATCCAGCGAGCGTCCCGAAAAAGCAACAATTTTTCCACGTGCGTTAAAGATTGGAAACATTAATTTATCACGGAAAAAATCATACATTCCATAATCGCCACGACGACATAACCCAGAATCAATCAAGAATTTAGAATTTGCAAATTTATTCGCAATTATATTATTTTTTGGTGCATAACCGATGCGATATTTTTTTATATCTTCGTCCGAAAATCCCCGTTTTCTTGCGTATAGCAACGCTTGTTCACCATCGGGTGTGAATAATTTTTCGGTGTACGTCTGGGCGGCTTTTTCGCAGATTTCAAACAAAGAATCTTCGCGTTGCACAATTTTTGGATCACGTGGTTTATAATCCGGCATTTTTACCCCGGCAATATTGGCCAGTTCCGCAATCGCCGCCTTAAAATCCATATGATTATGTTTCATTGTGAAAGAGATAATATCACCGTGTTCACCACAACCGAAACAGTGGTAAAATCCCTTGTCTTCGTTCACAGAAAAACTGGGGGTTTTTTCATTATGAAACGGGCAACACCCCCACCAATTTTGCCCCTTTTTGGTAAGTGGCACCACACGCCCCACAACATCCACCACCGACAGGCGTTCGCGTAATTCATCGGTAAAGTTGCGGTTAAATTCTGCCATTACTTCTTTTTGGTTTTATTGTTAATAAGTTTGATTGCTGTTTCCAAATCTGGCATTTCTTTGACCGATACATTTACCCGGTTGGATGATATGTATGGGCCGTATCGTCCCGTTGGATAAAAGAATATCATCTTTTTGGTTTCTGGGTTTTCACCGATTTTAACAGGCTCAGCTTTTTTGCCGGCGTTTGTTAATAATTCGCGTGCAATTTCCAATGTGATTGTTTCCGATGTATATTGTTTTGCGGCAACATTTTTTGCGCCATCTGTTACATATGGGCCAAATTTTCCAACACGAAATTCAATACCGTCACCCAATTCAACGGCGTCTGAAATATTGCGCTGTACGCTGGATTCCGTGGCATCCACCGGTTTTTCATTTTTATTTAATTGTTTTGTGTATTTACAGTTAGGATAATTTTCACAACCAATAAATGGCCCAAACTTGGATAATTTAATACCCAATTTTTTACCACATTCCGGGCACACATCACCCGTTTCTGCAAATAAGTGTTTGTGCATAAATTCGTTGATTTCATCGATGATATCAGATGTTTTTACGCCACGTGCCCCCTCTATCATTTCATTTGTTGGCCGCCAGAAGTTTTCCAGTGCGGTGATTTTTTTCACCTTGCCATTTGACACGTCGTCCAGTGTATCTTCGGTTTTTGCGGTAAAGTTTACATCAACCAAATCTGTAAAATATTTATTCAAATATGATGCAATAACCCAACCACCACTTGTTGGATGGAAACGACGTTGTTTATCCTGTTCAACATATGCACGATCAACGATTGTAGACATAATTGTCGCATACGTAGATGGACGCCCAATTCCCAATTCCTCCAGTTTTTTAACCAGTGATGCTTCGGTATATCTGGGTGGTGCCTGGGTAAAGTGCTGTTCGGGGATAATTTCTGTGATACCAATATTATCACCAACGTTTAACACCGGTAATTTAGATTCTTTCTTTTCGTCATCATCGTCTTTGTCTTCGGTATAGACTTTCATAAATCCATCAAACGTGCGGGTTGAACCAACCGCGTGAAATACCGCCACCTTGTTTTCTGTTTCTATATCTGCGGCAACCGAATCAAATTCAGCATTTTTCATCTGGCACGCGATTGTACGCTTCCAAATCAAATCGTACAGTTTTGCTTCGTCCCCGGTCAGTCCCTTGGCCGGTGCATCAAAGTGTGTTGGACGAATTGCCTCGTGTGCCTCTTGGGCGTTCTTGGATTTTGTTGCATAAACATTTGGCGAAGACGGCACAAAATCCGCCCCATATGTATTTGCAATAAATCCACGAATTTCATTAACCGCATCCGCATTCAGGTTTGTTGCGTCCGTACGCATATATGTAATTAACCCCTGTTCATAAAGGTGCTGGGCGGCACTCATTGTGCGTTTTGATGCAAAGTATAGTTTACGCGCCGCTTCCTGTTGCAGGGTTGATGTTGTAAATGGTGCGGCGGGTTTACGCTGTGTCTTTTTCTTTTCAATATCAATAACCGTTGCGCGGATTTCAGGACTGCCAATTTTTGCCAGGATATTATCAACCTGCCCCTGATTTTCAATGGTCATTTTTTCAATTTTCTGACCATCGAACTTTGATAGATTGGCTCTGAATTCTGCACTTTGCACTTTGCAAACGGATTCAACAGACCAATATTCCACCGGCTTAAAGTCTTCTATTTCTTTTTCGCGATCAACGACCAACTTTACCGCGACCGACTGAACACGCCCGGCCGATTTCCCCAGGTTTCGCCGCCATAACAATGGTGAAATACCAAACCCGATTAAATAATCCAATGCGCGACGCACCAGATACGCATCAACCAGGTTTTTATCAATTTCACGTGGGTTTTCAATTGCGGCCTGTACGGCTTTTTTTGTAATTTCGTGGAATGCGACACGATAAACGGGTTTATCCGCCAATAACTTTTTTGCTTTTAAAATATCCAACAGGTGCCACGCGATGGCTTCCCCTTCGCGGTCCGGGTCGCTTGCCAAATATACTGCATCGGCTTTTTTAAGTTCATCGGTAATAAGTTTAATTTGTTTTTCTTTGCCCGGCATAATTTGCCAGCGCATTTTAAAGTTGTTTTCTGTATCAACACTGCCGTTTTCTGGAACCAAATCACGTACGTGTCCAACAGACGCAATAACGCGCCACCCCGCCCCCAGATACTTTTCAATTGTTT
>SUUO01000006.1:0-59367 GCA_015062485.1 Alphaproteobacteria bacterium
AAAAGCGTATAAATAAAGATTGTCCCATATAAAATCATATATATAAGAAAAACCTGCAGAATATCGGATTTCTGTGTGTTTTGCCGATATTCTTGACAGGTTTTAATGGTATTAAACGATATTATTTTATTTTTTACCGTTTGCTCTTACCCGAACACATAACAGTCAGAAAACCGCCGTTTTTCGAACTTTTCGTTTGGCCTTATATGTTTTCGTAATTATTATTTTTCAGATAATTTAAATATTTCATTTGTTGCTTTTTGCATTGAATCCCTTACGGGACTTAAATTTAAGCGTGCGTATACGGCAGTTGATTGTATGGATTTGTGTCCCAGTGATTTCCCGATTATATTCATACTTGAACCTAATATCGCTTGATAGCTGGCCATTGTCCGCCTTAAATCATGTAAATGCAGGTCTTTTAATCCGGCAGACTTTAATAATTGTTGCCAGAATACATCTGCGCCCTCGATATGTCCGCTTTTACTTTTGGTTGATGGAAAAATCCAGTCTGCTTTTGCTTGATTTTGCTTGTCTTTTATTGATTTTAGTAAGATAACAGCTTGTTCTGTCAGTGGAATATGTTGAGAATCTCCGTTTTTTGTATGTGGTAAGTACATAATATTATTATGAAAATCAATATGCGACCATCTAAGGCTTTCAATATTTCCTCTGCGTTGACCAGTTAATAATAAAAGAAGCACATAATCTTTTAATTTATCGTTATTCATACTGTTTAATGCGTTCATAAAATCAGAAATTTCTGTTGGTTGTAAAAATCTATCCCTTGATTTTGTTGGAAATGGTTTGATTTTTATTGCCGGATTTTTATCGATATACCCCATTTCTATGGCTATATTATATATATGAGTCATTAATCCTAAAAAGTGATTTGCGGCACTTGGTTTTTGTTTGCTACCGATAAATTTATGATAAGATTCAACGTCTTGCCTTGTTATTTCGCTCAGTCGCTTGTTTCTAAATTTTGTAAAATGATGGTTAAACACTTGTTCTTTCTTATGAGCTGTATCTTTTAAATTATAAATATTTGCATGTTTTGGCAGATATTCGTTAAAAAAGAAATCCGATAGTGAGATATCGGATTTCTGTGTAGCATTTGAACTAAAAGGTTGTTTTCCGTCTAAAATGTCTTTTATTATATTATAAACTGTTGTTCGGGCTTCTTCTACGGTCATATACGGAAATTGCCCGATTTTTTTAATATAAGCCTTATGTTTTATCGTTTTATACAGATAAAAAGCCCGAGTTGCCCCATATGTTATTACTAATGCCAATCCCGGCTGATAAGAATCATAATAAATCTGTTTTTTCTGATTAATATCGGGAACAGGTAATTTTTGTAATAAGTTTTTCGTGAAAACGAATTTATTTTTTATAGTCATATTTTTATAATCCTTTTATAGTTATTTTTAATAAGATTTATAAAAATAATAATTACGAAAACATATAAGGCCAAACGAAAAGTTCGAAAAACGGCGGTTTTCTGACTGTTATGTGTTCGGGTAAGAGCAAACGGTAAAAAAATAAAAATCCCCCGTTTTGGGGGATTTTTATTTCGCAACGACAACCATTGCCGTTCGTAAAATTGTGTCGCCAAACATATATCCAGTTTGCATTTCATCAACAATGGTGTTCGTTTCCGCATCGGGGGATTCAACAACCTGAATCGCGTTGTGAAACATTGGATTTAATTTTTCACCAATTGATTCGATTTTTGTAATGCCGATTTGTGCAAACGCAGATTCTAACGCGCGTGCCATCGACTGAATGCCCGCATCATCGGGATTATGCTTTAACGCCGCATCAACCGCATCCATAACCGGCAGAATTTTTTCCGCCACGCCCATTGCGCGAGTGCGGGCACGTGATTCGGCATCCAATGCCGCGCGACGACGGGTGTTTTCCAATTCCGCCGCCAGGCGCAGGTATTTATCGTTCATTTGTGCCAAATCATCTTGTAATTTTGCAACATCGATATCTTCATTGGCCGGTGCATCGTTAATCGATACAGATTCTATTTCTACTTCTTTGTTTTCGTCTTTGTGCATTTCAATTCCATTTTGTTACAAGTATAGAATTATTTAACACTGGTTATTATAGGTATGAAATCGTCACATTTCAAGGATGCGCCACCAACCAATACACCGTCTACGTTCGGTATCGACATAATTTCGGCCGCATTTGAACCCTTGACCGAGGCACCGTATAGTATCGGCGTACCCGACAGTCCCATTTCACGCAATGTTTTCGCAATCAGGGCGTGGGCCTCGGCTATCTCTGCGTCTGTTGGGGTCAGCCCTGCGCCAATTGCCCAGCGTGGCTCGTATGCGATTATAATTGGTGTGTTTACATCCGATGGAACGGATTCACGAACGCCTGATTCAATAACCGCCATTGTTTTGCCGGCCTGTTTTTCGTCCATTGTTTCGCCAACGCAAATAATCGGAATCAGACCGTTGGCCAATGCCTGGGCTGCCTTGTCACGGACGATACTGTTACTTTCTTCGTGATATTGGCGACGTTCGCTGTGGCCGACGATTACATATTTTGCGCCCGTGTCCGCGATCATTTGGGCGGATACTTCGCCGGTGTATGCGCCGTGGGTATGTGCACTTACGTCTTGTGCGCCCAGGGAAACGCGACCCGTGCTTAACCCCAACATAGTATATGGAACACATAAAATAACCGTATTATTTGTCTCAACGTTTTGTAATTTGGCAACCATTTCCGTTAATGCCGCGCGTGAACCATTCATTTTCCAGTTGCCCGCAATAATTTTCATTGATTTTCCCCTTTTTTTCGTTGCTTTTTGTTAATTTGTTTTGCTATGGTAACGCAAAAGGGGATGAAATGCTAGAATATTTACGTAATGCGGCGGAAAAACCGTTGGCGAAATTTTTAATTGCTTTGTTGGCGTTCTCGTTTGTGGGATGGGGTGTTGCCGAATGGATTTTTGGTAATGTCGCCGGCGATAACACATTGATTCGTGTTGGAAATGGGGAAATTACATATCAACAATTTTCAATGGAACGCAACCGTGAAATGGCCGCGATGAGTCGCGAAGAACAACGTGCCGTGTATACTGATCCGATTGTTGCAGACCAACTGGCCACACGTGTGTTGACCAATCTGACAACGCAAAGAATGGCGGAAAATCGTGCCGATGATTTGGGTTTTGTGGTGTCTGATGCACGAATCGCACGTGAAATTCGCGCGTTTCCTGAATTTCAGGAAAATGGTCAGTTTTCGGCATACTTGTTTGATTATGTGCTGAATAATTCGGGATATACCGAATCGCAATTTGCGGCGATTTTGCGGTCCCAGGTTTTGCGTTCAATGGTACTGGGGGCGGTTGCTGCACCCGTTAATGTGCCGGCGTTCGCCACACGTGCGATGTACAATGCGCGCTATGCCACGCGTGATATCGAATATGCAACCGTAAAGTACAATGAATTCAAGGTCGAAAATCCATCGGATGATGATTTGCGTGCCTTCTATGCCCAGAATCCACGCACCGTGCCAGAATTTAGAACCGTTTCATATGTCTTGGTGCAGGCGGATATGTCAAAACCGGATGAATATGATGCGGCATATGAAACCGCGATTAAGGTCGAAGACGATATTATCGCCGGCGAAACTTTTGCGGATGTTGCCAAAAAGCACAAGGCAAAATATGTATCTTTGAAACCATTTAGTGCGGATAAGCGTCCCGTGGATGAGGTATTGACGGACAGGGTCATTGCAAATCTGTTTGATATGGACGAAGGAATGGAATCAGAATTGATTGAAACGAAAAAGGGTTTTGTAATCGCGCGTGTTGATAAAATTGCACCCGCACACACCCAGGAATTCGAATCGGTCAAAAAAGATTTGGTTGCCGACTGGAAGCGCGATGAACAGAAAAAGAAAGCCTATGTTCGTGCAAATGAAATGTTGGTTGATTTGAACAAGGATGGCAAATTGACCGGTAAAAAGTCTGTGAATGTTTCACGTACATCGGGCGCACCGGTTGATGTTTTGAACGCGGCGTTTAATAGCCCGGTTGAAACAAATTCAATTGTGCCGGGGGCGGATGCGTTCTATGTCTTGCGTGTTGTGGGCGAAAAAATGCCGGCCGTTGATACCAAGAAAATGGAAGCGTTGAACAAAGAATTAAAAGCATCGTCTGAGCGTATTTTGATGGATGATTATAATTCATTCCTGATACGCGAATATCCGGTGCGTATAAATGAAAAAGTTTACAAGCGTGTATTTGCGAAATAAAAACATCCCGCCAATTGGCGGGATGTTTTTTATCAAAGCATTTGCGTAAAAGAAAATATTTAGTTATAATTAAATTGTTGTGGTGCTTTGCCATAACGGGGTGTCGTAGCCCGTGAAGTTAGCGTCAATATGACGACAGTTTATCTCCAATCACTGTAATGGGTTGGAGGGTTGTGAATAATGCATTGTTGCAAAATAAACACACTATACTAACTTATAGCTACGAACCTCCAACCGCTTAATATGTATTTTGCGGTTTTTCATTTGAAAGAAGAGGTTACGTAATGAAAAAAATTTTATTCTTTTGTGCAGTAATAGCAATGTCTACTATGACCGTAATGGCCAATGTGTACAAGTGCACATACTATGATTCCAGTGCAACGGTTGAAATGGATTCTACGGCAGATACCAAGGCTGATTGGTCTGGTACTTTGACGAACCTGGATGGTACTACGGTGCGAATGGAGGGTGTCGTTAGTTGTTCGAAGAATAGAGGAAGTGCCATTGGTGCCACGGTAGATGTATTAACAACGGCGACGTCTGATGAATCTACATCGCACCTTAATTGTTGGTGTAAAATGGTTCGACCGTTTGTATCAAAATGGGTTTATGTCGCATATTCTGGAAGTACGGCAAGGTGCGCGCGCTATTGTTCTCATCATTGTGCTACATTTATTCGTGATGATGCCACGGTTCGAGACGCATTATTTTTGAATCCTTTGACATCGACCGTTAAATAAAAAAAAGGGGGGGAAATGAAATTTTTAATGTGGATGTTTTTAATGATGCCTGGGGTTGCAAATGCAATTGTTGTTGGCGAAGATAATTATGGTAAGTCAGGACCCGATACAGAATGTCCGTCTGGCTATATCGCAACAGTAGAAGAAGATGTGAGCCTTTTTTATGTGTCTCTTTATGGGTCTTGCCCGACAGGGACTGTTCTTGCCGAAGCGGTTGGGGATACCGTAGATACATCGTGTTTAGCCAGTGATATATTGGGCGAATGCTATATGTTTGTGCCAGAGGGCAAGAAGTATGTAGATGATTCAGGAACATATGGATTCACCAACCTGTGTGCGATGGAATAAAAATACCGGCGCAAAAATATTTGCGCCGATTTTTCTTAATCGATTTTGACGGCAATGGTTGGTTGGCTTTTCGTTTCGTCCAGTGGGTGATACTGAAATTCAACATTGGCAAAGTCAATTTTATCCATTTCGATTTTCCGAATCGAACGATTATACATTGTGTGATAGTAAATTGTTCGATTGGTCAGGTCCGTTGCAACCGTCCACTGGGTTGCCGCCGGCATATCGGTTGGTGATTTGCCAACAGGGAATTGGATGCCAGACGGCACGTCAAAGTTATTCAGGATATGAAAAGACTGGGTCACGGCATCAAATGCGTTTTTCTGGGGTTGGGCATATGTCTTTAAAAATGCAGCCCGGACAAAGCGCGATGGCGGGGTAAAGTCCCCGGGCAGTCCCAAAAATCCCGCACCCGAACCAAATGCACGTAATTCAATTGGGCCAAATTCGGTCGGGCCCGCGCCACCCGGTTTCAGATTTACATAGTTGTCCAGGTTTGTCATATGCCACTGGAGCCCAGGGGAATTAGTCAGGACGCCGATTTCGTTCTCGTAAAAATTGGGGACACCATTTACGATTTCAAGGACGACCTGGCGGCCGGTGACGTCGGTTATACGCCAATGTACCGTTGCCGCGGATGGATCTACGTTAATAATGCGAATATCGTTGATGGCGGCTTTGACCTGGTCGATGGTGGCAAATCGTGACAGTATCCAAGATACAACCTGAAAATCGGCCAGGGATATGTCTTTGTCTTCTTCGTTATATGGTTCGTATTCGCCATAGTTTGGAAAATAGAACAGGGCGGCCGACAATCCGGCTTCGTTTGTGCCGTCGATTATAAATTCTGGCTGTTCCACGGCCAGACCCGCATATCCGTACAGGGCGCTAAATTCCAGACCATCCATTTTTCCGTTTGGTAATAATGATTGCTGGGTATGGCCACGTGGAACGATTACGTACATATTGTTTGTTTCCGCCCCAGACCAATCCATTGTGCGTGCCGTTACCACGGATTTGTCGGTGGATTTTAATGTGATGCCGGTACAGGCATCGGCCCCCTTTATCAACGCCAGGCACGCCAATAATGTCGCACAGAATTGTATTTTTTGCATAAAAATCCCCCCTTTGGTTTATATAAATAAATTATTTATATTTGGGGAATTTACGCCACAGGAACCTATGACTATCTAGTATGCCAACAGTGGACGCCATATTGCCATAATGTCATCATAGTTTGAATACATTTCAAGAAAATCAATAGATGAACATATTAATTCAATCTGGTGTTTGGACCATTTATATTTTGGGTTGTCGCGCAGATTGATATCAAAAAATTGTTGAACGGTGTAATCGTTGGGATCTTCGTGTGTGATGTATCTTTGTTCGAAACTAGCACTGAACCAATCGCATACCATTTCAATTAATGTGATGTCGCTGATTTCTGATACATCATCATAGTGTTCCAAATGATGTGCCTGCATATGGTGGTGTTCGGTATGCATTTCGTGCCACAGTTCGCGGCGCGCATCACTGAGTGTAAATTCAGGATGAAAACGCGCATAGTTTTTGTATGCGTATGCGGTCTGCATAGTGCCAGAATTTTTATCATTATCGTGCTCTGGAAAATGATATCCCATTAATCCCGCGAAATAATTCAGGCAATCAATGTGTGCCTGGGTGCGTTTGCGATGAAAATCAAAAATTGTTTTAAGTGTAACAGCCATAGTCGCTATTATATCAGATATGCCCCCAGAATTTAATCATAAAAAATAAAACCGCCCAAGATGGGCGGTGGTTTTAACGCGTCTTTTGTTTCTGGTTGGCATAGGCAGACAAGATTTTGTCTGCATCGCGGGATAGCGAGCTGGATAAAATGTATCCATATTCATCTATATCTTCTTTCAGTTTTATCCAACCGCGTGGATATTTTTCAAACTGTTTTGTTTTGGGGTTGTATGATATAAATGTTCCGTACATATCACAATATGGGTCTGTGGGACCATAACTAAAATCATGCAGCATAGGTTTTTCTATGTATTCTTTATTACCGTTATAATACGCAATGCCATATGCAGCAAATGCCATTTTGCGTCCTTGGAACATCGGATGTGCTTCAAACTTGTTATTCATGCGTTGCAATTCACGGTTGATGATAACATCTTGTGGTAAAGGGTTGTCAAAGGAATAGAAAAAGTGTTTTCCGCATAACTGGGACCATCTTACACCCAATATCTTTTCAACCATTTGTGGGGTTAAATCTTTGATATCATATTCAAGGGTTATTGTTGGTGTTGTCTTATCCAGGTTTAATGGCCGTGTGATTGGGGTGGACGCTTTTTGTGTTGGCTTTGCGGTGGCGGTTTGTGCCGGCCGGCCAGACACAGGGCGCAGGCCCATTGGTAATTTTTGCCGTGGATGGTCGTTTGATGTGGATTTGTGTTTCTGGGATGAGTATTCGTGTTTTTTGCGTGGATTTGTTGTTGCGCCGACGCTGATTTGACGATCAGAATTTATCACAGATAAAATTCTGTCTTTATAGGCAACGGGTACTTCTAGCATAAAATGATATCCGTGTTTCGTGGCAAATTGCTTTTTTGAATCGTATCGGATGTTGCTTGATGTTACCTTGCGGAAAATATCCTTGTCGCAGGTTGTGCAAAAACGGGTATGTGCATCACGCGTCATATAAACAACAAATTTGGATTCGTCACGATACATTGGTCTGCGTTGTGGTTGGTTGTTCTTTTTCATTTTTATACCTTTTGTAACCGTATGTGTTACATAGCAAGATATCAGAAATGTTCAGGAATTCAATGTTTTTGTGGGTGATGAATTTTCCACTTGCGTTGGGGAAATAAAAGTCCTATAATCCACGGCGCATTGGGGCATAGTTTAATGGTAGAACTCCGGACTCTGACTCCGTCAGTGTTGGTTCGAATCCAGCTGCCCCAACCAAAGATTCAAACGCCCCGTGTGGGCGTTTTAATTTTTGGTTATGGGGCACCCAGCTGTGACCAACCATAGTTTCTAAACTTGCCCACCGCGGCAAGTTTTTATTTGCTATGACTTGGAACAGCACAAAAACACCGTATATGTTCTGCGTATTTTACGTTGAAACCATTTTTTGTAAATGTATTTATCCACCAATTTTGTGGTTTAATAAGACGTGTTTTATTACAAGTTGTTAATATATCACCGTTGGCGGCGGCGGCTGCAATATCTTCGGTAGTGTTATGTATTGCACAAATCATTTTGCTGTTGCGGAACTTAGCAAGCACATTTGGCAATTCTGTTTCAGAAAAATAAGTAAGTGTGCCATTACAAAAAACAATGTCTGCCACAATTGGCTCACAATCCAGAATAGACTTGATTTGTATTTTTCCGCTGGTGAACAATTCTTCTAAATTACTGGATTTATACGGGTAATTTTTTATATCTATGCCACGTGCATCCATACCTAACTTTTGGGCCATCATAACAATAACACCTATGGCCGCACCGCAATCAAAAAAAGTTTTGGGTTTTTGACCAAACTTATTTACAAATTCCGTCACCAACATTTTAGGGGGGATTGAAAACATTGTCCAAGGTCCATCTGTATCACGATAGCTATAGTTCAAATACGGATATTTTTGATAATAATAATGCATTGTTTTGTTCGTTTTTATTCAGTTATGTGATGAGATGGTATATACAATGTTGTTGTTTGTCAATGTCTTTGTGTAAGTTTATTTTTTGTTATAAATTTAAAGGAATTTTTTATGTTGAATATTCAGAATAATTTGCTATGAATATATCCATACAGATTTAATAAGAGAAGGAGACCCCATATGTCCAATACTAAATATTTCGCAGACCTGGTTAAAGTCTGCAGTGTTTTGCCAGTTTTTGCCGTTATGCCCGCAATGGCAAATACGCTGGATTCACAGCTGGTTATTGATTCGTCAGAGATACTAAAGCTGTCTAACGTGGATATAAGCTGGATGACTGCGGATACAAATGGTGGTGCGATTGTTAGTGCTGGTGCTTTAAATGTATCGGGGGTGAAATTTGTAGGTAACAGCTCGCAAGGTTATGGTGGTGTGGCATATCTACTAAATGTTGATGGTACGACTTCTTTGAATGTTTCGGATTCAAAATTTTCTACTAATTCGGCATATATTGGTGGGGCTTTGTTTGGACATACAAATGCCAGCATAACTTTGAATAATACTGATTTTGAATATAATACAGCTGATTTTGGTGGTGCGGTTTATACTGCTACTTCGTCTGGGGTCTTTACGATGAATGGTGGTACGGTAAAGGCAAATACAGCGCGGTCTGCTGGTGGTTTGGATTTATTTGCAACTTCGTTTTTAAATGATGTTAAATTTATTAATAACAAGGCTACAGATGCAACTGATGATGGTGGTGGCGCTTTGTTCTTGGGGTCTGTTTCTAAGACATATATCACGGATGCCGAATTTCGTGGCAATACGTCTGAGGCAGATGGTGGTGCAATCGCAATGCGTGCACCGAATATGGGGGATAACAGTAACGCAAAGTTAGATATTTTCGATACAGATTTTGTTGACAATAGTGCTGTTATGACTGGTGGGGCGATATATGCAACATTTTATGACAGCGTAACGGAACGTAATGCGGTGTATATCGAAGATTCCGATTTTATTCGTAATAAGGCGGAAACTGGTGGTGCTATCTATAATGACGGCAGATTGGACAAGGAAAACAACAAAGCCAGTATGAAAATTGTCGATGCAGATTTTAATGAAAATACGGCGACTGTATCGGGCGGTGCGATTTACAATACCGGTAAATTGACAATCGTTGATACGGATTTTGTTGGAAATTCTGCTATTAAATTAGGTGGGGCGATTTATAGTTCTGGTAAGTTAGATTTAGATGAGGTGAGCTTTGTTTCTAATTCTGTAACCGAAGAAGATGGTGGTGCATTATTTATTACAGGTGGACAAGAAAACAATATTACTAACTCCATATTTGAAGCAAATCATGCAGATAATTATTCTGGGGGAGCAATATTGTTGCAAAATGGTGTGTTAAATATTGATAATACTACATTTGTTGGCAATACGGCGATGGAAAGCGGTGCGATATTTACGTATTCATCCCAACCAAACACATTGAATATTACAAATTCAGTATTTGATAGCAATATGGCGTTAAGTGCCGGTGCTGTTCAGGCTATGTATCAGGCGAATATCTCAGATACAGTATTCAAAAATAACATAGCAACAACAAACTCAGATGGTGCTGGTGCTTTGTTTGTAGGTGCGGTTGGTAAGGCAGTGTTGGATAATGTAACATTTGAAAATAATCGTGCCGATTATCGTGGTGGGGCGATTTCAACCCGCAGTGCTGATTTAGGTAATAATAAAGATGCAAAACTGGATGTGTTGAATTCAAAGTTTATTGGTAACAAGGCGGGGACAACTGGTGGTGCGTTTGACAATTATCTGTACAGCAGTGTTGCAGATGATACCGCGGTGTATTTTGAAAAAGTAGAATTTAGCGCAAACAGTGCAGCGTTGGGTGGTGCGGTTTATAATCACGGTGCTGAAGACCGTGGTGGAAATACGGCGTCTACGCATATCAATGGTGCAACATTTGTCGGCAATATTGCGACCGATGCCGGTGGTGCGGTTTATAATGAGGCAAAGGGTGCTTTGATGTTGTCTGGCACAAATACGTTCAGTGGTAACACTGTAAATGGCAAGGCGAATGATATTTATAATGACGGCACGTTTACAATTGCATCGGGTATGACATCAATCGATGGCGGTATCAATGGGGCAGGTGCGCTGGATATTAAATCAGGTGCAACATTGAATATGAACTATGCATCAATTGAACAAGGTACAATTAATATTGATGGTACTTTGATGGCATCATTGTTAAACGACAAAGATTCTGTGGATGTTACAGGTGCTTTGTCAGGCGCAGGTAACGTTTTATTAAGCGCCGGTGCAGCGGGGGTATACGATGTATCGCAATTTACAGATGCTAATTTATCGGTTGATTTTGGTAAAACATACCAGACATCAATTGTTGATGGTATTGCAACATTGACCGCCAGACAGGCAGCTGAAATCGCAGCGGATACCGGTGCATCAATTGCGGCGGCGGGGGCTGTGTCGGGACTGGCGAATGTGACGGATGCAAAATTGCAACAGGTTTCCTTGATGATGCAAGAAGCCCTGAACAGTGGTGATATTGAGACCGTTGAACAAGAAGTGGCCAAGGTTAATCCAAATAAAAAGCCGGTTGGGCAGTCTGTTTCATCGTCCGTTCAGAACCAGGTTTTGACGGTTGCCGCGGGACGTATGTCCACCGTTGGTGGAACAACGGGGCGTGCCGGTGGTGATGTGACGGGTGCCGGGGTCTGGGCCCAGGGTATGTTTAACAAAACCAAAATGGGGTCCGCATTCGAGGGGAATTCCCGTGGCTTTGCAATGGGTGGCGATACCTTGATTGACAACGTATTCACATTGGGTGGTGGTTACGCATACAGTAGTACAAATGTTCTGGGTGGTGGCCGTGACATAGATGTGGAAAGTAATTCTATCTTTGTTTATGGGCAATACAAGCCGGCCGCGTGGTATGTAAATTCAACGTTGACATATACAGAATCTGAATATTCAGATGCGGCGAATATGGCGGCGGGATTTGCATTGGGGTCTGATTATGACATCAAGGCATATGGTGCCCAGGTTATGACGGGATATGATTTCGCAAGTGGTGTAACACCAGAGGTTGGTTTGCGCTATCTGCATACCAATCAGGGTGAACACGAAAACGCATTTGGCGCAACGGTTCGGGAAATGGATATGGATTTCTTGTCTGGGGTTGCGGGCTTGAAATACGCGTTCGAAATCGAATCAGATACCGCGGTTAAGTTCAGCCCAGAAATGCGTGCGGCAATGACGTATGATTTCATATCTGATGATGCAACGGCAACGGTTGTATTCCCGGGTGCGGCGGCGTACTATGTCGATGTTGATCGTCTGAGCCGTTTGGGTGGTGAATTTGGTATCGGATTGACCGCGGAATATCGTGGATTGGAATTGTCACTGAATTACGAACTGGATTTGCACAAAGACTATACGTCGCAAACAGGTTTGTTTAAGTTCAGATATAATTTCTAGTCTTGGTAAAAACCGCCCAGATGGGCGGTTTTTTAATGGTTTGACTTGAAAAATCGCAAAAACGCTTTATATATATTGTAAAATTCGCGAATCGGGTTTTTCTGTGATATACTTTAACTTGTGAACAAAAGGAAATTGGTTATGGCATTGATACCAATGGTTATCGAAGAGTCACCACGTGGTGAACGTTCGTTTGATATTTATTCACGCCTGTTGCGTGATCGTATTATTGTGGTGGGCGGAGAGATTGAGCCCACAATGGCAAACAGTATTGTGGCCCAGTTGCTGTTCTTGGAATCTGAAAATCCAAATGCGGAAATTTCAATGTATATAAATTCGCCGGGTGGTGATGTTTCCGCCGGTTGGGCAATTATGGATACTATGCAATATATCAAGGCACCCGTTTCAACAATTGGTATGGGGTTGGTTGCGTCTATGGGGTCGGTCCTGTTGGCGGCGGGCGAAAAGGGTAAACGTTTTGCGTTGCCTAATACAAGTATTATGATTCACCAGCCATTGGGGGGCTTCCAGGGGCAGGTGACCGACGTTGAAATTCGCGTTAAAAAAATGCAACGGACAAAACAGACTTTAATCAAACAAATGTCTGAATTTACGGGCAAGAAAGAAAAAGAATTGTTCGATGCGATGGAACGTGATAACTGGATGTGCCCGAGCGAGGCCAAAGATTTCGGTTTAATCGACGGTATTTTGGAACGTAAATAATTGGATTTAGTACGATGAGTGACGAAAAAACAACATCTTCGACAGTACAGGCAGAAAATAATAATCAGTTCTGCAGTTTCTGTGGCAAGGCCGTGTATGAGGTTAAAAAACTGGTTAGTGGACGCAATGTATGCATCTGTGACGAGTGTATAAATCTGTGCAATGATATTATGGCCGATGATGTGAAAAATGAAATTGGTCGTGATACCGCCAAATTGCCAACACCACGCCAGATTTATAATTTCTTGAATGATTATATCATTGGCCAGGACGAGGCAAAACGTACCCTGTCGGTGGCGGTGTATAATCACTATAAACGTCACAGTGCGGCAACCACATCAAATGTGGAAATTCAAAAATCAAATGTCTTGTTGGTTGGTTCAACGGGTACCGGTAAAACTTTATTTGCCCAGACATTGGCGCGTATTTTGGATGTGCCATTTGCAATCGCAGACGCAACCACATTGACCGAGGCTGGATACGTCGGTGACGACGTGGAAAGTGTTCTGACACGTTTGCTGCAAAATGCGAATTTTGACGTAGAACGCGCGTCACGTGGTATTATCTATATCGACGAAATTGATAAAATTTCACGTAAATCTGAAAATCCGTCCCTGACACGCGATGTTTCGGGCGAGGGTGTACAACAGGCCTTGTTAAAGTTAATCGAAGGGACCGTTGCAAATGTTCCCGCCGGTGGCGCAGGGCGCAAACACCCGGGCGAGGCAACCGTGCAATTAGACACCAGCAAGATTTTATTCATCTGTGGTGGTGCGTTTGATGGCCTGAACAAGATTATTGCAAATCGTTCGGCGACGCGGCGCGGTATCGGATTTGGCGCAAACATAGAATCCAAAGAAGAACGTGAATCAAAAAGTTATATCGCGGATGTTCAACCCGAAGATTTGGTGAAGTTCGGTATTATCCCAGAATTGGTTGGACGTTTGCCGGTAATTACAACATTGCGTGAACTGGATGAAGATGCATTGGTTAAAATCTTAACAGAACCAAAGAATGCGGTTGTAAAGCAGTTCTCGGCAATGCTGGAAATGGACGATGTTAAATTAACAATAACAGATGATGGATTGCGCGAAATTGCAAAAATGGCGGTTGCACGCAAGACAGGTGCACGTGGTTTGCGTGGAATATTGGAACGGGTCTTGATGCAGCCGATGTTTGATGCGCCGGATAAAGAAGAGTTAGTAGAAATTGTGATTGACGCAGATGTTGTGAATGGTAAAAAAGCACCTGTGGAAATCCTGGCAGATGCCAAGAAAGCGGCATAAAGCCGATATGTCGCGTTGGCTGTAAAAATCCCCCCCATTCCTTCCTGGGGGGATTTTTCTAGGATAGAGGACACGCGTCGGTGTATTCATATGTGCCGGTACTGTCGGTATAACTGATGCCCACAGGGGCATACATGTAACATTCTGCTGCTAGTGATGACGACAAACACGATTCTGCGATGCCTGCGGATACCATACCGCTGGGGCAACTGGTTGCAATGGTTATATTTGGTTCATCAATTGCGATATAACCCGATGGACACGAGGTCGATGGACCGGCAGCGTGTGTCATTATTGGTCCCAAACAAAATAAGAATATTAATCGTTTCATTTTGCTTATACCTATGTTTAATTAAAAAGTGCATTTAATAAAACCTGTCTTACTTGTGTATCTGTTGACATAATGTTATTTATACACTGCGCAGGACATTGGTACTGGTTGCCGCTTACTTGTAATGAAATCCATTTAGATACAACAGGACGTATAATTCGGCACCAACAGGTTCCTGTATTCACAGACGTTGTATCGATGGTTGCCTGGATTTCCAAAGGGGCAGTAGCAATCGTTTGTGAAACCATCCCTGTTATAGTCACAGGAAAATCAATGCCATTTGTTATACAAGTGCGGGTATGTTCGGTTGTGCCATAACTTACGATATCGGTATCACACGTCGTTGTTTCATTCAAGGCCACGCATTTTTGTACCGATATTGCGGGGGCCGTGAATAACAGTGTGCCTATTGCGGTTAAAGTTAAAAGTTTTTTCATTTGTTTACTCCTTTTTTGTTTTATTTGCGAAAAAACAAAAACCACGCGCATAAACGAGTGGTCAGGAGGTTAGAAACAATCAGTTGAATTGTGTGCTTATTCAATATATTCGCAACCCTCCTGACACAAATGTGCTCAGGAGTTTGGTTTCGACAAAACATAAATGCGATTGCCTTATGCTTTGATGCAACTGAACGGGTTTCTACACCCCATTATGACAAGTCATCATAACACACATATTATAAACAAATGTTTTGATTTACGCAATTGCGAAGATAAACTTTTATTTATCTAACCAAAAAAACACCTTGCTAAAAATCGCGCAAATCGTTATAATACAAGGCATAGAGAAGAAAAAACAATGCCGAATCCAATGGGACGTTTTTCCTCGGCATAAATTCACAATTAAAAATCCCTGATTTCTGCATATTTTATCCCCCGTTTTTGTGCCGAATCCAAACGTCGGTTTGGTTGCGGCGGCTTTGATGCTGTTTTGTACAACTAATGTTATGGCGGGTGCGTTGACTGCAGCTCAGTGTTATAATTTGTTGCAAAGATGCGAGGTATCGGGTGCTAGCGCAACAGAGTGTGCCAATTTGGGGCTAACTGGGAGTCTTAGAACAAACTGTGTTTCAATGTGTAATGATGCCTTTATGGGTGGGGCGGACTCTGTCATGGTTGAAGGATATACGGATGTGTGCACATTATGTAATGCTGGAACTTATTATAATACTTCGGGAACGTGTACCGTGTGTCCAAAGGGGTATTATATGCCTGTCGCAAATTTGGATACGGAATGCGTGAAGTGTACCAGTGGATATACTACATCTTCTACGGGCAGTACCGCGGTTTCTTCGTGTTATATGTGTGCGGCTGGAACTTATGAATACAGGGGCAAGTGCGAGCGTTGTGGTATGGGCGATTATCAAGATGAGCCAGGGCAAACAAGCTGTAAGATTTGTGAAGATGGGTATTACGCTGACGGTAGTACAGACGGTACATATTGTTTAGAATGCCCAAAGTTGGCTACGGATGTGACGTCCGTTGGAAATTCGTCGTATGATTATCCCGCCCCCAGTATGAGTTATGATGAGGGGCTTTATCGTTATGGTTTGGATTCTTGTTATTATGCTGCAAATGCACCAATACAAAGTACATCTGGTACTTTTATAATAACTGAAGATTGTTGGTGGGAACTTTAACAAAAAATCCCCCGGGCGGGGGATTTTTATTTACGTAATTTTTTAGCAAGTTCTATCATTTCTTGGAATTTTTCTTCGGCCGCGTCGGGTGTACGTGGATTGTTGCCCATTGGTTCCCCGTAATCGGCGCCGTTTAATATAATCAGGCGGGCATCGTTGTTGTCGCCACGCGAACAATCAATGTAATATTCGGATTCAGAATAACGCTTGCCATAGCAACGTCCGTTCTTTACACGTGCGTACCCATATTCCGCCAGGTCGTCGCACTTTGGTTGGGTCGCGCGTGCCAGAATTGAACCCGTTTCAACATTTTCAATGTAATCATAAGCATAAATATTTTCTAATATGCCAGGACAGTATACGTCAACCGGTTTGTCGTTATATATTGCCTGTAAGCCGTTTGATATTGTTTGGCGTACCCCAAAGCAATCACCATTTAAAATATCGATGTTAAAATCGGGATTTATGCCATTCATATTTCGTACGTCTAATTTAGATAAAGCCCAGTTTTCATCAGATGTGGGTTTTAATGCCGTGCCACAAATAATCTTTTTCCCGCGACATTCGGAATCGCTGTCCCAGGCCTCAATATCAAATCCAGCACCCATTGTGTTATAGCACTTAGATGGATTGATGCGACATACTGTTTCACGTTCCCACCAATCGATGGCCGCGTTTGAGTCTGTCATAAATGGTATAATCAGTAATGATAATAAAAATGCTTTTTTCATATTCTTTTTCCCGGTACGTTCTTATTTTATCACTTTTTGTTATTTCGTGCAATTGGGTTATTCGGTTGTTGTATCAGACACTGGGGTTCCCGGTTTGCAGTAGCCCCAAGATGTATTTGCGCCCGTTTCATTATAGAATAGTTTAAATAGTGTGTCGCCTGTGACGTCGTGTTTGTCGTCGCCAGTTTCTGTTTCTGTGCCGTCGGTGTTTGTTGTTTTTTTGCCTTTTTCATCCACCCACATTGTGTCAACCCAAACACCGCCCAGACGTTCGCACTCTTTTGCCAGTGCGACACCCATATCAACGCGAATAGAATCCATAACAACATTTACGTCCGCCAAAACATCCGCCGATATGGAATATTCTGGATTGTTTGCATTGGATGGGCGTACACAGGTTTGAATTGCATAGCGGACCAGGCGTTGGTACAAACTGCCCGCGTAATCGCCACAATTGTGATATGTCTTTTGGCCGTCGTTATCAGTATTGTCATTATCTGTTGCGACCTTTGTTGGGCCGGCTGTTCCACCCGCACATGTATATCCGTCCGGACAGGGGGTACAACTGTTTCCCTCAACTGGATCTGGGGTGTATATTATTTTGCCGTCTTGTATTGTTGTCATATAATATCCCGTGCCCGGTATATAATTTCCGTTTTCATCGATGCTTGATGCGGTACAGGATGTATACTTTCTTATTGCGGGGCACGTATATCCAGATGCACCGGTCGATGGTGTGTTGTCATCTGGATCTTCAAATTCAGGTTGTGAAAAATCCGTTTCGTTTTCTGTTGTGGTATTGTTTTGCCATAATTGCTGGTTGCAGGCATAAATTTGTGCGTGTTTCTGTTCGCCTGGGGCGTAGACACGACACGCATATGGATAAGCGTGCAATGTATCGTTGCTGGGGACGGCGCAAATGTCACGTGCAAAATCTTGCAGGGTGATACGACATTCTTTGGCGATTTTGGAATCTGTTAAATCGTGCATTGCATTGGCCAATTCTTTTAGACCGTCTGGTCCACCGCCATAAAGGTTTGAACAGGCATTTAATTTTTCACGACATAATTCTTCGGACAGTTCCAATCGTTGCCCCAGTAATAATTGTTCCTTGACATTACTAAAGTCTTTTAATGATTGGCTTTGTTCATCGTAACAGGCATTTACAACATCCAGGCATTCATTCTTTACGTCGCGGATTCGTGATTGTTGGCCCTGGTATATTTCGGTTATGGCCTGGCGAACGAATTCATCCCAGACATCGTCGGCCACGTCACGGCAGGTATCAAGGCTGGATTCGGCAAAACTGCGCATACGGTTCAGTTCGGCCACAATCATACGATTTGTTTGATTGGTCAGGATGTTGCCAGACAAAGATATTTGGCCATCCAACTGATAAAAATTAGATGTATAAATTGGTTCGCCGGTTTCGCGGTTTAAATAACGTCCCGTAACATCCAGACAGTGTACATAATCGGGGCCACACGCGGTTTCGGATGTCAAATCCTTGCGGACGTTGGCGATGCAATCGTTAATGGATGTCGCATTGTGCGCGTTATAATTTTCAAGGCGTGCGGTATGCATTTCGCGCTCTGTTTCGCGGACCGAGCCTTTGGCCGCGGTGGTCTTGGAATCCAGACTGTTTGACAGGGTTGTACAATCGTTTTCAATATACATTCCGTATGCAGATACAACCATATTTAATGTTGATTTGGATTCACAGGTTTCGGCAACCATTTGGCTACATTGTGCGTGAACGGCATTGTAAAGGGATTCCCCAGTCAGGTTGGCGATGTTCGCACCATCGGCCAGGTCTGTGGTTTTCCATATTTGTTTGATATCGCCACCAATGTCCAATGTGCCCGATGTGGAAAGTGATTGGGACTTGGCCTGGGCCAATATAGTGCCGATATTTGCCAACTGTTGGGCGGATGCGGACGTGTCTTGGGCGGATGCCGCGATTGTTTCGCCGGTGGATGCGGAAATCATAGCATTAACCTCTGCGGCGGATTTGTCAATCACACTAAGATTAAAATCCTTGAAATCTTGTAATTGGTTTGCCGTATCGGATAGCAAATTTTCCCGCGATTTGATTTGGTTTAATCTGGACGAGCACGCGCAACGACGATATGTGTCATTCTGGGTTGCGCAAAATTGATCCATACACGTAAAATATGCATCACGGCACGCGTTATATCCGGTACCAAAAGTATTTGATTGTGTTGATGTGGTTGCCGCGCGTGCAGGACGTGATGTGTTTGTTGCTACGCGCGCAGTGGTTATGTTGCCGGTTCCGCGTGCGGGTGATTTGGTTGCGCGTCCCAGTGATGCGGTGCGTGCGGCGGTGACAGATTGCGCGCCCCGTGCGGGGGAACCAGTGCGTACACGCTGCGCGGCGCGTGCGGTGGTGGTTCGTGTGGTTGTGTTTTGTGTCGCGCGTGACGCGGTCCCGCGGGTCGCAGCCGATTGTGTGCCAGATGTGCGGGGGGTAACGCTTGTACGTGAAACGGTGGGGGCGGGGGTGGATGTGTTTCTGGATATTGCGTCGCCATCACGAACAGCAGCGTTGGCAATGCCAACACTGACGATATACGCCATAATAAGAAGCCCGGTCCTTTTCATTCCTTAATATACTGGTAATATGATATCAAATTTTGTAAAAAAATACTAATAAAAAATCCCGCGATGTGCGGGATTTTTGTATTTAATTTGCAGCGTCATTTACAGGGCGGTTGCGTTCTACGAATGTAATGCGCCCCTTGTCCAAATCGTATGGTGTCATTTCAACACGAACACGTTCGCCAACGTTGACCCAAATGCGAGCCTTGCGCATTTTGCCACAGACCGTCGCCAAGATTTCGTGCCCGTTTTCCAGTTTTACACGGAACATAGTATTGGGCAGTTTGTCTTCGACGGTGCCGCTAAAAACAATTACATCATCTTTTGCCATATATAATCCCTTGATATTTTTCTGAAATCAATGATATTGCGTGGTCGATAAAATTGCAAGAATTTTTTATTTCACTTGTGCAAGTCTTAAATGTTTGATAAAATATTTATAAATTTTGTAGTGGGGATGCTTATGAATATAAGAATATTTGCAGCGTTATTGTGTTTGATGCCGGGAATCTCTTTTGCCGCGTCGCGGGCGGATTCTGTGCGTGTTGGGGTTAATCGTGTGTCTAATGCGGCGGCACGTATGCCGACACTGACGACGTATGCAAATGGTAATGTATCGACGGATGTTGCAACCGATGTTGTTGCGGATGTAAAACCGGATCAGGGTGCAACTGATACCCCATCGGAAGATTTGCCAAAAGATGATGGGACGGAAAATGAAACACCCGCCCCCGGGAACGGTGCGAATTGTCGTGAAGCATATCGTGCGTGTATGGATGAATTTTGCCTTTTGGACGAGTCTGAGGGGTATCGTTGTGCCTGTTCATCGAATATTGAAAAATCCAAAAGTTTAATCCAGGAAATTCAGTCCATTCAAGAAGAGGCGGATAAACTCTATACCGAGGGGGTAGAGCGCGAACAGCTGGGGGCCAAGGCAAAGTTAGTTTTCGGCGAAAGTAATGCGGCCAAGAAAAATTCTATTCTGACGGGATTTGATTTCTCGGCCTGGGCGACCAGTGGTGCCGATGATGAAGAAGATGAAGGGCTGGATGCGGATTTTGAAATTGGCGATGCGCTTTATGAAATGGCGGCGGAGCAATGTGCCGCGGAATTAGAGGCCTGTGGTGCCAAAGCAGAAATGGAAGAATTGCTTTATTCGCGTCAAATTACGGCCGATTGTAAATCTTATAATACATATTTGAATGAACAAAAAATCAATGCCCAGGCGAATAAGCGCACCGCAGAGGCCGCCGTTCGCAAGGCGCGTTTGGAAATGCTGGATACGACGAACAAGTACAATCAGGGTGAATGTCTGTTGGCATACAAGGCGTGTATTGCGGACAAGGGTGGTTGTGGTTCTAATTTTGAGAACTGTTTAGATGCAGATTTGTTGGGCCGTCGTGCGAATGCGTGCGAAAACGTTCTGGACCAATGTATGGCGGTTCGTGATTATGTTTTAAAAGACTGGAAGGCGGAATCCCAGGCAATATTGGTTGATGCTGAAAAATATGCCGATAAATACCGTCGTCAAACGTGTCTGGCCCAGATTCAAGTTTGCCTGGAAGACGGGTGTTCGACATCAACAAATTCGGCGTGTTTGTCGGATGTTAATGTTGCGGCGGGTGTCTGCCCGATTATTGACGAGTGTAATGAAATGATTCCGGGGCTGAAAAGCGTTGTGAATGACAAGTTGTTCTATTTACGGACCCAGTTCTGTCAGAATGATATTGATGCCTGTTTACGGGACAAGTGTGGTGAAAACTTTACGGCACCTGAATGCGTTGGTAAAAAAACAAGTGATATCGCAAAAATGTGTCCCCAGGATATGTTTCCGTCGTGTAAAAATGAGACACAATTCGATATTATTGTCCAGGCAGCATTATTGCAGATGGATTATCAGTTAATGCAGGGGTGTGTAAATTATTTTGGTGAACAACTGGGCAAGGTTTGCGGAACCGATATGGCGTGTTTGCCAAATGACGCAACGGTCGAAGGGTTAATGACCCTGCCAAAGGATGAGGCAGGATTTGCGGCGTTGCGTGCGACGGTGCGTGATAATTCCGCCACCGCGGTTGATGAATTCTTTACTCAGTTTGAAAAGGATATTACGGTTTCTGCCTGTATGGACAGTGAAAAACCAAAGGGCAAAATGAGCTTGGGTGATACAGTGTTTAATTCGGCAAAAATGATTGCTAAAATTGGTGCTGAAAATCGTGCATTGCGGGCACTGGAAACAAAGATTGCCGAATTGTCGCGTCAGCAAGATTTGGCCGAGGCAGAACAAAACTGTTACAAGACGTACAAGGTTGAAAGCCCAGATAAATCCGATAAAAATTATAGTTATATTCGCAGTGTAACATTTGAACCGGATTTGCGTAATTGTCACGTTTGTCGTATGCAACAGGTTTGTGAAACCGGTGGTGAATCCAAGGCATCATCTGCGCTAAAAGCGGCGGCGGGTGGTCTGTCGGCGGGTGCGGCGGCCGGCACGATGATTAATGCCGGTTGGGGTACCGCGATTGGTGGCATTGTTGGTGCGGTTGGTGCCGGTATTGGTGGTGCCTTGTCTGGTGGTGAACAAGAGTTCTGTCAGGAAATCGAATCCTGTGAAGATATTAATATGTAAAAACAAAGAGAGAGACTATGAAAAAACTGGGTGCATTTTGTAGTGTATTGGCGGCGTTGACGGTGATGTCGTCGACGGATGTAATGGCTGCAACCAAAAAGACATCGACAACAAAACAATCCACCATACAAAAGGGAACATCTGTTCGTGCCAAGGTGACGGCAACGGGTCTGTATGATCAGGAATGTTATGATGCATTCTATGGATGTATGGACCAATTCTGTATTTCTGATACGTCCAACGGGGGCAGTTGCGCGTGCAGTGATGCATCATTTGAATATGAAAAACAGTTCAAGGCAATCCAAGATAAAATGATAGAGGCCGAACGTATCGCCACCGAAGAGGTTGAAAAGGTTCAAGCCGGCGCCGATGCAGACATCATTTTCACGGGTAAACGTGAATATAATGATGATGGTTCAATCGTTGATTTGGGTGAGGAAAAACAGACCAAGGAAAAGAAACGTGCCGATTTGTTGGCAATGTTTGAAACAGATTTATATGATGATGAAGATGAAGGTGTTGATATTTCCGAATTGACGGGTGATGCGTTGTTTGAAGCCGCCGAAGAACTTTGCTTGGAGCAAATTCCAGAATCTTGTGAGGCCAAGGATATCACACTGTTGCGCCAAATGTATTCACGTCAGATTGTTTCCGATTGCAAGGCGTTTGAAAATACAATCGCAACCAAATCCGTTGATGCCGATAAGGCAATGGCCGCCGCCGAGGGCGCGGTGCGTGCCGCACTGAAAGAAAGTTTTGACAGTGCGAACAAGTATGATTTGGGAACCTGTATGGTTGAATTTAAGAAGTGTATGCGTACCGAGGATGCCTGTGGACCAGATTGGGATAACTGTGTATCAACCATTGCATCTGAAAATATGCAAAATGAAAAGGCCACAACTGTTGCTGGTACGACCGTAGAAACCGTGAATGTCTATGACATTACGGCATCGACGATGGAAATATTGGATTCAAAACGTATAATTTGTGAACGTGTTCTGGACAGTTGCGTTGCCGTTCGTGATAATGTTTGGCCTGCTTTCCTGCGCGAGGCCGCACCTACAATCAAACTGGCCGAGGGGCGTGCAGAATCCAAAATGCGTCAATCCTGTTTGACCAATATTTCAAACTGTATCCAAAAAGCCTGTAAAGATGATATCGTCGGCAAGGGCAAGGATACAATGGATGCGTGTTTGTCACGTCCGGATATGGCACGTTCATTCTGCAAGGTGGAAATTGACCCGTGTGAACGTATGGAACCGTTAATCTGGGGATATGTCGTAGATAAATTGGCGGCAATGCGTGTTGATGCCTGTACGCAAGAGGTCAAAGATTGCTTTACCGCGGATACACGTTGTGGTGAAAACTTTGAAAACTGTATCGGTATGGATTATGACTATATCCACGATATTTGCCCAATAGATAGCCTGGTTGTGTGCAAGGCGAATAATCCAAAATTCTCGATGGATGATTTGGATTCTATGTTGATGGGGCTGTATTTGAATATTGATAATTCGGCCCTGGATACGTGCCAGAATCTGGTTGATGAAAAGATGATGGAAATTTGTGGTTCAACCACGGATTGTAATAAATTTGCCGCGGATGATGTTTTGGGTACGGGCAGTTTGTTCTCGCAAAAACTGGATGATGTGTATCGCGTGACGGGTATGATATCGTTTGGCTCGATAAAGATGGGGATGGCATCTGCGGTCACCGATGACGAAGATGTTTTAAAACCTGGTGAAATTGGTGTGAAAGATTATATCAGTCAGATACGTGCCAGAAATTCAGACGTAAAAGATTCTGCGGCGATAATATCATCAATTGAAAGCGAGTTGGAAAACATAGCGGGCACAATCAATCGCACAATCGAAATGATAGAATTGGATCCAGAAATTCAGTATTGTGTAAATGGTCGTGATTTGTCCCAGATAACCGGCAAGCAGGGGGCAAAGACAACGGCACGTTTCCCGAACCTGTTGAATCAGTTAAAGGTTCAAATTGCGACGGCGGCCCTGCGCAAGGCCCAGGATAATTATAACGAGAAATTCCAGGACCTGGTTGCGGATGCAACAAAAGATGCAGATGCGGATTTGGCACAATATATGTGCCAGAAGATGGCTGAAACGGGTGCAATGACATTAACCAGTCCAAGCACTGATTTGATGCCTCCGTATTCTATTGCGTACGAGGTTGGTGCGGGCCTGACAAACGAAGATCTGTCTTTGGGTGGCAAGGGCGTGTTATCTCTGGGCGGTGCAACGTTTAAGAATAGTGGATATCTGGGCGGCGGTTCATTAAATGCGGCGGCGGGGACCAAGGAAACAACCGCGACATTTAATCGCGAGACTCGTATATGCCACATTTGTACAACGGTCATTACCCAGGATTGTAAGACAACCGGTTCTACGTCGTGGTTCCATAATAATCGGAATACGTCGTGTTCGACAAATGCACCAGTTGAAAAGTGTGAAGATGTTCAGATGTAAAAAAAATCCCGCCATTCGGCGGGTTTTTTTATGAGATATGTGATACGAGACAAGAGATATGAATACCTCACGGGCGTAGAAGATTAAACTTTTATTTATATAAGTTTTTTAGTTTGTCTTTTTTGTGATTAACAGATTGAAAACAGTGTAAAAAATCCAAAAAAAATATGCCGAATCCAAACGGTGATTTATTTTCGGCTTTCTCTGTGTGCATTTTATCCCAGTTTTGCGGGGCCTGTCAACCCGATTTTATGCCGAATCCAAAGGACCGTTTTCCTGTATCGGAACGGTGCAACAAAGGGGGATTTTAATGAGATGTTTTTCTTTCTGTTTGATGTTGTGTTTGTGGGGGATGGGTGCTAATGCATATATAAGTGGGCTTTGGATTGATAGTTGTGACAATTTTTCATCGGGGACACACGGTTATAAATATTGTAATGGAACATATAATTGTGGTACATCGGGATATCCATTTGGAACCGCGTATCCGTATTGTGGCGTTGTTGATTTAAGTGCCATGAACGATGATCTGGCAGAGATGTTACTTTGTTTTGCATCCAGGGAACAGTGTGAAACGATGGTTGCGGGATGTGCGTCAGCTTATCATGGGACAGAGGTTATTCCCGATATCTCGCGATCTAATGCAAACCCTTATGATACGTTTAGATTGGAAAACTATGAACAATTTACGTGTTGTCAGTCTTGTACGGGGTATACATATACGGATAATAACACTTATTATATTGCAAGACGTGCCGCCAGAAGTTGTTCAACCACCGGCACGTGTACCACAGTTGCGTCGGGATGGACGTGTTTACAGGGCTACTACAGTAATTTACACAAATCAGTTTCCACACAAAGTCAGCCGACGTATGCGGCGAGTGAATTACAATGTAAAACCTGTGCCAGTGGGACGGGAAATGATGACGCCACATCTGAATATGGGGCGGTCACGCCAAATTGGTGTTATCTGCCAAGTGGTACCATGGGGAACGATGATACAGGGGGGTATAAGTATACGTCTAAGTGTTTTTATGGCCGATAAAAACTAAAACACCCCGTTTGGGGTGTTTTGTTTTTTATTCCCGCCAGATGACAGATTTAAACATAGAATTTATTTTTTCGCGCAGGGGGGAATCATTAAAAAACTGTTCCCGGGATGCGGAATCTGTTTTGTGTGCGTCGTCTTCAAAGTGTGGGATATATTTTTGAATCGCAATGTTTGCGACATTACGGGCGTGCAAAATATCCACAATTTCCAACAAGTCCATTTTGCTGATAAAACGTGGATCGGTTGTTATGCGAACCTCAAAATCACGGCCGGTGTCGCGCCAGATATCCAATGATTTTATCATATTGTCGTATGCAATATGTTGCCCCGTCAGATCTGGGTATTTTTCACGTGTCGCCTTGAAATCCAGGCCAATCCAATCAACCACATCCGCCGCACGTCGTAATGTTTCGGGATAAAATCCGTTGGTGTGTAATCCGATTTTAAATCCCAATTCGCGTACGCGATGCATATATTCAATTGCCGCGTCGGATTGCATCAGGGCCTCGCCCCCGGAAAAAACGACCGCTTCCAATTTACCGATGCGGGATTTCAACCATTCAAATACCCGTTCGGGGTCATATTCGCCATCGTGTGGGGTTAATAAATGGGGATTGGAACAATATGCACACCGCAATGGACACCCGACCAAGAACAGCACCGCCGCCAGTTTTCCCGGATAATCAATTGTGGTGAATGAAACCAATCCCCCGATTTGTACAGATTTCATAATGATAGACTTATGCGGCTTTCTTTAACAGTTCAGCGTGACGGCAACCCGTCGTTAAACAGTTTGATTCTGTGAATGTTTTGCGTTCGCAAAATTCAGAATATTTGCCAATGTTAAAGTTCGATACCGGGCGAATAAAACCCATAGAGCGTGAAAATACTTCGCAACGTGTTCTTTGGCAATTAGTCATAATGTGTTCCTCCCTTTTCTTTTGTGCTGACTGTTAATTATTGTTTGTTGGTTATGCCTGATTTGCGCCGTTTTCTGCGTCGCATTTCGGACAGAATTCGTGTTTGCCCGGCAAATATCCGTGTTTCGGACAAATCGAAAATGTCGGTGTTAATGTCATATATGGCACCTTGTAATTTTCGAATATTGTGCGGACAATCTTTTGTGCGGCATCGCCACTGGATACCGGTTCGCCCATATACAGGTGCAACATCGTTCCACCGGTATATTTACGCTGTAATTCTTCCTGGTGTTCCAGGGCGACGAATGGGTCGTCGGTAAAGTTTACAGGCAACTGGGTTGAATTTGTGTAATATGGTGCGTCCTTGGTTCCCGCAGTGATGATGTCTGGGAAATTCTTGACGTCGGTTTTTGCAAATCGGTATGAACAGCCCTCGGCCGGGGTCGCTTCCAGATTATACAGGTTTCCGGTTTGTTCCTGGAAATTGGCCAGGTTTTCACGGATAAAGTCCATAACATCCAGAACCAACTTTTTACCAAATACGGTCGCAATGTTTTCCGCACCATTGGTAAAGTTTAATACCATTTCGTTTGCACCGTTTACACCAATGGTAGAGAAGTGGTGACTCCAATCGCCCAGATAGCGACGGGTAAACGGATACAGACCACGTTCCATATTCTTGGTGATAATTTTACGTTTGATTTCCAGACTGTCGCGACCCAAATCCAACAGGCGTTTCAGTTCGCGGAACAGGCCATCGCGATCGCCCTTGTGTATATATCCCAGGCGTGCCAGGTTGATTGTTACAACGCCGATTGACCCCGTCTTTTCGGCCGAGCCAAACAGACCCCCACCACGCTTTAACAATTCGCGCACGTCCAGACGCAGACGACAACACATAGAACGAACATCCGTTGGATTCAAATCTGAATTTAGGAAGTTCTGGAAGTTTGGAATACCATATTTTGCCGCCAATTCAAATAATGGTTTTACATTTGGATGATCCCATGGGAAATCCGGTGTAATGTTATATGTTGGAATTGGGAATGTGAACGGGCGTCCCAGGGCGTCACCTTCGGTCATAACCTCTATAAATGCCTTGTTAATCATATCCATTTCCGCCTGCAAATCGCCATAGGTAAAGTCAACCTGTTTGCGGCCGATAAATGGACGCTGTGGTTTCAAATCCGTTGGACAGGTCCAATCAAATGTGAAATTGATAAATGGTGTCTGGGTGCCCCAACGACACGGTACGCCACAGTTAAACACCAATGTTTGCATAGCATTCTTTACATCGGCATAAGACAGATTATCAATGCGAACATATGGTGCCAGATATGTGTCAACCGATGAAAATGCCTGGGCGCCGGCGAATTCATTTTGTAATGTTCCCAGGAAGTTTACCATATGGGATATAGCCGTTGCCATATGACGTGCCGGTTCACAGTGCAAATAGCCAGGAACGCCGTTAAAGCCCTCGTACAATAATTCACGCAGGGACCAGCCCGCACAATATCCCGTCAGCCAACCCAAATCGTGTACGTGGATGGCGGCGTTTTTGTGTGCCTCTGCAACCGCGCGTGGGTACAGGTTTAGCCAATATTCGGCCGTTACGCGTTCAGATGTGCGTAAAATCAAACCACCAATTGAATAGCCAACATTTGCATTTTCTTTGATGCGCCAGTTGGAGCCACCAACATAGCCCTCGATAATATCGACGGCATCGACCATCGATTCGCGGATTTCGGTGCGTTTCTGGCGATAGATGATATATGATTCGGCCGTTTTATATGCGCCATTATCCATCAGTTTGCGAATCACAGTATCCTGGATTGTTTCAACCGATGGTGCGCGTTGAACGTATTCGGCCGCCAATGTATCCAACACAGATTGTGTTATTGTCGCAATCTGTTCATTGCTTAGTTCGGTTGTGACATCGACCGCACGTTTAATTGCATTATAAATTTTGATTGCGTTAAATGGTACGGTTTCGCCACCACGTTTTTGAACCGCAACCAGTGTGGTTGTGAAATTTGGTGTAAATTCAATTTTTGTTTCAATCTGTGTTTCTGACATTTTATAACTCCGATACTACTAAAAACACAATATATAGTGATTGTTTGTTCGATTTGATATCAATATATAGTTTTTAGAGCCGCTAAACAATCTATAAAACATAATTTTTTTTGTATTTTTTGCTTTACTTTTCAAAAGGCGTATTTTCCGCCTGTTTGCGCGTGGAAACAGAATCGGTTGTCTGATACGAAATAATGTTTTGTGCCAAGGTTTTGTGTTTTTTTGCCTGGGAACTGATTCGGTTTTTTAACAAAAATACAAAATATTGATTAAAAAACACGAATCAGACACTATATCTTGACGAAATAAAAAACTTTATTTGTCTAAAATAGGTTGTGTTTCCCACGAAAAACAGGTACATTATGATTAAGCCCGGCGGCAATGGTGCCGGGGGCGACCTTAACATAAAAATAAAAAGAGCATTATTATGATTAAAAATATATATGAAATGCTGCAGCAGGCGTGCGAACAGAACAAAGACCGTATTTTCTTTGTCCGCGAAAAAGAAACCTATGCAGATTTGTTAAGAAAGGTAAAGCAACGTGCCGTTTTATTGGCAAAACGCTTTGGTATTAAAAAGGGTGATACGGTTGCGATTCTGTCGGGTAATACCCCGGACTTCGTTCGTTCATACTTTGCCATTGCGTCCCAGGGGGCACGTGTTTTGATGTTGGACACCGGTTTACAGACAAACGAACACATCAATATGATGAAGCGTACGGACTGTAAATTGGTTTTGGCGCAAAAGCATTATTTTATTGATGATGCACCGGCCGAAATGTTCGATATCGAAAATATAGATGACACAGATGAAAAAGATTTTGTTATGGCCGATGTTGAACGGACTGACGTTGCGCAACTGTCCTTTACATCGGGGTCGACCGGCAATCCAAAGGTTGTGGGTCTGACGCATAATAATTTATTGGGGTTGGTCGATGGCGCGCAATTTTACAAAGATGTGATTTTGCCGGGCTATACATTTTATGGATTCTTGCCGCTGTATCATATATATGGTGTGGTGATTAACATCATTGTGCCTGTATGTCTGCACGGGAAATTGTTATTGCAACCGGTATTAAAACCACAAGAATTTTTAAAAGACTTTAAGCAGTATAAGCCAGAGGTTATTCCCGCCGTTCCACGTATTTGGGAGGTTTTCTATAAGAAAATCGTAGATGCGGCGCGTGCAAAACACGCCTGGACACTGATTCGCGTGGTTGTGTCGTTGCGTGGTGTGTTGCGTGCAATCGGGTTGGGGGGCATTGTTAAAAAGGTTACAAAACCGATACACGACCTGTTTGGGGGTAATACCAAAGTATTGGTTTCGGCCGGCGCAACATTAAAACCATCGATTCGCAAATTCTATGAAAGATTGGGATTTGTGGTTGGGGATTGCTATGGCTTGACCGAAACGACGGGGCCGGGGAACTTTAACTTTGCATTCCGTCGTGCGAATGGAAAAATGTATTATGCGGGACCATTGTTGGGCAATGAATTAAAGATTCATAATCCGAACAAAGAAGGGATTGGTGAAATCTGGATTCGTGGCAATATGGTTATGCCGGGATATATCGATAATGATGCCGCCAATGCCGATGCGTTCGAAGATGGCTGGTTCAAGACTGGTGATATTGGAATGCTGGACAAGAAAGGGCGCCTGGTTGTAAAGGGACGCCAAAAACAGGTTATCGTTCTGGACAGTGGTAAAAATGTTTATCCAGATGAATTGGAAGATTTGTATCTGCAGAACGAAGAAATCCTGGCGGCGGCGGTGTTTGAATACGTGATAAAGGGGAAAACGGTCCCATACGGCGTATTCCAGGTAAAGCCGGGCACCAGCATTGAACGTGTGGATTTCTTGATAAAGAAATCTAATCTGGCAATTGCCCAGTATAAATGGGTGCGTGATTTTGCAATCACAGAAGAAGAATTGCCGCAAACATCCGCCAAGAAAATCAAGCATTTTGCGGTGCGTGAAATGCTGGATAATGGTGCGTTTGTTCGTGCCACGAAATAGGGTGGGCGATTCGCACATACGGGCCGGAATGAAAATATCATTCCGGTTTTTTGTCTCTTGACAAAATATATTTTGTGTACTATATAAATAATGTTGGACGTGGAGGATAAAATGGCAAAACGTGTTAATATTGGTGTTTTTCATATCTTGAAATCAATCGTAGATTCCAAGGTGGCGGTTGCTAAACCATTGGCAGATGCCGCAAAACGGGCCGAGATCGCATTGCCGGGCTTGGGGTCGCATTTGCAAAGTTTACGAGATTGGGAACACAGTATTTCCCGATACGAAACCCCGCGTTATGAAGATGGCGAAGATACGCCCACGGATTTAGAGAATAAAATAGAGGCCGCCAAGCAAGATATTGCGCTTGGTGCGTCTGCCGTTCAGGATTTGAAATTTGCAGATAAATTTAATACTACATATAAATTAGCTATGCTGGAACCGCAAATGGAAGCCTTTCGTGCGGATTTACGTGATGCCGAGGCCTGGGCGGAACATTGGTCGCGTATGCGCAATGGCATTTCTTTGGATGATTATGAAGATGCCGATGATATGGAACGAGATAAAGCGTATTATACGTGCGAGTACGAGCGTGCAGTTAAAAATGTTCGCGATTTGAAATCCAAGTTGATTGAATTGCAAAATATAAAATAAGAAAATCATCCGCTGGGAATCTGGCGGATTTTTTATATAAATATAACAGCAAAAAAATTTAAAACGATACTTGACAAAACAAATGGTTGTGCTATATTTTTGTCAACGAAATACTAAAACAAAGGATTTATTATGTATATCGAAAGTAAAATTTTTGAACAAGTTTCGCCAAAGATTTCCCCAAAGGTTTGGGTTCAAAATGGTGACAGCGTTGTTGTAGAGGCCACAGATGTAAAGCCTGTATTTGATGATACGATTATCGCCACCCCGGCCGAGGTTCGCACGCCATCATCGTCTTGTATGATTTGTGCATCGTACGATAAAATGTTGGGATGCGTCAGTCAGTTCAAGTGCCCATATCTGGCCCGATAAATGATTTATAAAAAAACGGGGAAAACCCCGTTTTTTTAATCGGTAATTTTGCACTTTTCTTTTATTTCGTCTGTGGGCATTGTATTTTTGTTATTATTAAAATGCAATACACATTGTTTGTAGTAATCTGCCCCCGGACATTGCCAACATTTGCGCATTGCGTCCTGGGGGGTCTTGGTTAATATGACGCTTTTTGAGCCGTCTGAATTTGTTAATATTGTTTCGCCATTTTCGTTTGTTGTAATTGAATCTTTTGGTGCGTCTTTTGGAATATCTTTGGCCTTGCATTCCATATCGTTTTTGTCCAAAATTTCGTATGATTTAAGACATTTTTTGCATACTTTGTCGTATCCGGTGCCGGTGATTATCTGGCGTTCGGTTTCCTCGCACGGGATGCATCTGTTTGAATTTTCGGCCTCGAACACAAAGCCATCATCACAGGGTGGAACGCACACGCCGTTGCGTAGTATAATGCCGCGCGCGCAGGTGGTAGGCTCGGTACAAGGTCTGTCTTCTATGATATTGCCACATATGTCCTCTTTGCGGTTGTATGTACAGCTTCCGTGTTCAAAATCAACTATAACAGGAACTTCTACTTCAAATGAAGCGGCCCTTTTTAATTCGCCAGCCTTTTCGGAGGTGCCGTTGCAACACCACCAAGGCTCGCCGTCATTATTTTTGTATGTGTATTTGTTTCCGTGTAATAAATGTTTTTCGATACTTTTGCGTCCAAGGTATCCGTTACATTTTCCGTTGTTTTTTCCGCAATGGACCAATTGTCGTAACCCTGTCCAGTCCCCATATGCGTGGGAATACATACATTTATGGGCAGTGTCATAATTAAATCCCGCGTTCGCGCCAAAGATGCTGAATATTAATGTTCCGAATGCAATTAAAATTTTTCTCATATCATCCCCCGGTTTTTGTAATAAAAAAACCACCAGGGAAAATCTTGGCGGTCGGGGAGTTCATAAAATCAGTTCGTTATTGACCCCGTTGGTCTTTCGGTTCCCCGTGTTGTATATACCAACGGCCCCCCGACCAATATGTGCGCCAGGGTAAATAACGGTGCAATCCGCACCATAATCGGACTAACGATGCAAACTGCACCGAACGAGCCGGGCTTTATGAAGGCCCCGAACCAACATCCCTGTCAGTTCGTATTAAATGGTATTAAAAAATACAAATGTTTGCAATATTAAAATTAAAAATGTCGCAAGTGGCGACATTTTGTGTCAATGCTTTTGCGTTATGCGTTTGCGGAATACCTGTAACCTTTCAAAAAATGGGGTTTGGGCTGCGTACGACCACCATATGTCTTCGTGTGGACAATATTGCTCTTCTGTAACTGTCCAGGGTTTTAAGCCGACAAAATGTAAAATTGTAAAATCAAAAAAATCTTGGATTAGTTGTTTTGGTGCATTGCCGTGTGACATATAGAAATTAAGAACTTCATCCCACTGCGCCTGGCCACAACGGTTAAATCGGAATGGTAGATATAATATCTGATTGGCACATACTATATTTAGCGTATCCTGGTCGCAGCACCAGAAGCCGGGGCCCTGTTCAAAGATGTGCATTGCGCGTTGGGTAATATAGTTCTGTCTGAATTTTTTTAAATTCATAATTAATACGCCTGAATTTATGTATCGTCCCGCCCGTGCCATTTTGTCCAGACCATATTTAGGAAAGTGTTTGGTAAGTTCTTGTTTATTCGCGATTGTTTCCATAATGCTATAATCGGGAACCGCTGCGATAAGGTGGTTTTTGATATTAATTTTATCAAGTTCTATTAAATCCTTGGCAATGATGGTGTCGGTGTCTATGTAAATAATTTTGTCTTTTTTTGGCAGTAGTTTCGGTAAAAACAAGCGATACATTGCAGATTTCGGAAAAGATGTTGGACGTGTCCAGTATGATGCGTGTTTAATTACAGAATCGTTAAAGTCTATAAACTGTATTTTATGAGGCGGTATCACGCAATCGGCAATAAGATTGCGTATTGCACTGTTTATAGTAGTGTCGACAACACAATAAATGTTGTATTTGCAATTTTTTCCTGAATTTTTGCAAAGGCTGTATATAGAAACGCCCGCTATCATCCACATTGTTGCATCAAATGTAAAGGCAACGTCAATTTTTCTTTTCATTTTGTATCCTTGGTTTTCGTAAAACGAATCTTTTTGTTTGTCCATATCAGACTAAGAAACACGGGGCAACGGCAACAGGGCAGGTTGACATCTGGTCGTCCTGTACGCAACATTCGTTTCATTCTTTTTAAGAATTTGTGCTGTAATGTGGCATCCAGACCAATTCGAAATGCGTTAATTGGGGTGCCTGCCGCATTTTCAGAACAGCCAAATACCAAACCGTCATAATTTATCATTGTATTTTGAACCAGACCAGCGCACGGCAAAGAATTTATGTTGTTTGCTAAATTATAAAATTCAAATGTTTTTGGCTGGGGGGATGGTTTGTTGCTTGGCGTTTGTATTTGCATCAGTATTGGTGATGTTGCGTTTGTCTTTTGCTTAAGCTTGTCAAGTTTGGCAAAAGTGTCGGTCAATTTTTCCGTATCTTGTTCAAGAAAATATATATGTGTGACGATCCCCGAATATACAATCGGTTTTATGTTTGATTCCAAGATATTTTCGCAGTGTGCAAATTCAACGGTTATTTTATGTTGTTTACACGTGTTTAGTATATCTGGCAATTCTGGCGAGGTTAGCATTGTTCGGCCTAAAAATACAATGTGCCCCAGGGTTGGTGATTTGGTGACAAAATCGTTTAAGTCCAGAAAAGCCACAGGATATCTGGCAGTGTTAAGAATAACAGTTTGTGTTTTATTGACCATAATTTGTTTTGCCTCTTAAAAATTTTAAATATGATACCATGTCTGTTTCTTCAATATGCATACGTTTCTTATATATAGGTATTTTAAAAAAGAAGAACTTTTTGTATTTATACATATGTCCCTTAAACAGTTGGGTTGTTTCTTCGTTTGACCAAATCTGACGTCCAGTCCAACATAGACGATGTTTTAGCCATACAAAAATATAATCTCGTGTGTATGGAATATATTGTTCGTAAAGCATTCCCAGAATTTTATCTGTTTTGGAGTGCCAGGCTTTGATTTGTGTTAAAAAATGTAATATATGAGGCTCAGAATCCAGTTTTTTGAATTGATGTCCCTGGAAAGAAACAATTTGCCAATTGTACGTATTATCTAGGCGCAGAATATGTTCCCTTAGGACTATGTTTATTGCGTCTTGATCTGGGTATTTGGCATATTGTGGGAAATCGTGTATCCATTGAATACATTTTTTGCAGAAATTAAACTGACGACATCGGGCGGTATCAAAAACAATCATTCCAGAATTGTAATATGATGTCAGTTTTAGATATTCACGACGATTTAAAAAACTATATTTGTCTGATACCATTGCGACGTATTTATCATCTGGTATATCTGTATAATACAGGTCATGTAAATCACATAAAACCAGTGTGTCGCAATCAATATAAATAATACGGTCCAGGTGTTGAAAAATTTCTGGAATCATAATGCGATAGAATATTGCCTTGGTCCAGTGTTTCATATCTAATCCCTGAAAGTCGAATGTATATTTATCCATATTGATGAAATTAAGACAGACATTCGTGTTACGACATAATTTGTGTAATTTATTTTGTGTTTTTTGTGGAATATTGGTTTCTAAAATATGTACAATCCATTTGTCGGTTGTACAATTACGTATAATTGAATTAATAAACGTACCTAATGGCAATATATAATTGTCATCGGCGGCCACACAAATATGTAAAGTTTCGTGTTTCATTTCTTTATAAAGTGTTTGCGGATTATTTTACAATAGTCCCGTTGTTCTTGTTCCCGCATTGTCATTCCCATGTTATGGTCGTGTAATCGGCGTTTACATGTAATTAATGGTGTTTCGATGATTTGAAGTCCCGCATTTTTTGCCCGTAACAGCCAATCATATGCATCGCCGCACACCAGGGTTTCGTCCAACAGACCAACTGTGTCAAATGCACTGCGTTTAATCAATGCACAGCCTGCCAATACACCGTGGTTGGATGTGTTTATTTGAAATTGTTGGGTGGTGTCGGGGGATATAAAATCCTGGCGACGGGCAATGATTATGTCGTTGATGCCAATTTTATTGAACATTTGTGATATACCATTTGGTTCCATCAGATCATCTGCATCCAGCATAAGTATATAATCTCCGCTGGCGGCGGCTATGCCGGTGTTACGTGCACGTACCGGCCCACCGTGTGGTACGGATATAACTGTTGCGCCGAATTGTGTTGCAATTGTAGCGGATGCATCGGTTGACCCATCATCGACCACAATTATTTCTTGGTCGACGAAATCAATGCTGTTTAATGTCTGGCTTAGATATTTTTCACCATTAAAAACCGGAATAACAACTGAAATCATAATGTGTTCTTTATTAGAAGTTTGGTGTCCAACCTTCGGCCGATACATCGTGAATCGGATCGTCCATCAATAATTTTTGAACATCTGTCGAACATTGTATCGTTGGATCAAAATCTTCGTCACGCATATCATGAACTAATGTTTCTGTGATTTTTAACATTGGAACGATTTCTGGGGTGTCTGATTCTACAATTAAATTATATTCGATTAATTTATCAAATGCTGTTTTTATCCGGTTGATGATGTCGGTTGGCATTCCTGGGATGTCTTGGATAGCGATAATTGTTTCATCCAGTGTTTTGCCGGATATTAAAAATCTAAATACTAAATTTGAAAATATTGTAAATGCATAGAACAAACCTTGGTCCAGGTCTACAAATATGGTTCTGGCATCACTCATATCGCAGAAAAGTTTATCATTCTTGGTGTACATTTTTCATCCTTTTGGTTATAAAGTTATATAAAAATTTGCTGTTTTCAGATATGTCGGCCCCCAATTCAAAATCATAAAAGTCACAATTTTCAAACAGTTTTTCAATTTTGGTAAAATCTAATAATGGGTTAGGGGAATGGACAATGTTCGCGCTGTTTGAATAATCTATGACAATATGTGTAATAATATCTGTTTTGTTCCCGCGAACAATACGTGGTAATACGTTGTTCGTTTTTTTGGGGGAAATAATTGCCCGAATGGGCAGGTTGTGTCTGAAATTAAAGTCTTTATTAAAACGATATATATTTTTTTCTTTGGTATAATTCTTGGAAATAAAGCGTGCTGGAAAATCGGGGGCGCTGTTTTTAAAAGATATGGTTGTGTATATCGGATTTGCAATAATTTCATTGTCTGTTTTTGTTATGGCAATGCGGTCGTCGCCGACATAATCCAGTCCCATTGTAAGGCATTGTGCCGCCAATGTTGATTTTCCCGCCCCAGATAATCCTGATATCATCACACCGTAATTGTCATACCCAATGGCAGCACCGTGGAACATATACGTGTTGGTATTTTCCAACAGGTGTTTTATATGACGCATTAATATATGGTTTTCACCCATTACCAGTCTAATATCTGAATTGATATCGTATTTAAGTCCCATAAAAAACATACGGTTTTTATCTTGTACAAAAGTAAAATTGTGGGCCGCAATTATATCAGGGGTTCCAACGATTTGCGTGTCGCAAAATATTTGACAAACATCGCATTGGGCAGGGCGGTTCAACAATTCGGATTTATCACCATCAAAGAGATATAAATGTGGAATGTTTGGGCTGATTGGTGCGTTTTGTGTGGTTGAAATAAACCAGTCTGGAATTTGTTTTGCCAGTTCGGGAATATGGCAGTGTACATATATTGGTTGGGGGCCGATATTAATTATGCCCGTCCATAACGGCGTGCGTGTCGTTGCCATTGTGACAAAATGGTTTAATATTTTTTGATATGAATCTGTGGGAAAGTTTTTTATATATTGTGTTCTCATTCTGGTACTTTCCCACTTTTTAATTGTTGTTTAAACCACTTAGAATTTAATTGATGTAATTTTACTATTTTGTTGTCGCGGATTGTCTTTTGTAAAACATATGTATCTGGGCATATTTTCTTCATAATACGCAGGTTTGGCTTTGATATCAGGCGTGGGAAAATTTTATTTAATAATTTGGCTAAAATTCTTATTTGATATCCATATTCTGACAGTTCAGCGGTGTTAATAATTTGTGCCCAATTTAAATTTGGATTACGTAAAATAATATTGCGTGCATCTAATACCCACATTGGGTGCTGACCGAATTGACGTTCTGTTTTTCGATATGGGTCTGCGCATTCATAGAGAAAATTACCGTAAAATTCGCACATTATCATTACCATATGGTCTTCGGGGGTGGGGATGTATATGGTGTGATTTTGATATTTGGTTGGGATTGCGCGTTTCCATATTAATTCATCCATACGTGGATTGGCCCCCTTGAACATAGCGTGATGGATGTCAATTTTTCCCATGTCACGGTATTGCAGATCGGCGCTGCCTAACATATTGAATTGCAGTGTGAAGCCGGCATCAATGGCGGCATCTATGGCGCGCCGATATTGTTTGTTGGGTACGGCAAAGTCTGCATCACTCATTGGGCGGATGATTTGCGGATTTTGTATTTTTGCAACCAATCCCTTTTGTGCCAGTACGGGTATTTTTTGTGCGTTCAATGCCCCCAGTGCGCGCTCAAATGCGGACATAGCAAAGGCATTTCCAAAACGTATATGGCTTAGAACACCATTTAGTTTTGGGGATAATTTATATTTATTTTGACCAAGTTGGTTTGCCAACAGGAAAACCATTGGTAATGGTTCGGAAAAAATATCGATTCGTTTTTGTAATGTTTTTAATCCACCACTGGGTGCCGTTCCCGCAATAATGCGATATAGTTTTACCAGCGATCCCGTGGGGATTAAAAATTTTGGGATATAAATCATTCTTCCTCGTAATGACAATTGTCTGTCCAGGTGTGTACACCACTGCCGGTTGGGTCGTTATAACTGGTGGCGGATGACATATAACAGGTTGATATTAATCCCGTGCCATCTGATTTTGCGTCGTATTCACCATATGGTGGGCACGGTGTACACGTCACCATACTTTCGGCCGTCGCCTTGGCGGATGTAAGGCTACGCCATTCTTTTCCAGTGGTGGTGATGTTATAACATTTGCTGTTGCACAGACTGGTGTTTAGACCTGCGTTACCACCAACCCCATGGCGTAGTCCGGGGGTAAGTTCGGCGCCGTATGCATAATTTGCATAATGGTTTTCGGGGCATCCCATAAAGAAGAAGTAGTAACGCAGGATACTACCGGGTTGGCAGTAGTTAGTATAAGAGATTTCAATGTTTCCAGAACACCAGTCCCAACCACTATTGCCATAGCAATATGAAAATATTTTACCGTCCGCCGATGTGTATGTAGTGGTGTTAGATGAATTGTATTTACAAAATATATTACCGGTTGCGTTGTTGATTGTGAAAACCTCTGATCCGATGAAAAGTCCCAAAATTGCGGCGATTTTTGTGGAAAACCAATTGTATCCGCGTTTGATGTGTCTCATATTCCTTTCCCCCTTGTTTTTTGTTGTGTTTTTGTGTGCAACGTCCCGGAAATCTGGGACAAAATGAACGAACCCTTGTGCCGAATCCAAACGGTCCTTTTGTTTCGGCAAAAATAGAATTGACTTTTCCCGGATTTCTGGGTATTATCCTTAGGAAAATATTGCCGAATCCAAACCACCGTTTTCCTAGGTTGTTTTTTATATGATAATATGCAGTTTTATGGAACAAAATTGGATTCTTGTCCTGGTGTTTTTATGGGGATGTTTTCAATATGAAAATTTTTGTGCGTGTGAAAAATTATTTTTTCTTGCATTTGGAATAAAATGATATAAAATAACAATCCGTTGCATCCATAGCTTAACTGGATAAAGCATCTGACTACGGATCAGAAGACTGAGGGTTCGAATCCTTCTGGATGCGCCACGAATTCAAAACCGACCGGAATGGTCGGTTTTTAATTTGTGTTGCAAATCCCAGGATTTGAACCCTTGGGTTCGAGCCAAAGGCGAAAGGGGCCCGTCACGCTAGTGATGGGAATTACAATCCTTCTGGATGCGCCACGAATTCAAAACCGACCGGAATGGTCGGTTTTTAATTTGTGTGTTTGTTATTTGGTTTTTTGACCGATGCCGTGGTACAGCATATTGAAATGTCCACGACACACGGATTTATAATTAGAATCCCCCAGGGCGAATTGGTCGCCCGCGCGGATAACGCGGCCGTCTTTGTCAAATCGCAGGTGATGCGTCGCCAGTTCCATACAACCATTTATCTGGCAATTCGATTCGTGCAGGTGTAATTCGGCGCCAACCTCTATTAACCGTTTAGATGCGGGGAACATTTGTTCGTTGCTGTCGCTCATCAAACCATAGCACATAACGGGAATATTCATATCGTCGGCAATGCGGACCAATTTGTCGATGTCGGCGGGTGAAAAAAATTGTACCTCGTCAACCAGTAATACACGCGTGCCCGGCGCCGGGGTGAAATCTTTTAGATTCGGTATCGCCAAGGCCGGCGTTTCAATCCCAATGCGTGATTTTACCGCATCTGATGAAAAACGTGTGTCAAAGGATGGCTTGATAACCTGGGTCTTGACGCCGTTTTGGTTATAATTGTATGCGTTGATAATCAGACGGGCGGATTTAGAACTGCTCATAACGCCATAGTGAAAATGTAGTGTTGCCATATCGTGTCCTTTGCCATTGTTATTGGGATTATTAGCATAAAAAAGACAGAAAAAAATATGTTTTTTATTCTTTTGATGATTTTTTAAATTTGACCGCAAAACTGCCGTTGTTAATTGGGGAAAAAGATACAATATATGGGGCCAAGATACTGTTTGTTGCCCATTGGGGGAATTTTTTGTGTAAAATTCCACTGGCGCCGGTGATTATATTGGCGGTACGTGTGCCCGATGTGGCCAATGCCATTATCGCGTTCCAGGCTTCTTCTTCGGTGTATTGATGCAGATCCAATGTCGCGTGATTTGGTACGGTTGGTGCATCGTGCGGAATACGCCGCCACAGGTGTAATTCAGATCGTACGCGTTTGCGGGTATCTGTATCATCGGGTGAAAATTCACCCCCAATCATTTCGGCAATGTCACGGTCACTTAGTTGTTTCATAGTGTAAATAATACAGGGTGTACGTGAAAAAACAAATTATTATTTTGAAAACTGGCGTTCGATATCTAGAATCGCGGCAATTTGTGTGCGCATAAATTCGACTTTGTTTTTATTGTTTTCGATACCTTTTTGGCCAGATGGATTTGTGCGCAGGTCATCGGATGCCTTGATGAAGCGACGCAGCATTGTGCCCATAACACGGTATTTCATTATCTGGCGCAGGTTTTCGTTGCGAATGCCCGGCATAGAATAAATCGAATCGTTATGAATACGACAGTATGTTTCGTACACCGGTCTGAAAATATTTAATTCAATTTGCAGTGGTGCAAAAATATCACGATATATGAAATTATAGTTAGCCTCTGCAAAGTCAATGAATGACAGGGTGCTGGTCTTTGGATCGTATAAAACGTTGCCGGGATTCAAATCACAGTGCGACCAGGCGGGACGTGTTTCGTATTCAAATGTGCCGATATTGTCGCGAACGCGGGACATAAATTGTACCTCGTCTTCGTTGAACCAGTTGGGCATTTTATTGTTGATGAAATTATTCAAACGATCAAATTTGATTTCAGATGCGATTTTGTGACGCTGAACATCCTGGATTGGTTTTAATTCGTTCATATCAACCAAAAATGCCGCGATACCGTCAATGATTTCATAACGTTGACGACGGGACAGTGTGCGAAACAATTCCGCGGTCAGGTGTTCGCCCGGTGCGCGTTCTTCAAGTAATTGGTATTCATCGTCTTTGATAAAACTCATACGTGGAATATGATAGCGCGGGTTGCCAACGGCGTGAATTTCATCAATGATTTCTTTGGTGCGGTGCTGTTTTGCCAGCCATTCGTTGCGTGCCACATCCCCCAGCGTCGGCAAGGGACGTTTCATAACAAAGTCCGGACCGAAATCGGCAATATATGTCTCGCGACCGTGGATAAGATTTTTTAAATCATTGCTCATTTGGTTTACAGTATCCTTGAATCACGTAAATGTTTTAAAATACTTTTTTGGGTGCGCAACTGGCATTTGGCCATATATTCAGTGTATGCGCGTTTATCGCCATTTGCACGATCGCATATGGCATCAATATAACCCTTTTTATCTTCGCGTTTGTTGAATGCGATTGGACGATATCCATTTTGCAATAATACCCAATTCATAATCAGGCGGGCGGTGCGCTTGTTAAAGTCGTCAAACGGTTGTAACATAATTAATTCGTAATGTATGTCATATGCACGTGTAAAAACGTCGCGTTTTGAATGGTTTAAATTATATACAATTTGGCGCAGATTGTATTCAATCATAGAACTGTCGGGGGCGTGATATGGAATACTGTCGACACTTATTTGCATTCTGGCGGCTGCAGTACGGAAATTATAGCCGTCGATATATGTATCTTTGCATAATATATAGTGGATGTTTCGAATTTCTTCGAATGTGATTTCTTTGTTCACATTTGTAATTATATAGTCGTATGCCACCGCAATGTTTGCCATACTGGTATCATCCAGATCTTTTTTGTTTACAGGACACAGAACTTTGGGTTCTTCTACGGCAATTTGTCGACGCAACCAGTATAAATTACGCGTGCGTTTAGTGGACGAAAAACTGTCAAAACATTCGTCCAATTCTTGGCGCTTTTGAATAATCTGTTGTTTTATCGTTTGTTCCGGTTTGCGTGGTGACATAATTGCCCCCTTTGGTTATTGTTACTATAAATATAGCCCTTAAACGCAATTTGTCAAGTTTTTTGTTGTTTTTTATAAAATCGGGTTGAATGCAGGGCGGATTTGGGGTATGCTGTGTTTTGATAAAAACGAAAGGACGTGTTATATGTTGAAAAAACTGATTATTTTGTCGATTTTGCTGTTCCCGATGGTGGCGGATGCCGCACCTAAAAATAAGAAGAAGGAAGAGCCCGTTGTGCACCTGACGGATGAACAGATTTATCAAGAGTTAAAGAAATTGGCCCTGGTGTTCGAGGTTGCACGTGATAACTTTGTCGAAGAGGCCGATGAAAAAAAGATGTTAGAGGCCGCAATGAACGGTATGTTGGGTGCGCTGGACCCGCATTCTTCGTATTTGTCGGCCGATGATTTCAAGGAATTTAATGATAAATCCCAGGGGGAATTTGGGGGGCTGGGGATTCAGATTACCAGTGACCGTGGTGCGGTACGTGTAATTTCCCCAATCGATGATACGCCCGCGGACAAAGCCGGGATTAAGGCCGGTGACTATATCACCCATATTGATGGTGAACAGGTCTTTGATTTAACCTTGAATCAGGCGGTGAAAAAGATGAAGGGGCGTCCCGGGACCAAAGTGAAACTGACCATTATTTCCGATGGTGAAGAAAAGACACTGACCCTGAAACGCGCGATTATCAAGGTGGAATCGGTCAAGCACGATGTAAAAACAATGGCGGATGCCGACCCAGATGACAAAGAAACACCGAAAATTGGATATGTCAGAATTTCTGATTTTGGTGTTACGACCGCGCGTGATTTAAAGAGCGCGTTAAAGGAATTGGAAAAGAAAAACGTGGTTGGTTATGTCTTGGATGTACGTAATAATCCCGGCGGTTATTTAACGGCGGCGATTGATGTATCTGATGCATTCTTGGACGGGGGTGAAATTGTTTCAACCCGTGGCAAGGACAAGACAGATATTGAACGCAATTTTGCAACGCCGGGTGACCTGGCGAATGGTAAACCGGTGGTCGTTCTTATTAACCACGGGTCTGCGTCCGCATCGGAAATTGTGGCCGGTGCATTACAGGATAATGGGCGTGGTCTGGTTATGGGATCGCAATCGTTTGGCAAGGGCAGTGTGCAACAACAAAAACCCTTGGGCGATGGAACGGCAATTCATATCACGATTGCACGGTACTATACGCCGTCGGGACGGTCGATTCAAAACGAAGGTATTACCCCCGATGTAGAGGTTTTGCATTCCAAGGTAGAGGTTCTGGAAAAGAAAGAAAGTTCTTATTCAGAGGCGTCTTTTAAAAATTCACTGAAAAATGAACAGGCTGAAAAGAAAAATAAAAAGAAAGACAAGGATGATACGGATTCAGACGAAGAAGATAAAGAGTTAACAGATGAAGAAAAAGATGCGTTGGATTATCAATTACAACGCGCGATGGATATGGTGATTGCGATGTCAAAGATGCAATCGCGTGCAAATGTCAGTCCAACAGATGCATTGTCAATGATGGATGAAAAGTCTGATAAGAAATAAAAAAACGGGGCTTGGAAACCCCGTTTTTTAATGTTGTTTTGCGTATTTGCGGAAAGGGCTGTTTTGTGGTGTTGGCATTTTTGCCACGTCCACGATTGATTTCAGTACACGAACATATGTGGAATTTGGCGCGCCGGCATCTTGAATGTTTAATTTAATACCAGATTTTACAGCCTCATAAATTTCAGTTATGGTTGGTTGAAAACGTTCGTCGATAACATCATCTGGACAGTCAACATATATTGTTAATGTTTTTGTCGCAGATTTTTTTGCGTCTGCAATTGCGTCCGTGATTGCGGTGCGAAATTTGTTTAGTTCTATAATATCTTGTTCACGTATGGAATCAAACAAGTATATGGTTGATCCGGCTGTGTGAAGATTTGCGTAATTTCTTTGCATTGAATTTTCCCTGTTATTTGTTACTGATAATATAGTACAAAAAAACCAATTGTCAATACATAAGTTATTTTATTACGCTGAAATCAATGGATGTGCCCGTGCCGTCTTCGGTTGCAATGCGGACGGTGTGGCGGCCAATTGTAACGTTGTGTATCAATTTTTCACCGGACTTTGTTATCCCCAGGGTTTTATTATCTAAAAACCAGAATATTTTCGCAGATGGGGTGGGGGATACGGCCATAAATGATATTGGCGTGGTATCTTGGTCAGATGTTATAACAACCTGGGTTGCGGGGGCCGGGGATATGATTACGGGGGTATGATTTTTATGTGATACTGTGTCCAGGTCGCATCCCGGCATAAACGGTGGCGGGGTGTTGCGTTCAATTCCCGCGCGACGAAACATATCCAAGAATTCTGCATCCCAAAATTCATAAACCGCCATATGGGTTGTGTCGGGATTGTTGGTACAGGCGCGACGGTTACTTGCATTATCAATGGCAATGGCGCGATATATTGGGGATGTATCAATTGGTGATACGCCCGGGATAAAATATGCCGGGATGGATTTAGGACAGTGGGGACCCGCGATTCCACCGACGCGGTCACACATATTAATTTGTGTTATGTTTAAATCGTCACGTAAAAAATTATTGTTTATAACCGGGGTTCCACGTGATTGGTTGTATGCGATGACAGAATCGGCCAGTGCAAAATATATTGGTGCGGCGGTGCGGGCACCACTGAATGCATTATTGGGTGTTCCGTCAAAGTTTCCAACCCACACGATTAAGACATAGTCGCCAAATATCCCCGCCGTCCAGGCATCTCGAAATGATGATGAGGTTCCCGTTTTCCAATAGTGTTTGATATTGTCATCTGGGGCGCGACGGGTGTATGGGATATGTGGGGTGTTTGTGCGCTGGCGCCCCAGCATATCAAGTGTTATAAAGAATGCTTCTGGTGATAAAAGGTTGTTGATTTCTTGGTTGGGCGAATCGGCGCGTGTGCGAATTTTACGACGTTCCCCCAGGTTTGCCATTGTTGCATAAATGTCGGCTAATTCGAACATTGAAACCTCGGCCCCGCCCAGGGCAATTGATATTCCATAATGCGATGGGGGGTTAAGATTACCAACCCCGGAATCTGCAAGTAAATTATAGAATTTATTTATGCCAACTTTTTGGACCAAATTGATTGCCGGAATGTTTCGCGAATGTGTCAATGCGTCACGTGCCAAGACCGGTCCATAAAATCCGCCGTCTGAATTTTCGGGCGCGTATACGCCAAAGTTTATTGGGGCATCACGCAATAATGTCATTGAATGAATGTATCCCGCATCTGTGGCGGCGGCATAAATTAGTGGCTTTAAGGTGGAACCAGGACTGCGCCGGGCGTGGACACCATCGTTTTGACCGTATATAGACGCATCAAAGAAATCAATAGAACCAATATGTGCCAATACGTCCATTGTTTTATAATTCACCAATATAGCGGCCGCGTTTTTGATGCCGATGTTCCGTCTGGATTCAATCTGTGTCGCAAGGGTGCGTTCCAGGCGTTGCTGTAAATCTAAATCCAGGGTTGTTTTTATGTGTGATGGTGATTTCCAACTGGAATCATCGTGCGCGATTTCGTGATTGATAAAGTGTGGCGCATAAAATGGCAGGTCGCGCAAACCATACACATTTAATGGCATTTGCGACAGTGTAATTAAATTGCCATCATCACCATATTTTTGCCGCCAACGTTTCACCAGGTGTTGTCGCATATGCCACATTGTGTTCAATCCGTCCGTCGTGTTCAGACCGCGATTGCGCGGATTTTGTGGGATGGTTGATAATGTAATCGATTCGATTGTGGATATATCTGATGGGGCGCGGTGAAAATAAATCAGTGATGCGGCGGCAACCCCTTCGATGTTGCCTCCGTATGGGGCCAGGTTTAAATATGCTTCAAGAATTTCGGATTTGGAATAAAATGCGTCCAGATAAATTGCCGTGGCAATTTGTACCAATTTGCCGCGCAAAGTTTTCGTATCAAGATTATATTTCAGACGTGCAACCTGCATCGTGATTGTTGATGCGCCGGCGGTATCGGTATTGCCGGCAATATAATTTCTTGCCGCACGGAACAGGGGGATTGGGTTAATACCGGGGTGGATATAGAAATATTTGTCTTCGTATAAAACGGTGGCGCGAATTATATCAGGATTTATTTCAGACAGGGGGGTAAACACCCGGTACTTTTCATCCGACGACAGGGTCAAGCGCATCAGTTGGCCGTGTCTGTCATAATATGCACGGGAAAAATCTGTGTCCGACAGCAGGGGTGGCGTAAAGAATATTCTTATACCAAGGTACAGCATAACCAGGGCGCCAATAAAAACACTCAGTTTTTTGTGACGATAATAAAAGCGTTTTATGTGTGTAAAAAACTTAGTCATTGGTTGCGTTGATTACGTGAAATGCGGGTGCGTTGTTGGTGTCTGTACCAAATATGCCGGCGTTATAAAGCGACATTGCGCGAATCGGGGGAACCGCAAATGTGCCACCCGCCGTCAGTTGTGCACGATAACTAAATGATTTTTCATAACGATTTAAATCTGTATAAATAATAACCCGGTCTTCGCGGATTTCAGAAAATTCCGCATCCCCCGAAATGTCTTCGGCAACAAAGCCCCCAGGTAACAGGTCCACAATCGCAACATTCGGCAGGTGATTTGTACCACGTGCACGTGCGGTGATTTTTACATTAACAATATCCCCCAGATTGGCGTGTGTAATCTGATTCCCATCCATATCCAGGTATTCACGAACAATTTCAATGCCATTTGATTTGTCAGCCACGTGGCGTGTAAATCCAGACTGAACAATTGCGTAATACAGTGGTGTGTCCACGCACGATGCACAGCTTATTTTTATCTTGTTTACATCGCCGGGCAATTCGGCAGATAATGTTCCCGCGATTTCAGTCGGCTTAATATTGTCTTGCGCGGATGCGATTGTGATGTCATTGGCCGTAACTGTGCCATTTGGCGTCCCGCCCAGGGCCATTATAATGCGTGCAGATGTATACGCATCATAATTCCCAGAATTTATGTAACCATTTATAGCGTTGCCCAAATCGTTAATTGGTCTGTTGAAAAAGCGATTCGATATATGAATATACATTGCATCATCGGATACATTATTTTCGTATGTTGTGTTGTATTTAAACTTGCTGGATTTAGACATACGATATCGGTCAAATAATTCGGTGGCGGATGTGGATTGCTTCATCATTTCAAGTGATGCGGCAATATACGCCCCGGATATAGTTGTATCCCAATTACGCATATTTTGATTTGCGTATTCTTGGAATTTATCAATGTATGCCGTTGTTACAAATCCATTTTGTGTAATGTTGTAAATTGCATATGCTAATGCGCGTGCAGATGCATCATCTGTGATTGTCTGGGTCGCATATTGTCGCAGAAAATCAATTGCCCGCCCCAGCATAGCATCAGGTATGCTGAATCCGTTTTCATTTGCCAGGCTTAGGAAATTTACAACATACGCGGTTAGATTTACCGTGTCGGGTGTTGTTGATAGGCCGGCTTGATTCGATGCCCATAATGCAAAAGAACCATTGTTGTTTTGGCGATTGCGCAGGGTGTTTATTGCGTTGCTGATTTGTTTTGCAGACAAATCATAATTTGTTCCCAAAATCGCATTATGTGGCATCAGCGCATATGGCATTGCGCGTGATACAATCTGTTCAGTGCACGGAAATTCATAATTATTCAGGTATTCAAATAATGGGCGCGCCAGGACGGTTGGCTGATTGGATACATATATTTTACGGCTTGATTTTTCTGGATATAAATCGATTTGAAAATCAGAAATCTTTATTTCAGATTTGGGGATTGTGCCGGTCTTGATATCCGTGATAAATGGTGTGATTGGTCGTACAGACAGTGTCGCATTCATTGCGCGATTTAATAGTGGCAGGCCATTATCATTCAATGCCATCGCGTTAATTGTTATTTCAGATGCCGCCGGTATATTGTTTGCGCGTACATTAAACACGAACAGTTGTTGGGCATCATTGGCAATTTGGCTGGTCTTGGTTGCATTTGACGTCAGGGATAAACTGTCTGATACAACGGCATCAGTCTGGATTGTTGCCACATCCCCCAGGTTGCTAAGGTTTGTAATAACCGCATTCACATCAAACGTGTCATTTAGGGCAACAAATGTTGGCGCCGTCATAGATATAATCAGGGGACTTTGCACCGTTGTGGTTATATCGTTTGCACCGATTGCGTTATCGTTTGCCGCAACGGCAAAGATTTTTAATGCGCCGTTAAAATCATCGGGAATATCAAATGTTATTTGTTCGGGCGTGTGGGCGTTGGTGTTCAGTATCCCCGAATAAAACGCAACCGGTTTGGCAGCACGACGTGCAAATGGATTAACCAGGGCCGCAGACAATTCTTCAAACGCGCCACTATCATAATCACCACCACCAGTCTTCGCAAATTCACGCAGGATTTTATATTCCGGTAACAATAATGATAATATCTGGAATGTTTCCACATTCAGGGCATATTTTTGAAAGAAGTAGTTGATTGGATTGGGGATTTTATGTCGTGCGACCTGTATAATCCCTTCGTCAATGGCGAAAAGCATTATGCGACCGGATTTATTTGTTTCGTAATCAATCGTCAATTTGTTATCGCGTATTGTCTTTGGGGCGGATAATTTTATATCGATTGTACGGTTGTCTATATTGGTTTTGAATGGAATCACGGCATAGGTGTACGGTGATGTAAATATATCGCGGGAATTGATGTCGCGAACAAAAGATACGTTTATGTAACCGGTGCCTTCGAATTCAGATGGAATGGTTATTTTATGTGTCGAAGATGTTGTTTGTGCGTTAAACCATTTATAGGCATAGACACGTTCGCGTTCAATCGTAATCAGGCCAGACCCCGTATATGGTGCGGTAATGTTTACAGATATTTCATCGCCCGGTGCATATGTGTCAGAATCCAGTTTGATTGATAAATCTGCGTTGGTGTCGGTGGCCAGGCTTGTATTTTCATCGCCCGCAACAAAATATTCTATGTTGGCCAGAATGCGTTCGGCAGAATCCATAATTTGCAGGAAATATGTACCCGGTGTTTCGGTATTGATTGGCAGGCTTAACCCATTTTCACCGATTGTTATATTTGTTTGCGATACCATATTGTCGCGTGTTGTTGTTTGATATTTGTAATAGTTGTTATAGTCTTTTATTAAACTGGTTAATGTTTCGCGACGAATTACACGGGCGGTTAAATCGTTTGCAATAATTGGCTGGGCTGTATGATCCAGCGCAATCAGATTTACGTTGCGTTCAGCATTTCTGTTTATATATTTCAGGTCAGACGCGGCATAATATCCGATCATATATTTGGCATCTGATGCGCGCGCGGTCAGGGTTGTTTGCACGGCGCGTCCAGAATTTAATTCGTATCCATTAATATTCAGTGACAATAAATATGTGCCGTACAGGATGTTATCCGGGAACTTTACATTGATATTGGCGACGCCGTTATCATCGGTATATATGTCATCTGTATCGAATGTATATGTTTTTGTGTTAATTGGACTGGTGTCTGATACAGAATCCGCATAGATATTATTGATATCAAATGTATATTGCGAAAAATCATCGAATTTAAATTGAATCGGTCGCAGGGTTGCACGTGCGCTGATGCGATTGTTTCTTGCGGGGGTGCCAAACAGGTTGCGTAAATTCACCGTCGCAGATATTGCGTTTGTTGAAATCCATCCGTCGTCAGATGCACCCGCAATATTCGCAGAAATTTTAAGTGTGTCGGGTACAAATTCGGCAACCTGGAATGTTGTGTGGCCCAACATATCTTGGGGCTTGGCACGTACGTTTAATGAATACAGACGAATATCGTATTCACCAATTGGCGCGGTGGATGAAATGGGTGTGCTTAAATCCAAAAGTCCGTCTGATTGCAGGGATATGTTTTTTTCAACAATTGTGCGACCACGTGCATCTGATATCTCAACGCGTACCGGTACACCCGCCAATGATTTAAAAGAATCATTTTTTATGATCGCACCAATTATCACCGATTCACCCGGTCGGTATATGCCGCGGTCTGTGAAGACATAGGCGTTTAATGGTGTGTCTGAATACGAATATGCGCCATCGATATCAAATTTAGAATAATCAACACGCTGGGCATAGGCGGAATTATACGGGATAAAAGAAATGTCATTATTATTGCGCGCAACAATGGCCACCGGTTCGCGTGCATTTTTATATTCATCCCACGGCAGGGCCGGTATATTTGCGTGTCCGGCTGCGTCTGTGCGTCCAGACCATATTGCATTGCCATTACGCCCCAGGACGTCTATTTCAATGTCGGTCGCCGGTGTGCCGGTATCCAGATTCGATACAAATATGTCGGATGTGCCGTCTTGGTTCAATTTGCGAATTATTCCCAGATTGGTTACCAGTATTAATCGACGGTCACTGAAATTAGCAGCGTTTTCAGATGTGCCAACCTGGATAATAAACACGCCCGTTTTATCGTTGGCGACACGGTCCATATAATCACCCAAATCAATCGAGGCATAGTTCGTTTCAATTGCGTTTTTGACGTTCAATGGTATCCGCTTTTGAAATACGACCGACATATCATATGTTCCAAAAGACCAGGATTTAAATTCGATATCTGATGCGAATACATTGTACGTCTGGGAAATCAGGTGATTGATTTCAGATGATTTTATTTTTGATAAATTGACGTATGCCGCGTGAACACCACCCCGTGTCATAATCCCCAGTTTTTTATCCCCATTAAGGTTTAATATCGCACCAGTTCCGGCGATTTTGACGGTTTGTTCCGGGTATGCGACGGGCACAACCGTTTGAATGCCGTGCGCCATTGTGAAATCGCCATTTGATTTTGCACCCGATTTAATATCCAGGTATATATAGCGTGGCCCGGCATCTGGGATGTTGTACGCAAATGCATACTGATATACGCCGGTTGGGGTGGCAAATTTTGTGGGGGTTAGTTTTATTTTTTGTGCGCCGGCTATGACGTCTGGGGTAACCTCGTCATTGGACCAGATGTGATTTGTATCTGTGTTGTCGGTATTGCGATATTGTGGCAACAGATATGCGTTTGTGTATTGCATCAGGTTACTGGCCGATGGGGCACTGGTCCGGACCAGGATTAATTGTTGCGAATTGTTTTCTGTGTCTTCTGCGACAATCGATTCGATGTCCGTTATTCGAAACAGGTTGTCCCGGGCCGCTATGGTCGTGTTTGCGGTTAATTTTTTTGTTGATGAATTGCCATTTAGTGCCGATATACGGTTTATTTTTAACCGTATGTTTTGTGGCGCATCGGTAACCGGTATTGGGTCCGATATGATAAATGCGGTGCGATTGAATCGGTCAAATTTTATGGAAAAATTCAGTTTTTCGCCATCACGCTTTAATGAAATCTTGTCCTGAAAATGATCCGTGTCGATTGCATAATTAAAAGATATTATTGCCACGGCCACCATAGATTGTGGGGTTTGTCGGCTGTGGTATGTGTTAAAACTGTCCACGGTGGCGGTGATTTTTGGTGTGGTTATTGTTGACGCGTATTCGTTGGCACGAACATCGGCATCAAATAACTTTTTCGATGTGCGGATTGTAAAACGTGTGTCCGCGGGCCACGGTGCGTCGGGTGTAAATTTAAGCGCGTTTGGCCCCATTATTTCAAAGTTGCCACGAATATGTGGACTGATTTTTACATATTTATGTAAATCGTTTTTGTTTATATTCATCGCAAATGCCGGTGCGTATGGACCCGATTCCCACTGATATGACAATATTATCGGTGCAACCGGATTCAGTGTACGATTGTTATTTATCGTTGGTATATCGGTATCAGATGTAAATACGGCGTTGTTAGTATTTTGAAAAGACTGTGCAATTGGGGTGGTTGTATTCAATTTTATGTATGTTGTTTCGGTATTTGTCTTGCCACTTAGATACACCCAGGTAGAAATTCCGAATATTGCCACAAATGCAACAAACACGCGCCAAAAATGACGACGTAACCAAGATGTCTTTGGTTTGTTCTTTTGCTTGCGTGGCATATATTTTCCCTTCCGATTACATATATGTACATATGTTAAAGTTATATTTTGAAAAGACAAGTTTTTTATTTTTGTTGCCTACAATATATCCAACGCACAGGGCGGACCAGGGGGGAAAGACATATCACCAACCAGTCCAAAGGAGTATCAAAGTGGTATATGGTTATATTCGTGTTTCAACAGACCATCAGACAACTGAAAATCAGCGGTTCGAGATAATGAAGTTCTGTGAAAAGCAAGATATAGTAATTGATTGCTGGATAGAAGAAACAATATCTGCAACCAAAGATCTGAATAAACGTAAACTGGGACGCCTGATTAAGCGGATTCAAAAAGATGATATGATAATTGCATCTGAATTGTCGCGCCTGGGGCGTAATCTATTGCAAATTATGAGTATTTTGCATCACTGTATGGATATCGGCGCAAAGATATGGACGATAAAGGATAATTATCGCCTTGGGTCAGATATCACCAGCAAGGTTTTAGCATTTGCATTCGGATTATCGGCGGAAATTGAAAGAAATTTGATTTCTCAGCGTACCAAGGAGGCTCTGGCGCGTATCCGGGCCGAGGGCAAGCACGTCGGTCGTCCCCGGGGCAGTTGTAATACACAAAAATTGGCCGGGCGTGAAAAATATATCGCCCAGAAACTTGAAGATGGGCAATCAAAATATGAAATTGCACGTCGGCTGCGTGTCCATCGTGACACCCTGGCCAGGTTTATTGTGGAAAATGATATTGCCTAGAATGTGATTTTTCCACGTGTCAGGATATAAAATTCGTCTGTGCCGTATGGATTGTCTACAAATCCGGCCGTAATATTTTTATATCCAACGTTGTATTCAATGGCCGGACGTGACACCAGGTCGATGTTATGGTTTGCATATGTCAATGTGCCGTTTGCATCACGACCCGTTGGTATGCGCATTGTCATTGCTCCGTCTAAAATAGCATCGTTTGTCGCGACCGATAATTTCCAATCGCCAAATTCTGCACCCAGGGTGATGGATGTGGTATAAACATTTGATATGTCGGTAATGATGGATTCACCACCGGTGCGGGGGTTGGCGATACCAAATTCGGTGCGCTGGAATAATTTTACATTTCCGATGTTGTATTCGCCACGTGACGCAATAAATGTTATTTGGGTCTTGTCATCTGTACTTAAAAATCCGTCCGCCCCCAGAAAGTCGCTGTTGCGCAGACCAAATTCAAAGTTACCAAACGTTGCAACATTCTGTGTTTCTTCGCGCAGGCGTATAAATCCGCGTCCCTGGTTCTTTACTTTGATATTATCATTTAATTTTGTTGTAAATGCGCGACCAAATCCGTCAACAAATGCCAATTCCAGATTTTCGCCCTTGATTTGTTTGGCAATCGTGCCAGATACCTGAACGGTTGTTAAAGGACGGGTGATATTTTCAGAAATCGGAACCAGTTCCGCACCAACCGGGCGTGTTGCACGTTCCAAATCCAGCATCCCGTGCCCATAGGTTTCGTCAACGCCGACAACACCCAAATCACGTGCGGTTGCAAATAATAATTCTGTGATTTGTGTGGATTTCATATATGGGAACGCCTCACGAATAACGGCGATGGCGGCGGTGACGATTGGTGTCGCAAAACTGGTACCGTTGATGTTCGATGAATATCCCGCCGACAGGTTTGTCCCCGGTGCCGTTATACAGTAATCCTTGGTTATGCCACAGGCATTACTAAAATCGGCCAATGCGCCCGTTTCATTATCCCACGCGACAACGTTTACAAAATGCCCAACCATATCATCAGACACCAGGGGCAGGGCAGATATTGCCCCGGATTGTTTCGTGCCATTATTGCCCGCCGCCCAAACAAAGATTGCGTCACGTTCGCGGGCGGCACGTTCCATAGATTCGATGAATTGTGCATCTGTTGCGTGAACCAAGTCATTTCTGGATTTGATTTGCGTGGCATAGCGGTTTTTGATAACCCAACTGGCGTTATAAATGTTCGCATCGGTGGCCGAATTTATAATGTCGCCAATTTGATTGAATGCCAAGAAGTTTTCGTCGCCATCAATAATCTTGTAATTGTTGATTGTTGCATCGGGGGCGATTGTGGTGGATGCGATTTGCGCAACCTTTTGCCCGTGCCATACGTCAAAGCCGGTGTCCAGAATCGCAATGGTTGAATTTTTTCCCGTATATCCACGTGCCAGTGAATATGCCACACGAATTTCATTATATTGATCAAAGTTTCGGGCATAGTTTTTATCGCCCATAACATTGGCCAGCTGAATGTCTGATACGTCGGCGCCAACGTGCATATATGCGGACATTGTTGCCATTTGTGGTTGTGGGATGGATGTGGTGGCCCCATTGTCGCCGCCGCCCAATGCGCCCCCCATCAATGCCAGGCCCGCACCAACCGCCGCCAATGCGCCACCGGTAATAACACCACCGGATACAAAAGAAAATGAATTTTGTGATTTACATTCGTCTGGATTGTTCTTGCGATATATTGCGTTATCACAACGCGATGCGTTTATTGTAAATGCATCGGCCGACCCCGCCACGGTGGCGGTACATAAAACGGCCGACAAAAATACATTCATCCAACGCATCTTTTTAATCCCCCGTGGGCACCACGCCCACACACTTATAAATATAGTACAAAATACCCGGTTGTCAATGTTTTAGATGCTGAAACAATTTTGTGGAATTTGGGGAATATTATTGTATAATTGGCAATGTTACGGCGATTGCCGTGATGGGGATTAACAACCCCTGTAGTTGTTCGAAAGAACATAAAAATCCAAACCCAATTTTCTGGGGTTGGATGGTGCTTAATATGTTGAATATGCACGCTATTACTACAGTAGTTGTTAACGTCCAACCCCATCTGTTTCTTACAGATGGTTTTTTTATTCGCAAGAAAAAGGGGGTTCGTTTATGGAATTGGTAGAAGCAGAAGGGCAGTTGTCTAATATTCTGGATGACCTGGAAGGGTTCTTTAAAAGGCACCCGGGCTATGAAACGGATAGTATGACGTTAATGCGTTTGATGAATCTTGTGTACAAGGAACTGTGCCTGTATCTTTCCCGGTCCAAGCGATATGTTCTTGATATCCAAGAGGCCGATTCCGACATATCTGTACGTGAAATAATCAAGCGGAAAAAAGGTGTACTGTAATTTATATTTTTACTTGATTTTTTGCGGGGTTTGGTCTATTATCGGGGCACGCACATCCGTGCGAAGAACACAACCGTTGTGCTAAATTTGTGTCCAAATGCATAATTTGGCTGTCCGCACACGGCGAGGATAACAACACAAAAAAGGATAAAAATATGGCATTGCCAACATTTACAATGAAACAGTTGATGGAAGCGGGTGTACATTTTGGTCACCACACACGTCGCTGGAATCCGTTAATGACACCATACGTTTATGGCGTTAAAGATAAAATCCACATCATCAATTTGAACAAGACTGCACCACTGTTGCATCGTTCTTTGGTAGCATTGGAAGCAATCGCCGCCGCTGGTGGTAAGATTCTGTTCGTTGCAACCAAACATCAGGCAAAAGACATCGTAAAAGATGCCGCCGAACGTTGCGGTCAGTACTATGTTAACAACCGCTGGTTGGGTGGTATGTTGACAAACTGGACAACGGTTTCACAGTCTATTCGTCGCTTGAAGAAGATGGAAGCAGATATCGAAAACGCAGAAAAATTGGGCCTGACCAAGAAAGAAGTTGGTGTTATGACCAAAGAAGTTGAAAAACTGCGTGATATTTTCGGCGGTATTTTGGATATGCACGGCGTTCCACAGGCGATGGTCGTTATCGACGTTCCACGTGAAATGAATGCAGTACGCGAGGCAAAAAATCTGGATATCCCAACAATCGCAATCTGTGATACGAACGCGAATCCAGAAATGGTTGATTATCCGGTTCCGGGTAATGATGACGCCGCACGTGCAACACAATTGTATTGCGACCTGTTCGTGGATGCGATTTTGTCCGGTATTGAAAAACGCCTGGGTGGCGCAGCCGGTAAAAAAATCGAATCTGATATGAAAGCAGATGCCGCTGATGAATTAGAAGATGAAATCAAGGAAAAAGAAGCCAAGATTAAATCTAAAACATCCGAGGCACGCGCCGAACGTCGCGGTAAATTGGCGGAAAAAGCCGATAAATAATTTTTTATCGATATAAAAAACGCCGGGGGAATTCCCCCGGCAACAAGATTCTTTAAAAAAAATAAAACATTGGGAGAAAACACAAATGGCAGAAATTACAGCAAAATTGATTCAAGAACTGCGCGAAAAAACATCCGCGGGTATGATGGATTGTAAGAAAGCCTTGATGGAAAATGATGGTGATATTCAGGCCGCTGCGGATTGGTTGCGCCAGAAGGGGATTGTAAAGGCTGCGTCCAAGGCGGGTCGTGTTGCGGCATCGGGTTTGGTTACCGTTGTCAAGGCCGATGGTATGGGCTGTGTCGTTGAATTGAACGCGGAAACAGACTTTGTTGCCAAAAATGAAAAGTTCCAGAAATTGGTTGCCGATGTTGCAAACAAGGCATTGGAATTGGGTGGCGATTTTGATGCAACACTGAACGCGGTCAAAGATGATATCGCGGCAACGATTGCGACAATTGGTGAAAATATGAACCTGCGCCGTATTGCAACGGTAAAGGGTGACAAAATCTTTACATACATCCACAATGCTTTGGTTCCGGGTATGGGCCAGATTGGTGTTGCGGTTGCAATCAATGGTGATGACGCTAAAATCGATGAAATCGGTTCAAAGATTGCAATGCACGTTGCGGCAAACAAACCAGAATTTATGACAATCGCAGATGTTGATCCGGTTGCGGTAGAACGTGAAAAGAAGGTGTTTGTTGAATCTGGCGCGACGGCGGGTAAACCAGAAATGGTCGTAGAAAAGATGATTCAGGGCCGTATCAACAAATGGTATGCGGAATCCGTTCTGGAAGAACAGCCATTCGTTATGGACCCATCCAAGACGGTCAAAGAAGTTATTGCAGATGCCAATGGTAAATTGGCGGGCTTTGCGTTCTTTGTCTTGGGCGAAGGCATTGAAAAGCGCGAAGACAATTTGGCCGACGAAGTCGCCAAAATGTTGAAATAAAAAATCCCCCGTTTGGGGGATTTTTATTAAAGTTCAAAGTGCATAGTGCAAAGTTCAATTAATGAATACATAATACTTATATAAATAAAAGTTTATGTTAAGTAAGCACAAACAAAATTTTGTAAAAATTTTGTCATCCCGTGGCTTGACCACGGGACCCAGGTCATAGAAACATTATTATTTGTGCGCGCTCTGCGCGCATAACCTGGTTTCCGGTGTCACCATCACCCAAAAAATTCTCTTGAATTTTTCGGGGCCCGATACGCCCCGGAATGACAAAAACGTAAAACGTTTTTGTTAGATAAACTTTTATTTATCACGGTATTTTCGTGTATCCTACGAAGTGTTTTGCCGTTGATAAAAAAATCCCGGATTTCTGCGGGGTTGAATGCGTGTGTGAATTTTGTCTTGGGTAAAAATTCCCTGCCGAAAAAAAGGTAGCGCACCCCGCAGAAATCTGGGAAAAATTGCAAAAAATACTATGCCTAATCCAAACGGAGGTTTGGATTAGGCATAAAATTCAATTGACAAGCCTGCAAAAAAAGGGCTAAACTTGGTGTAAAGAGATGCCTAATCCAAACCTCCGTTTGGATTCGTTGGGCGAATCTTGGGAAAAATATCAAATTGCTGTGAATTTGGGGATAAAAATATGAAACGAAGTATATTTATTTTATTGGGGATGGGAATACTAACCGGTGGTGCGCACGCCGTGCAAAAATGCGTGGCGTTGGATGCGTCGACCACCACGTGTACATCGACACCGGCGAATGGTAATGCCGATTGGTCCGCAACGTGCACAACAAATGGCACCAGCGTTCCGATTAAGGGGATTGCGATGTGTTCAAATCAGGCGGCGGATGCGCAATATGGTACATCGGACGCAATTAAAACGGTAAGCGGCACAACGGATACGACCAATGTAAATTGCTGGTGTAAAATGGTTGAACCGGCCGTGTCGTCTTGGGTGTTCCTCTACGCGAGCTCGTCCGCCGGTTATTGCGCGCGCAGCTGTTCGCTCTACTGTGCGGACTTCGCCCAGGGCGGTTCCGCGTTCCGGTCCGCGCTGTTTTCGTCCCTCGGCAATTGATAATGGCGTAATGCGGCGCCGCGTATGGGTGTGAAACACACATACGCCGAAAATTGGGTGGGGGTACGGGGGCGGCGAC
>SUUO01000007.1:0-58227 GCA_015062485.1 Alphaproteobacteria bacterium
AAAAGCGTATAAATAAAGATTGTCCCATATAAAATCATATATATAAGAAAAACCTGCAGAATATCGGATTTCTGTGTGTTTTGCCGATATTCTTGACAGGTTTTAATGGTATTAAACGATATTATTTATTTTAATTTACATATGGACAATTACCGGTTAATTCAATCGTCCCCGTCCTATCATAATACGTTCCTGGGACCAAATAACATTCGGTTTTTGATGTTGCCCCCGATGTAGTTCTACCAAAATCATATGATGTTAGTGCTGAATCTTGAAAACCAAATGCTGATGAATTTGGGCATCTGGTACATGTGCTGGTACCTACTTGGTAAAAACCAACGTCGCATTCCCACGCACAACTGCCCTCGGTGGTATATATCGAATCTGCCGGCTTACTGGTACATGCGTAACACCCCTCATTATCCGGCCCGGTTGCCGTTCCTGTGTACCCAACCCCGCAACTATATCCGGACTTAACACAACGAAGAAAATCATCACTGCGTATATATCCCGACAGACATCCCGCAACCGCACAAAAACCTGCCGGCCCAACCCCACTACCACTTGAACAATATTTCGATACAAGGAAAGAGCCCCCCACCCCCTCACTCGGGTTACAGCCAGATGTCCCGGTACTACAATACTGTTGCCCATTAAGAGTGACATTAAAATTCCTGCACGGGTTTGATGAACTACACAATTGATACGTTGTTGTAGAATCATCTGTCCCCACGTACCTACACGAATATTGTGTATCTTTTGAATATCCTTCTGGACATTCCAAGCAAACACAGGCAGACTCCAATATTGAATATCCCGGTATCAAATCCCAACTAAGACAGTTACTGTCCAAGGTTGGACAATCGGTGGTGGTGGTAATTGTTGCGGCATTCACCCCGCCACAGAATAAAATCCCCAATACCGCCGCAACCAAACCGACGTTTAGATTCGGCACAAAAACGGGGGATAAAATATGCAGAAATCAGGGATTTTTAATCGTGAATTTATGCCAAGGAAAAACGTCCCATTGGATTCGGCATATGTTTTTCGTCTCTATGCCACGTATTATAACGCTTTGCGCGATTTCAGGCAAGGTGTTTTTTACACCAAAATTTGAACATTAAATTTTGAAATAAAAAAACGCCAAATGGCGTTTTTTTATTTCATTTTCCGTTTTTGCTCGCCTAACTTTTGATTAATCGTATCGATATAGCGCGCCATATCCCCGGATACTTTATCATTAGAATCAAAATCATCTTTGATATCATTGGTGAACTGCAATAAATCACTGCATTTCATCAAAACCGACATACGAACACGGAATGCAGGCTGCTTGTTATCATAATCATAATACTTGGACATATGAAATTCCGGACGTAATCCATTGCGGTGCATTAAAAATCTAATCAAATCACGATTTTTAATGTCCTTTAAAAAATAATACCAATAATGACGACCATTGGTCGCGCGCATACGCACCATACCCGCAGACATAGATGCCAACGCACGCGCATCTTGACCACGTGTACCACCTAAAATCACCGGTACCCCATAAAAAGCATCTTTCAATTTTGCCGTAAAATTATATGTGTGCATAACTATCTACTCCATTTACAATTTGGATACCCAGGGTGACACACAATACCGCCACTGTCAAGAGATTAAGTTTTTAAATCCCCAATCGATGTGACAACTTCATCATAAAGATGGATTCATTACCAAATTCGTTGGTGTGATTTGGATTTACGCGATAAATCATCCCCAGCGCACCATCGGTAAATTCGCCCAGTTTTTGCCGATATGTCGCGGTAAAGCGAACCTCTCGCTTATCCGGACTCAGGGACAAATCGTCAACACGTGCATCACGCACCACCAGGTCATATTGCCCCGTGGCAACCTCTACCACATCATATTCGGCGTGCGCATATTGCATCGCACCATCTGTAATCCCCAGGGGCCGCGCCACCGTAAATTCAAAATCGCCAATGTTTGCACCAAATGAAAACGCATTTGATTCTATATCGGTCAATCCCAACACCATTGCCCCCGTCGCATCCGACGTCGTACGGGCAAATGTTGCACGGGCACTTAGCCCAAAGCGGTCTGAAAAATCATATCGCGACACAACATCCACATACGTTGTATCCCCTGCCCCCAGGCGTAACAAACCATCCGTCACCGCCCCCAGCAAAGTATCACTTTCGCGCGCCATACCAAATGACGCCGACAGGCCAAATTTATCCCCGTCATACGCAATATGACTTTCCGCACCGGACATACGCCCCAATTGCCCCGGCATAAATTGTGCCGATATTGTTGGATCATTTTCCAACAAACTTTCATCCGTAACCAGGCCCGAATACCCACGCCCACCGAACGACCAATCCCCGGCCTTATATGCCGCGCCCGTCGTCACAACATTAGACGCCAGATTTAAAATCGGATTCGTCATACCACTGAACCGGGACATACCATCTGTGAAATAACGTTGATATGATGCACTCAGATTCCAATTATCATTTTCATACCCCAACGATAAATTGTCGAGCCCCCCCATATTATCGACATAGGCCCGTTCTGATATCGCCATAGACAACGACATATCACCAATTTTTGTCACCACTGCATTTTCTTTGCGTGCTTTGAATTCACCCAAAACATCCCCCATATAAAGGCCACGTTTGGTCGTGTTCCCCAGTGCAAACTCACTTTCCCACACACGCGGCAGGCGCATTGACCCATCAACACTTTCAAGCACATCAAACACCGCCGTTGAAACCCGTGCCCCCGCCAGGTTCAGAACACTGGACGCACGCACGGATGTATTTGTCGCCGCCCCCCAATAGGCGTTTTTATCGGCAGATACTATCTGAATTCCATCAAAGAAATATAAACGCTTATTTGGCGTCATCGCACGCTCAAGGTTAATCAGGCCATAACCATATACCTCTGTAAATGCTTTCAGATATTCATCGGCATCCAAAGTATCTTCATAATATTCCGGCGGCAATTCATACATTCCACGCAAATAATTTGCCAATGTTTCCGTTGAAAACCTGTTTCCGTCATCATCAGACCCCAGATATGCACCATCCGCCGTCAACGCCAACAATGTAAACAATTCTGCATTTGACATATCTGCATCTGCAAATGCGGCCTTTACCGATGCAACCGCACCCGCCGCCGCCGCGGTCGCCATTTCCGCGGTCGCGCCCGCCGCTGCAAAGCACCACGGGTCAATCCCATTCAGCCCCATTCCCGCAATACCACATTTACGCGATTTATAAACCGTCCCATCCGCATCCGTCCAAGAAGACAATGTCAATGGGCCAAAATTACTATCTGTGCCATTGCCATAATTTTCAATAGACGTTGCCGCATCTGTTCCCTTTTTATGTTTAACCGCAACAACCGTCATAAATAGGTGTTCCAGATTCGGATATATCACCGGTGCATAATTTTCAAATGTCGCATCCAACACAGACAAAGATTTGCCCGCACCATATCCATATGCAAATTCCCCCGCCGGCATAACCAAGATTGGTGAATTTGCATTATATCCCCCCAACAACTGGTTTGCATAAATGCCCTGGCTGGTATTTTGTGTATCATCCCTATCATAGATATCATTAATCAAACCAACATACACATCCACCGGATTGGCATTCAGCACATCAATCAGTTGCGGCATATCCGACATTTTAACATAATCTAAACCACGCGCCGATTGAATAACAGAAACATTAGCCAACACATCACTGTCCGATTTGGCCGCATACAGCGCCTCAAAATTTTTAAAGTCAACATCTTGCAATTCTTTCTGGGCATAAATATTGTTGTCATTCACCACCCATACCGCATCCGGTCCGGTTCCACCGGTTGTATTAACATAAAAATACCCATCTGTTCCCTTATAAATTGCGATATCTGAAATATCATCGCACGCGCCGGCAACATCACTGGTGCAAACGCCACGCAACATAGTACTTTCTGCCGGCAACTTGTACGTTGTGCCGTTGACCGTTATCGTTGGATTGGTAAGTGCCGCATCCACCGCCAAAGACATCGTGTATGTAACGCCATTTAATACAACCGTATCACCCACGCCAATTGAATTTTCACCACTGCTGGTCCCCAAGACCGCGCCATCTGTCGGCGTATCAATATTCACAAAGGCCTGGCCATTACCGGTTTTGAAAACCCCCACACGTCCATTTGGAACAAATCCCCAAAAATCACCCGCAATAAAATCTTGTTCATCATATTCATACGCGCCACGTTCCCCGGTCCAACCCGCGACAATTTTAACCAATGCGCCATCATAAGCACTTGCGAATGGATTCATCGCCGTCCCAGTACCCGACAAATCAAAGCCCGTCTTTTCTGTCCCCAGCACGTTATCCGTGGGGTTGTTATAGTTTAAATATTTATCTTTTGTCATAGTGGCCGCACCCGCGCCCGCACCCGACGCCACCAAAATCCCGACCGTATCGGCACTTGTACGCGCGGCAGCCCCCGTTGGATTAAGACCATTTGCGGTTATCATACCAACCGCCACCGGTTCACCACCCGACGCAGAATTTTCCATCGGCAATGGATTATAGTTATTGGATGTACTGCGGAATATAAGTTGCCCCAAATAGCCATTTGCGAATGCAGAATACCCGTGCATCATAAGTAAATAGTTTTGCACCGGCAACAAAATTCCATCATTTTTGAAATTACTTATCCCCGGCGCAACGGACGGTCTGAAATAATTAAAATCGGCCTGACGAATACCGCCCTCGGTCGGATTCCAGGTCTTTAAATTCGCCAAATATTTTTCATTGCTGGTGTTTATGTAGCCGTTTATCCCCAAATATGCCGGACTGTATGGTATGGTCAAGACATCGGTTGCATTACCCCCACCCGAGTCACCACCGGATCCGGGACGATTCCCCGTAGACGTCCCACCATTATCATTATCGTTACCCGGGTCCAATACATCTGTTAATAACAACAGCCCCCCTACGACAACGGCGGCACCCGCCGCCGCTAATGTCATACTCTGGACGGATGACAGTCCACTGAACAGCCCCCCACTGGGCTTTGGCTTGGTTCGATTATTATATTTCTTAATTTGGCGATCACATTGGGACGCATCCGCACCATACATCTGTAAAATCTGGGCGGCACGTGTATCATTATTCATCAACGCCGTACAAACCAGCGACAATCCCGTCGCATCGACATAGTTAATATCGGCACCATTGTTTACCAGAATTTGCACCTGTTGAATATCGGCATTACGCGCCGCCGCCAGCAACTGGGCCGCGACCATAAATTCATTCTGCGTCGCCGCGCGCGCACCAAACGGAATCATAAATAATGCAAGTAATAAAATTCTGATATATTTCATAACTATTCTCTCTGACCTTGTTCAGTTTAGCATATAATCCGCAAACCTGTCTAGTTTAATTTTATGTTACTCGTGCTCAACCCAGACACAAGCCCCGCGCCCAGTCCCTCCGACACATTTGATACAGAATCCATAACAGATTGCAATGCCGTTGGGCGCGTACACTTCATTTTAATCCTTATACGACGACACACGGCACAAAACGAACCCCATCCGGGACAACCGCGGTCGCCGGTTTATCAACACAATATTTATAATCAACATCTGATTGCTTATCCGCCGGAATACCATCCTTTGCCACGCCACAGGTACAATGTGATTCGCCATAGCCAATCACCCCCGTCGACGCTTTACCCAACAATGCCTTAAAATCAGACTTTGACATCAAATAATCGTGAACCGCGGCGGCACGTTCCTTGGACAATGTCAGATTCCGCGATTTTCCCCCCGCCGGATCTGCATAGCCCGCAACCTCAAAATCACTGCACTTGCTTATTCCTGTGGCTGTTAAGTTCGTCACAAAGGCATCCAGGCTAGTCTTTACCTGGGGACGTAATACAGATTTTCCAATCTCGAACATAGTATCCACCGGTAATACAATCTCAAAAGATTCCTCTGTTGGTGTTTCTTCTTCCTTTTCTTCTGGCTCAGGCGTCACAACAACACATTCACCATTTTGCAATTGTTCACCCGCCTCAGAATTACATTCGGGAACTCTTTCTTTATCAACACATTGTTGTTTGCCATCATCAAACTCTTTATCTGAAGTACAAGCGCAACGTTGTTCACCCTCTATTATCTGCGACACACGACCGCCGGTACATTCACGACATTCGTTTGCAAAACGATTATATTCTTTATTACTATTGCAAACACAGTTTGGAAATACCCCACTGGCCTGGGATGGACAGGTTCCCGTCGCCGGTTTTATATTTGCAACCTCTTCTTCCAGTTTTTTCGCGGCCTCTGGCTTGGATTTTTCGCGATTTTTTATAATCCCCTTGTTTATTGCATTTCCGGCAATACCAACCACCGCACCAACACCGGCGGTTATAGCCCCCGTTTTCAGGTTCTGGGCGGTCTTGTCCTTCTGTTCGGCCCACATTTTTGCGTCCGCACCATCTGGGTCCTGTAATGCACGTGCCAGTGATGCATACGCCCCGGACGTAATCCCAACACCAACATCATCGTACAAACCCGTTGTTGCAGAATCCAAAATCTTTTCAGATTCAATTCCCGCTTTTAACCCCAGTTGGTTTTTGCGCGCTTTTAAATCATTCGCCAATGTAACATATTCGGAATACAGTGGTATTAACTCCGTCGCCCCGGGCAGTTCTACATTAACTTCACCCCCACGAATATTTAATCCCGCGCCATAATCACACTTGAACGTTGCCAGATATGCCGTCATATCCATTTCGGCATCCGCATCCGCATTTTGTTCGGCCAACGATGACGCAACCATCATACCGCCAATTCCCATAGATCCCATTGTCGCCGCCCCCAGCAAACGATTCCCCAGGGATTGTTCATTGGCCTTGGCGGCCTCATATTTTTCACGGGCGTCATCTATCTTGGCTTGTTCTTCTTCATCAACCACACAAGATAATTTATCATCACTGGGTTTGTATCCACCAACACACCCAGATACCAAACAAACCTTTTTCTGGGACGCTGAATCAAACTTAATCTGTCCAGATGTTGCATTTTCGGGTAAATCATCCGTACCACAGGCGCCGCTGATTTCAACACACTTGTTATTTTCTGGCGTCAAGCCGGGCTTGCATTCTGTAATTGTGCACTTCTGCTTCTTTAATTCGCCCTTGGTTGCGTTTTCATCCAACGCAGATAACTGTTCTGTGGTACAGTCACCTTCGCTTAACACACAGGAAAGTCCATCATCCGCCGGCACGTACCCCTTGACACAAACGCGAATAACACAAACCATATTCTGGCCACGCTTTTCAAGTTTTGCCGTCTTGGCATTTTGGTCATTAACATCGCATTCGTCGCCGGATGTTTTCACACACTTGTTATTTTCAAGTTTAAATTCCACCCCATCGCAAGATTCAATTTTGCAAACTGCAACATCATTTTCGCACACCATATTTGCAGATTTTGCATTATTGGGTAATTTTGGCGTGGTATTTTTTGTACATTTTTTGCCATCTTCCCATTTAACACATTTATGTTTTGCCGAATCAGATTTATCCAAATCATATCCGCACTTGCACGCGGTCGGATTACAGAAAATTCCACTCTCGCCATCTTTTAGTGCGGTTTTACCGGCGGTGGCATTTGCAGCATCTAATTCATTCGAATTGCAATTACGGGATTTAAACTCGGTAACCGCCACGGTTGTATCTAGCAAGTTCTGACAATTTAATTCAATCTTTTTATTATTTAATTCTGATGCTTTGAACTTTTGCGGCGTACAACCCGCAAAAGATACCTCTAATTCCGTATTTGCATCAACGTCAATTGATTCAAGAAAGGTGCCATCGTCATTAACGATTGTAAACCCCTTGGTTGTACCCGGTGCATGTACCGTGGCAAAATCCAACGGTTCACCATCGTGCTCTAAAACCGTCCCAGAAACAGTCACCGCCATCGCCGGCAAAGAAATTAAACCTATTAAAATTCCAAAAAATACTTTTTTCATATTTTATTCACATTCCTGCTTTACTTTTTCGTCTATAAATTGTTCACGGGCCTTGTTTTTTAAGACCACCTCTGATGTACCACATACACAGGCCCAACAGTTTTCGTCAACTTTATCCTTTGGTTTTTCTCCAGATTTCAACTTACCAATACACGTTGGTTGACCCGTGCCAGAACATGAAAACTCTAAACCGCTGTCGCCTACTGGCGTATCGACACATACAGCTATTTTATCATCGTTCTCTTGCCTTAACTGTGCCAAAATCTCGTTATACCTAGATTCCCTTGGTATATTAAGTACATTATACCTACTGCTCACGTCAATTTCACACTTCTCTTTTGTACTAATATTTGCGTTACCTTTATTATCCGCCCCTTGGGAATCTGCCTTTGCGGGTACCGCTTCTGCACTTTTCTTATCTTCCTTTGGCTTTACGCAGTTTTTTATCGGATTATCTGTCTCGACACTTCTGCCATAACGATCTTTGCATAAACACAGCGTAAAATCTGTATTCAACGTTCCCCCTTTACTTGTACAGGCCTTTTTTTGATTTTCGCTAAGGACATTTTTCTTTTTATCATCTGCCGGTTCTGAACTTTCTTTTTTACCATCATTCTTCGAACCAGCCTCGCTTGGCTTTACACAATCTTTAACTGGATTTGTAGTTGTAATATCTTTTCCTTTTTTATTCTTGCAGGAACATTTACCATTACCCCAGGCCCCCCCCTTATCACCACAAGCGACCTCCGCAGTGTCCAAAGAGTCATCTTTTTCCTCATCTTTATTATCGCCTTCTTCGGACTTTTTTTCAGACTCGTCCAACTCTTTATCCTTAACACACTTGTTCTTAGACGAATCCCATTTCTTGCCATCGTCACAGGTTGCACCGGCACAGGCACCATTTTCCCATTTTCCGCCCGCTTCGACACAACGACGCCCGGCCGCACCCGGCTTGCTGTCATCTTCGTTTTCACCCGTCACTTCATCGGTCTTGTCTTTCGATTTGTTTTTTTCTTTGTCCGATTCCAGCGTTTCTTCATCCCCAGCCTCGGCCTTTTTTAATTCTTTCTTTGCCTTTTGTGTTTCAAGCGCCCTGTCAATCGCACCAGATGTAATCGCACCGGCCGCCATACCAATACCCGACCCCAACATTGCCGACGACGCAGATTTTTGTTCACGCGTCAGGCGATACGCATTTTCTTTGAACGTTGTAACATCTATACCAAACCAGCCCGGATCGCAACTGAACACACCGCCCGCATATGCTTTTTTCGACGCATATGGCGTCGTGGCATTATCTGCAAAGAAATTAACCGTATAAACACAATCTAATGAACGTTGATCGAACATCGCGCCCATCTTGCGACACACAGCCGCCATCTCGTCACGCAAATCATAAAGACGTTGTTCATCACGCTGAACCTGCTTTTCTGCATCCTGGCGCACACCGGCAAAAACATTCATCATACGCGACGCCAGACCATTATCCAACCCCGTACATTCATTTTGAATCTTTCTGCATTTGGCAATTGCCGCATCACCATAAGATTTCCCCAGACATTTTGAAAAAGTTGCGCCGCATTCCGCCAAAATACACGAATTATACTTATTTCCACAATTTATAATCGCATTGTAATTTGCCAATTCTGCATTCGCATCACGATCGGCCTTAATCTCGGGCACAAATGCCGCATATTCCGCACCACTGCATTTAATGTCACGACGACACGCGTCCATTTTATCACCCCAGATTGTATCTGTATCGCCGGCACACTTTGCAAAATCTGCACCACACTTTGCCTGCATACATTTACGCAACCCCATATCACACGCATTTTGTCCCGATGTCGCCATTGCGTTGGTCGTGCGCCTTACCGTCTCGGTCGCATCCGACGCATCCGCCGCCGCACGTTGGCGACGTATCATCTCGGCCAATTCATCATCATCCGACGCACCCGATGCACTTACCCCACCAATCGCATCATCAAATTGACTTGTCCTGTCTTCAAATTCAAAAGGCTCTTCGGTTACAACCGTTTCTTCAACAATAACCTCTGGCTCTGGGTCAGCCTGTGTGACAGCAACGGCCGTTGTGGCAACAACCGGCGCACGCGCCGCCGCGGTTACCTTGGCACGGGACACTGTGCCACGTTTCGCGACCGCCGCATCCGCATTTATCACCGCAAACACCATTGCCACCGAAACAAAATATTTGAAAAAATTTGCACACTTTATCATCGCGATCCCGCCCCGCCTTTTTATCTCAGTGTATCACACGCAACATCATAAAACTTGCACATTTGTGTTGCCAACGCACGTTCAGACTCAAACCCAACCGCACACTTGTTCACCATATTCGTCGCACAGACCGTCTCAACACACGCATCACGTGCCGCACCATCCGCACATTGCGCCTTGACACCTGCTAATAAATTTTCACGCGCATTTTTATATGCCGCAACAATGCGTTCAACCGCCGCATCTGCGTTTTTAATCATACTGTCACGCGCCGCAATTAAATCATCGCGAATATCCGACATAAATTCATCACATCCGGTCGCATCAACACCACAAGACGCAAAGTGTTTATTAAAATCAGCATCCGATTTACAATTTGAAAAATCTGCACCACAACGATTATCCATCATCAGGCACGCATTAATATCCGCCGAACAAGACGACGCCGTACGCGCCACCGCCGCATCCGCCGCAAGCGATTTCATTTCGGCCGCAATGCCGGCCGCTTTGCAAGATTGCTCTATAAGAGCATCATACACATCGGCAACATCATCGGTCGTACACCCCGCAACCTTTTTCAAGCATTGCTCGGCCGCCCAGGAATAACGTTCGGCCGGTTCCTTGGGCGCCTTTTTTAAGTCTTTATCTGAAATATTATACTTCGCTGACGCACCAATCGACACACTGCGCATACCGGCCACGGGCGGTTCGCCCGCACTGGCCGTGCCACAATACTGACAACGGGCCGCCGGATTAGACGAAACATTAATCGCACACACAGAATCCAAACAACGCGTCAGATTCGCCCGCGAACACGATGACGCCGCACCCCCGGTCACCGGCATCAACATAATCGCACCAAATAAAAACAATGTATATTTTTTCATCTTCTCTCTGCTAAGAAATTATATCAAAAAAGACATATCACTGCAAAGTGAAAAAAATACAAATCTATTTTTTTGCTTGACAAAGTTTAGAATTTTGTCTATTTTCAAAATACCAACATAAAAAAAGGAAAAATTATGACAACCAAGTCATCAAACAAATGGATCTTAGCACGCATTATTTTGCCAGCAACATTGTTTGCAGGCGCCCTGGCGGGTTGTGGCAACGCTAATCACACCGCCGCATCAGAACAAGGAAAAGACTCGGATCGCGCTGCATTTGTTGTCGACAGCTTATTGCGCGAAAATCGCAAATTAACAGATTCTTTGTCTGTGGTAAACGAACGCCTGGACAGTTGTGAAAACGCACACAGCAAAAGATGCCCCCAGGACAAGAAAAAACCGGCTCAACAAAAGCCAACTCCGAAGAAGCCCGTCCAAAAAGCACCGGTGCAAAAGAAACCTGTACAGGCTACACCAACCCAGACACCTACTGCAACAACACCAGCCAATGAAATAAAAATTGGCACAAATAATTCAGGCAACAATACAGTGGTTATTGGCAACGAAAACGAAATAAACAACATCGTCATCAATGGCTGCACCAGCGTTGTTCTGGACACATTGGCACAGGTAAAGACCACACGTCGTATAATGTCTGGTCACGCCAAAGTAGAATACACATATACAAAATAAAAAATCCCGGCAATGCCGGGATTTTTTTGACACCTTATTCACACGCACCGTATGACTTTGCCACCGGATAGTTTTCGATACACACACTGCCCGATGCGATACAAGCAGACGGTATTGCCGTTATGGTCGGCGCCCCCGCAGGCTTGTAATTAAACTGTGCCGATTTACACAAATTCAAATCAGTGTACGCCGCACACATATCTTTCCAAGACTGACAGTCCGTGACGTGGGCGGTCGGTGAAATCGTATCCGGTAATTGCAAATTCCATTTGATATAGAAATCACGCAAATTCCCCAGTGAATATGATTTACCATACGCAACCGTATCCAGTCCATCACCAACACGGCAACTAATATTATTCTTTTCTACGAATGCCGTGATTGCCGTGGCCAATCCACCCGCGGCCGCACCCGACGCCGCACCAATTACAGTTGTTTTGCCACGATTTCCATCAATTCCCTTTTCAATCATATCACTTATATCATCTGTAAAGACACTCCCCAGACGTGCCAATTCCCCGGCCAAATCCTGGTAACTGTGACATTCTTCACCCTTGTTACAATAAATCCCTTCACCATTTAACTTGGCCAAATTAATTTCACGGAATCTTGTACAACGTTCCTGGTTTGCCGACGAATTTTTCTCCTGATAATCCAGAACCATTTTCACACACGCATCAACAGATGTCGCATTACCATCTATGCAGATTTTAAAGTCTGAATTTTGCGCCGCAAGCCCCTGGAAGCATTCTTTCAGCACCTCTTCATCAGACTTATCAGCCGACGCATCAATTTGACAAACCGCGTACAATTCACGCTGAACCTGGACCTCGGTACGCGGACCAGTGCACCCATCAACCGCCGTCTTAAGTTGACGATATGTATCATAAAGTTTTACAACATCTTCGCATTGTGCCACGGTAAACGTCTTATCCGCCACCGAAATTCTGTTGGATGCAGACATATAATCACCCAGTATCCCGGAATTTGCCCCGGCACGTAATTCATCTGCCAACAATTGACGATGTCTTTCCTTGGCACAATCAAAACGCTGATCACCGTGGCCAGATACCGCGCCAATTCCCGCCCCCAACAGCGTTCCACCACCGACACCAACAACCGCAACGGTATTGGTATCATTCATCAACGAGAATCCAAACAAATCTTTGTTACAAGTGAACGTTTCACCAACAGGTTGCCAAACCTCGGCCGGTTGATCGTTACCGACCGCACCAAACAGCCAACTGTTTTTAATCTGTTCGTTTTTATTATATGCCGCCACACGAACCAAACAGGTCGCCGACGCCGCATCCCAACGCGCATAATGCCCACGCGCACCATCTACGCCCGGATTACCATCATTAACCTCTACGCCCATTGGCTGATTTTTAACCAAGATATTACCGTGCTGACCATTATAGGCACCGACCGTTTTATTATATTCCGCGGTCACATTTCCCGTATTTGACACCGCCGTAAAGGACGAACCATACGTATTCTTGTCCAGCAAGCGACAGGTATTTTCGGCCTGGTTCGGCGTCAGCCCCGTTTTGCGCAGAACATAACTATAATATTCCGGCTGAACGCGACGTGAATTAAAGTCAATCCAGACATCCGCCGCCGAACGATAAACATTGCGACAATCCTTGCGAACATCGCTTACACACTTGTCAACCGCCAGCGAACAAATACCCATTCCATTTTCAATCGCGTTGCGAAAATCTTCGTTAAATAAATCATTCAAGCCACCCGGCAACGCACCACCATTTACGCAACGCAAAACATCATTCATACAATTTTCAACCGAATAAGTTGAATTTTTCACAGCACCATCCGGACATTCTGTTGCCGGCGTATCCGGAACATCTGGTTCATCTGGTGTATCCGGTTCATCTGGCGTATCTGGAACGCTGGGCACAGTTGGTGTTGTCGGAACATTCTGTGTTGTATTTCCAACCGCCATACCCGGCAATGTCGGCATAGATGGCATACGCGCCGTTGTCGCGCCCGACACACGACCATACGCGGCGCGCCCCGGATTAGATGCCGCATAGCACATCCCTACAAACGCAAAGATACCCAGTCCCGCAATCGACGCACCAAAAAACTTCTTTAAATTTAAACAACGCATAACCGTCCCCCCGTTAATTTTATCTTTTCAATTATACCATTAAAAGCAATATAAAAAAAGTCCTTTTTGACAAAATTATATTTGACAAATCGGACACGTTGTCTATAATAATTTCAATGAAAAAGATTCTTGAAATTTTAAAGACCCACAAATACGCCATTATATGGACGCTATGCTATACTGCAATAATGTGGCTTGTATTAAGATTCCTGTTCGATTTTAATATGTTCTCAATTGCATACTGGCGACATTTGTTGCGTGCTGAATTACGCGGTTTTCCCGGCTTTGTATTTGGCATATTGATATTGGCGGCCCTGCCATTATATATCGCCAGCACCACATTGATTATACGCACCAAGAAACCACTTTTTTCCATTCCGATTCCCGCATTTATCAAAGGCATCTGGGCCCATATGCAACCAACGCTTATCAATCCCCCAAAAAGCGACGCTGAAAAAGACGAAGAAAAATCCGCCACAGCCGACAAATCAGAAAACGACACACTGCCCGACGAATTGCCATCCGAATTACGCACGGCATACATTCGCGCACGAATGAACATTACCCCGGAACAACGCTCGGCCTTTAACCAACCTATAATTCAAACCCCCGAATTAATTCCCCAGGTTGCAACCAGCCCCGCACCCGAAATATCCGAAATTCCATTACCATCGGACTTTGATATTGCGCCAACAAATGGTGACGATTATAGCGCCCCCACATTCACAGACATTACATTTGACACCCCCGCCAAACCCAACGATAACCCAATATCAGACTATCTAGATTCCACGGGAAAAAAATTTGAAATCATAGACGATGTAATAATCACAGACAAACACGCAATCGTAACACACACTGATAAAGATTTCTGGGTCTGTGACGATGAATTCTGGTTCGCCACCGGCAAACAAATCACGTCACCAATAAAGCATTTAATTGATATTGCACACGAAAAAAAAGTTACCCCGATATTATATCTGGGCGCCGAAAATATAATGGACCTGGACGCAATGCGAGAAAAATGGGAAACAATGGGAATCACAATAATTACCACACCAGACCAAATTCCCGAATAATTGCGTAGATAAATAAAAGTTTATAGAAGTAAGTCCTAACAAAATGTTGTAAAAATTTTGTCATCCCGTGGCTTGACCACGGGACCCAGGTCTTGTTTTTCCTTTTTATTTGCCTACACCTGGATTCCGGGGTCAAGCCCCGGAATGACAATAGTGATTATGTTCCAAGATTTTAAATTCTTAGCTAAACTTTTATTTATCTAAGTAATTATGTATGCCGACACTAGCCACTTACCACTCACACTAACCACTAAAAAATCCCGCCTTTCGGCGGGATTTGTTTAGAATGTGATTTCCTGAGGTTTCTCTGTCCAAGATCCCCATTTACCATCTCTACAACGTCTTGGTTTACACAAGAACGACTCAACATTACACTTGATATCCTTGCAATCACGATGTCTTGTAAGAAGCGAACAGGTATTAGTCGACGGATTCCAAGTCGCTTCTCTCCATTCTTCATACACTGTACCCTTCTTGTTAACAGAATAATCCTTTTTAGAAGTATTCCCGGTTATCGTTGGATTATCACCCACAGAATTCAAGCAATTTTCTTTATTAATCTTATTTGCTTTTTCCTTTTCTTCGTTCTTGACTCTTTCGGCCTCCATCTCTGCGGCAATAACCTCTTTCTGAGCATTTGCAACCGCAATCTGCGTTTCTGCTTCTGCCTTGGCCTGTTCGGCGGCATATGTCTGGTTTTCTAATTCCTGAGCATGCGCCGCATCAATTGCATCATATTCTGCAATCTTGGTCGCCACCTTGGACAATTCTTTCAGCCCCTGCGCAACCAGTTTATCATACTGATCATAATAGTTTTGACGCGCGGCGGCAAATACCGCATTTGCAATCATCGAACGCCCCGACATCGCCAATTGTGGGAAACGCGCACCACCTTTCAGGTCTTCTCTGGCATTATTTACAACCATACCCTGGACCGTACGTCCCTTGATACACTGCTTGACCTTCTCGTCCGATTCCAACTGTGAAACCATTGTGGCAATAACCTTGTCAATATTGGCCATTTCCGCCATCTGGTCATCCGACACCCCAGCCCCCACATAGGACAAGTATGTCATACCGTTATCCTGTTTTTCATTTGGCAAAACCGCACCGGTTGCATCATCAATGGTTTCCGTTACCAAATCTATATCATTCCACGGCAGGGTTCCCGCAATATTACTTTTGAATTTCTTTTCTGTATTTTCACCACTGCCCAGATATTCAGATGGAATCATATCAATATTTTCGTAACATTCACCATCCGTCGTACAGATTTCAAGTTTCAAAGAGCGCGCCCCCAGATTTGAATCAACCTTTATCGCGTTACATTCTTCGGCACTGCCACAAACACTGATAACCGCTGTATTAACCGCATTCTGACACGCAGAATACAAACTGTTGTCAATATTCAGCATCAACCCCTGAATCATATTAGCAATATTGTCATAAACTTGTTCGCCGGTAACATTTTTTTCACCGTAAACCTGTTGACAACCAGTTAACTTGTCATACGGACACATACGAATAATGGTATCTGTATCCAACCCCACACACCCCGCGTAATCCGCACCACATCTGTCTTCGGATTGCATACATTCCTTGACCTGGGTCGTACAGGCATCAACACGCATAGACGCCAAACGCGCCACCACAAAATCCCAAATCTGCGACGCCTGGGCGGTCGTTTCATTTGTCGCATCAATTCCGCACGCATTCAATGGAACCTTGCACAGATTCAACATCGTTGCCGGTCGCGACAGACACATATCATATGAACCATCTGGATCATTTGGATCCATTGTGTCCTTGCACGCCTTTTGGAAACAATCAGAAATTGTTCCGATACAATTTTGACGTGCATTATCCTCTGCAATAAGTTCCGCCGACTTTAACTGTGGCGCGACCTCGCGCAAGAATGTATCCCAAACCTGGCCAGCAACATTTACACACGATTTTGTAACCGATTCACACAATGGCTTTTTCGCAATCAATGCATCATATGTTGATGCCGAAATTTCAATAGTTGTTGCCGCCCCCTTGATTTGATACGCCTTCGCACCACGTGTCGTACTTTTGCGTGTATTGGTTGAATCCATTGCTGCGACCGATGCGCAATTCGCAAAATCTTCGCCACAGCCACCGGTATTTTGCATACACTTTTTAAATTCTACCGTACACTGCCCCAGGTCATATTTATTCGCACTGCGATACTGGTCCAACGCGGTCTGGCGCAACGCCTGTTCCGCGGCCGCCAATTTTTTCGCGGATGCATTTTTCTGTTGTTTTAATGAATTTTCATACGCTGCACAATCCGAACGGATTTTCTGACCATACAATGTTTTCATCAGCGTTAATTCCGCACTACATTCCGGAATCTGGGCGGCACATAATTTAGCTGCCGCCGCGTAAAGGGCATCACCCTCTTTCCCCTCAATAGAATCTTCGTTTCCACCAAAGACATCAACATCTTCGTCAAAATCAACGGCCGTATCCCACATAGATAAATCCAGTGAACGACGTTTTGACGCACTGGATTTACCCGAATCTTCGGTCAAAGAATCCGCCACAGATTTTGCCATATTCATCGCCGCCTCTGCATCATCACCCATTTCCAGGCGTTCTACGCCGACGGTCGCCATTTTATAAGACTGTTCATCTAATTTTTCAATTTCGGCCAAAATCGTATCAAATTCTGCATTTTTATCACTGCAAATACATCTGCCACCGGTTTCATTATCCAACATACAGAACGCATCCATACACCCTTCATACTTGGCACGACATTCCTCGCTTACCACGACATTCTTGGCCGCGGTTGAAACCTTGGTTCCGCTACCAATAACCTTTTGCGTTGTACCGGCGCGTGCCGCAACTGGCTTGGCCGTTGTGGTGGTTGGCGTTGCTGAACGTCCACGCACCACCGTATTTGATGTTGACGTTGTCGCCGGTGTCGCCGCGCGTGGTGCCGTACGCGCCCCCGCCGCCGCACGTGCCGCAACCGGCTGGGCCGATGCGGTCGTACTGGTTGTAGCAGTCCCCGCTGTGCGTCCACGACGTTGTGTCGGTGTTGCCGCATCAGATGCCGACATAAATCCCGCGATTAACATAGATAAAATTGCAATTTTTCTCATAGACCTTTCCCTTCTATCCCCTTTATTATATCACCCAAAGGAATTTATTAAAAGCGCAAAATTTATATGATTTTGATATTTTACACATCATATTGACATTTTGTTGTTTTGTACTATATTAAATAGTGTTACGGAGGATATAAATGAACCTAGACCTTGTACCGGCATATGCCATATCGAATGAAAATCAACGCTGGATAACATCTCGTTTCCAGAACGCCAAACGTATCTTGACCGTCGCAGGCAGTGGCGACCAGGCAATGTTTTATTCTATCAACGGCGCCACACACGTCGACACTTACGACATCGCGTTATTTGCGCACGTTATCCAAGACATAAAAACAACCGCATTAAAGATACTGAATCACAATGAATATTGCGAGTTAATCGAAAGTCTTAACAATACATACGGCGATTACAGAACCGCAAAACACATTGCACGAGTATTACCACACCTGCCCGTGGACAGTATTGAAATCTTGAATAAATACGGCCAATACGCAAACTTTAATCGTGGCTCGATGTACCCTGAACACCTGCCAACACGCGATGAATATGCACGTATGCAGGCCACAATAACACAACCGTTTAATTTTATTCACACACCACTGAATAAATTACACGAAAAGATATCGGGCCAATACGATATTATTAACATATCAAACATATTTGACACGGTTCCCGGTCGTGAACAGCTGCAAATTATGTCAAATTTGTTACCACATTTAAGTGTTGACGGACGATTGCTTTATATTGCCCAAGCCGGCGGATATGATTACAGCGTAATCCAATACGAGAATCCACAAACAGGCATAAAATTCGGACACGAGGGCACATTCTATCAAAACGCACATCAACGCGGTCCGCGCATAGAATCATTTATTCGCACACGATAAAAATCCCGCCATATGGCGGGATTTTAATTTGACAACGGGCAAGCATTCGAAAAGCCATATGTTCCCGACTTGTCTTCAAAAAACATCCCCGGCGGTGCAAACCTTATACAAATTTCAGAATAATCTGTTTCCTCACACGATACCGCTTCACCAATAGACTGTGTCCAGAATGGGCAACTGCTGGCAACAATGATATTCTTAGCCTCTACCGATGTAAACCCATCAGAACAGCCAGCGCTTCGCTCACAGATATTATCTTCATTACAAAATAATCCTGAATCACACAGAAAAGCCACTATACTATCATCACAATGTCCACCCTCTTTTACAAAGCCTCGAGCCAAAGGCACACAGAAAAACATCAGAAATAAACACATTAAAATTTTTTTCATCTCCCCCCCCTTAATCCGACATATCTGCAAACATAGCCCCCATATAACTATCGTCTGCGCCCTCTGATAAATAATAGGAACAACGCGCAACACAACTATAACTGCATTTAGATGCTGTCCCATAAGAATACGCAAAAACCCACCTTGAAATTGCCGGACTGATCATTTTACACCAACAATATTTATCGTCCCCCGCATCATTAGACGAAACCGTCTTTAATGAAGTCAAGGCAGAACCCAAACTGCCAGACTGACTAGAACATTGCGCAATCCCCGTTACGCTAAACAATCCCGTTTCACCAGCCCCCCCAGAACCATCATATGTTGTATTACACGAAACCGCCCAATCACTCACCCCCCCATCTGCAACGCTTCGCGAACACGTTGTGCTAACAATCTGCAACTTAGTAGACACTGCCCCAAGCGGCACACACTTCTCAACACCCAACACAGCCCCCGGTAAAAAAGGTATAGCAAACAAAAACGCAAAAATTTTTTTCATTGTTTTCTCCTGTTATTTTGTAATAAAAAACCACGCGCAAAACGAGTGGTCAGGAGGTTAGTAACAATCATCAAGAATTGTGTGCTTATTCAATATATTCGCAACCCTCCTGACAACAAAGTTCAGGAGTTTTCTTATTCTTCGTCTGGGAATCATACGAAAAAACACGCCAACGGCGCGCCGGATTTCGATTCCAAACGCTTGATGCACGGGTTACTACACCCCATCATGGCAAAACCACCATAACAACAGAATTATACAGCATTGTTAAATTTTATGCAAATACTTATATAAAAAAATTAACCGCTATTCACGCATAAAAAATCCCGCCGTATGGCGGGATTTTAATTTGCATCATTGAATTATTCAGCCGTCTTTTCGTCCGCTTTTTCTTCAACAACTTCTTCTGCGACCGGGGCAATTGGTGCCTTTTTCGCGTTTTCATCACGATCAACCAATTCGATAATTGCCATTGGTGCCGCATCGCCATAACGGAAACCCGCTTTTAATACGCGTGTATAACCACCCGGACGATTTGCATAGCGTTTGCCCAAAACATCGAACAATTTTTTAACCGTTGCCGCGCTGTTGTTACCCAGTTCAGATGCCGTCAAACGACGATTAGCAACCGTATCGTTCTTTGCCCGAGTAATCAGTTTTTCAACGACACTGCGCAAATCCTTGGCTTTTGGTAATGTTGTTTTAATCTGTTCTTTTTCAATCAAGTTTTTTGCCAGACCGATAAACAAGGCCTTGCGTGCATTTGTGTCGCGATTGAATGTACGACCCGCTTTCATATGTCTCATCGATTACTCCTTTGTTTGCTTCTGCCCATCGTCCGATGGGATTTTTTGAGACGTCCGTGACCTGATTCACACCAGAACCACGGGATTAAAATTCGTTTTATTTTATCCTATTTTTCGCCCAGCGCAAGAAAAATTATATAACCCCTTGCTGTGCGAAGAAATTAAATTATGTGCGACAAATGTTGATGTTCGCAGTTCCGACGTGTATTGGACATACACGAGGAATCTGTGAACACCAACAGGTGTCCACAGAATTTAATTTATTTGTAGGGGTCCTCATACTTTTTGGCCAACTCTGCAATATTTTCTGGTGGCCAACCCGGAACCTCCATCCCCAGACCCAGGCCCATCGCCTCTAACTGAACTTTGATTTCGTTCAAAGATTTGCGGCCAAAGTTTGGTGTTTTCAACATATCGGCTTCGGTCTTTTGTACCAATTCACCCAGCCAGTTGATTTTATCATTCTTCAAGCAGTTATTTGCACGAACCGACAATTCCAGTTCATCAACGTGCTTTAACAATTTCGGATCAAATGGCAATGCGTCTTTTGCCTTTTCATCTTCGGATGGTGCGCTGATTTGTGCCGGATCTTCAAAGTTGATAAAGACAACCAACTGATCCGTCAAAATACGTGCAGCAAATGCAATTGCGTCTTCCGGCGATACAGAACCATTTGTTTTAACCGTCAATTCTAATTTATCAAAGTCTGTCGATTGACCAACACGTGTTGGCAAAACTTCGGTTGCAACATTCAAGATTGGTGAGAAGATAGAATCCACCGGAATCACACCCAACGGCAGACCATCTGCGTGTGCAGATGCTGGCACATAGCCACGTCCCGTTCCCAATGTGATTTCCATATCTAAATTCGCACCTTTGTCCAATGTGCAGATTTCGACATCTTTGTTCATAACTTCGACACCACCTGTTGTTTCAATCATACCGGCTGTAACAACGGCTGGGCCCTTAACCTTTAAATATGCTTTGTGCTGACCCTCGCTCAGGGCTTTGAAATAAACACCCTTCAAATTCAAGATAATATCAGTCACATCTTCGCGAACACCAGAAATGCTGGAAAATTCGTGTTGAACACCATCAATTTTAATATAGATTGGCGCACACCCCTGCAACGAAGACAACAGAACACGACGCAATGCCGTCCCCAATGTCAAACCGAAACCCTTTTCCAATGGTTCGGCAACCAATGTTGCAATATTTGGATTATGTTCATCTGTGTTGATTGTCAATTTTTTTGGCTTAATCAACGTCATCCAGTTCTTTTCAATCATATGTTTTTCCTTTTAGCTTAGTTTATCATTTTCGCCAAATGGCCGCGCCACTTCTGTTCGCGCCCGCGTATTTTATAGCAGGATTACGCAAAAGTCAATTGAATATTCGGCTATTTTTGTTTTTGTCGCGCATTTTTTCCAAGTTGACGGTAATATTTTTCCCGGTCATTTTCTGAAATCAATGGTGATGTTATTTTTTCGCCATTCAAACACCAATCAATATGCCACATTGGCGCCGAAGAATAGCCGATACTGGACAGCAACTGTGGCATTGCCTCGCATACAAATGTCGGATGTGTACATTCCGACAAACGCACCCATTTTTGTGGCAAATCATTTAATTTACCGGTCTTTCTGTCACGGGTAATAAATGTCGCATACGCCATCGGCGCCGCATCACTGCGCGTCGCAGGTTCTGGCAAATATGTAAATAATTCCAATTTTGGTCTTACAATCGCCATACCAACAACCGCGACCAATTCAATATTTGGATGGTTGCGTTCAATTTCACTTTTCATACGTGCGCAATCAACACCCGTTGTCATAACATTATGCCCCAGATAGTAATAGCAATTCCATTTACGTGTATCAAAGTTGTACATCACAACGTGATTTATATAATCCCCCAAAATTTTACGCGCACGTTCATCGCTTAATTTTTCTGGCTCAACAACTTCGCGTTTGCCAAATAATTTTTCCAAGAATTTTATTCTTAACATTGGATTCATTGATAACACCATAATTAGAAGCGTTAATAACATTTATTGCACACCTGGGGGGCACGAATAATACGACGCGTTGACACACGTCCCGCCGGCTGATATATGGTTACCGGTTGATACAATTGGTAATGATCGATAACCTCTGTATGGGTTTTAACACGAACCGGCGCGTTACGTTTGGCGCACGGCCGTTTGTGTGGAGCAACCTGGGCCGACGAAACATAGCGCGGTGCAGTATAATTATATTCCAAAACCTCTACCGTGGTAACGGTTTCAGTTTCTGTTACCACACCATCCGCAAAAGCAGGCACGGTAAATATCATTACAAAAAAAGATGCAAGAAAAAGTTTTTTCATATTTATTCCTTAGACTGCTACACCCCACCCCGCTGGCAAAACCATATTAGCATACAAATCCCATATGTCTATAAAAAATTCCCTGGGCGCCCCAGCAAACATTAGTTTATACAAAGCCATAGGGGGGCAAAGCACAAACTTCAAATGAAGAGGTAAACTTATAAAAAATCCCGCCGATTGGCGGGATTTTTTATTATACTCTACGTACTTTCTTTGGACGACAACCATTATGTGGAATACGTGTTGTGTCTGTGATTGATTGTACGACCAAGCCTGCATTTGCCAAACCGCGAACGGCTGATTCACGACCCTGGCCAATACCACGCATCAAAACATCAACTGTTTTCATACCCATTTCGGCGACCTTTTTGCCAACCGCGTCTGCAACAACTGTCGCGGCATATGGCGTAGATTTCTTTGCGCCTTTAAAATTATTTGCCCCAGCGGTTGCCCACGTCAACACGGCGCCAGACTGGTCTGTGATTGTGATACGAGTATTGTTATTCGTCGCAACAATATGCGCAATTCCGTGCGATACTTTCTTTACGACTTTCTTTTTAGCTTTTGTTACTGCCATTTTTATTTTTCCTTATTTAGATGTCTTCAATTAACTATGGTGTTAATCTCTACCTTATTCCAAAAATTAAGATAACGTTGCAGGTATGTGTGTTGGGCGACGGGAGTGTACAAACGCTACACGAGCGCGCCAACATCAAGCAGATGCGACGTTAGATTAATTTTTATTTCCCTTTGGTTGCGGAACCGGCGACCACTACACGCTTACCTTTACGTGTACGGGCATTTGTCTGGGTACGCTGACCACGAACCGGCAAACGGTTACGATGACGGATACCACGATACGCCTTCAAGTCCTGCAAACGTTTGATGTTCATTGTCACTTCGCGACGAACATCACCTTCTACTTTAAAGTTTTCTTCGATGTATTTAGAAATCTTAATAACATCTTCGTCCGTCAGATCTTTTGCGCGTAAACCATCTTTCAGTTTCAAAGCCTTGCAGATTTGTGCGGATTTGGCCGGGCCAATACCGTGAATGTACTGCAACGCGATTTCGATGCGCTTTTCTGTCGGAATATTCACACCTGCTATACGTGCCATTTTTCTTTTTCCTTGTTTTGTTTAACGGTCGGAATGCGTCCACCCGCATCCCGGATTTATCCCCGAATATTTACATTACACAAACATTCGGTTATTCTATTCTGCCGCACTATTTTATATAAAATGCGACAAAAGTCAAATTCTTTTGTCCCACACGGCTTTGATTAGCCGCGGAAACGTCCCTTTTTAGTTGGTTTCTTGATTGCGCCACTGTATTGCTTGGCAACCAAATATGATTGCACCTGGTTCATCGTATCCAGAACAACCCCGGCAACGATTAACACACTGGTTCCACCAATTGCAACCGGCATACCCAAATGAGTGTTCAAGATAATTGGCAAAACACAAATTACCAACAAATACAGAACACCAATCGCCGTTGTGCGCGAAACAACACCATCCAGGTATTTGATTGTCTGTTCACCCGGACGAACCCCCGGAACATAACCACCCGCATTTTTCAGATTGTTGCTGGTCTCTTCGGAATTAAAGATAACCGCCGTCTGGAAATACGCAAAGAACGCAATCAGTACCGTATAGATAAAGATATATGACCACGTACCATACGTAAACACCCCCATAATGTTCTGAACGATTAAGTTTTCGCTTTGAACAAAACGCTGAATAAACGCCGGCAACATCATAATACTGGCTGCGAAAACCGGTCCCATAACGCCCGACATATTAACCTTAATCGGTAAATATGATGCATTTGTATTCATAACACCATTTGCCATAACCTGGCGTGGGTATAAAATCTGAATACGACGCTGTGCTTGTTCAAAGAATGCGATCAGTGCAACAATACCAACAACAAATGCAATGGTTAATGCCAACATCGCCGGTGACACTTCTCCAACACCCGCACGTGATAATAACTGCATCGTGCCACCTGGCAATTCTGCGATAATACCCGCAAAGATTAACAGTGATGCACCCTGACCGATACCACGGGCAGTAATTTGTTCCGCCAGCCACATAACAAAAACGGTACCACCAACTAATGCAATAATAGCCGACAATTCAAATGCAAAGCCTGGGTTCACAACCGCGGCAACACCATTTACCGGTGCCATAGCCTGCAAACCACGAACAATCGCCCACCCCTGGATAATTGCCAAAACAACCGCCAGGTAACGTGTGTATTGATTAATCTTTACACGCCCAGACTCACCCTCTTTGCGTAAATCACTCAAAGATTTGCTGGTTGCGGTCAATAATTGCAAAACGATAGACGCTGAAATATATGGGAAAATGTTCAATGCCAGCACAGACATACGCGACAGCGATCCACCACTGAACATATTAAACATATCCATCATACCACTGCCTTCGCCACTAAACAAATGCAGTACCGCCGACGCATTAACCCCCGGCAGCGGAATAAATGATCCGATACGATAAACGACCAACGCACCCAACGTAAACAAAATACGTTTTTGCAAGTCTGTCAGATTCCCCAAATATTTCTTCAAGAATTTCATTGCACTTTGAATTTTAACCATTGAACGGCATCTGGGAAAAATCCCAAATGCCGCAAATAAAGATTAGTTGTTCTTAATAGAACCACCGGCTTTGACAATCGCTTCTTCGGCGGCCTTGGACCATTTTGTTGCAACAACGTTAACCGCTGTTTTAATTTCGCCTTTGGCCAAAACTTTCAAGCCATCCAATTTGCGATTGATGATTTTTGCAGCCAACAAAGAATCAATTGTGATTTCTTTTGACGCATCAATCTTGCCATATGCAATAAATTTTTCAATATCACCCAAATTGATTGTAACATATTCCTTTGCAAAAGGATTGTTGAAACCAAATTTTGGGAAACGACGCAAGATTGGCATCTGACCACCCTGGAAGGTCGCTTGTTTACGTGAACCGCTGCGTGCTTTCTGACCTTTGTGACCACGACCAGCCGTTTTACCATAACCTGATGCCATACCACGACCAACACGTTTAATGTCCTTGCGTGCACCAAAATTATCCATCAATGCATTTAATTTCATTTTTTCTTTCCTTTGTTATCCTAACGACTATTTATATAGTCTTTTTTCGCACGTGGACAAGTGCCCTTGCCCACGTACTCGGTTTATTTTTTATTATTCTACAATTTCAACCAAATGGGAAACTTTGGCAACCATACCACGTACAGATGCAGTGTCTTCCATTTCTTTGGTTTTGCCGATACGTCCCAGGCCCAATGCTTTCACGATTTTGACCTGTGATTCTGGACGACCGATTGTACTTTTAACTTGTTTTACAACTATCTTAGCCATAATTCAAACTCCTATCAATTGTCCAGATTATTAAGCATCCGCATTTTCAGTTGCTTCTAATTTTTTACCATCACGACCGGCGATGATTTCCGCAACTGTTTTGCCACGACGTGCCGCCACAGTTTTTGGAGAATTCATTTTTTCAAACGCCAAGAACGCCGCACGAATCATATTGTTTGGATTGTTTGAACCCTGTGATTTAACAACAACGTCCTGAACACCCAAGCATTCAAACACCGCACGCAACGCACCACCGGCAATGATACCAGTACCAGGAACCGCACTGCGGACAACCAATTTGCTAGCGCCATATTTAGCCGCGCTGTCGTGATGCAATGTACGACCTTCTTTCAATGGAACGCGAATCATTTTTGCTTTGGCTGCCTTGGTTGCTTTTTGCACAGCGGCTTGAACTTCCAACGCTTTACCTTTACCAAAACCTACACGACCTGCCTTGTCACCGACCACAACCAGGGCCGAGAAAGACATATTACGTCCACCCTTAACAGTTTTAGACACACGGTTGATAGAAACTAATTTATCTACCAAGTTATCCGTCTGCAATTTTTTATCATCAAAACGTGCCATTTATATACTCCGTTATTCCTGATCTTAGATTCTTACACCACCTGCGCGGATTGCTTCGCACAGTGCTTTTACACGACCGTGATAACGATAACCACCACGATCAAAATAACAGTTGTCAGCAATTTTCGCAGCAACAATACGTTCTGCTAATGCTTTACCAACCAGTTCTGCACCTGCAATATTCCAGCCCTTGCCCGCAAAGCCCTTTTCTTTGGACGAAGCAGCACAAACTGTGTGGCCTTTGACATCATCAATTGCCTGAACCTCGATATGACGTCCAGAACGGAAAACCGACAAACGAATCTTGCCAGGATTTTTTCTTTTCAACGCACCGCGATTTGCCAGTGTGCGTCTTTCTTCTGTAGATAAATGTTTCAACATTTTCTTTTTCCTTTGTTCCGATCCCCGTAACAGCGGGAATCAATTAGTTATTATTTCTTCTTACCTTCTTTGCGGCGGATTCTTTCGCCCTTATAGAAGATACCCTTACCCTTGTATGGATCCGCTTTGCGAACTTTGTGGATTTTATCCGCAAATTGTCCGACCAAGCATTTATCCATACCCATTACGGTAAATTCTGTTGGTGCATCCCCCATAACAACGGTCAAGCCCGCCGGGATGTCCATAATAACATCGTGTGAATAACCGGCAACCAAAACCAACTGATTACCCTTAACCGATGCTTTATAACCAACACCCTTCATATACATAGGTTTTGCAAAACCTTCGGATACACCCTGAACAGCACTGCGAATGTTACGAGTCATTGTCCCCCACATTGCACGTGACGCTTTTTCTTCTGCATCTTTTGGTGTAACTACAACCTGGCCTTCTTCGATAGCGATATCAACCAAGTTTGCATTCTTTGTATCCAAGGCTAATTTCAATTCACCCTTTGGCCCTTTGATGACCAATGCGTTGTCCGCCATTGCGACACTAACGCCATCTTTCAGTTTAACTGGATATTTTCCTGCACGAGACATAATTCAATCCTCACTTTCTTAGATAACCTTGCACAATACTTCACCGCCAACGTTCATCAAGCGTGCCTTGTGATCAGTCATAACACCATTTGGTGTTGAAACGATTGCGATACCCAAACCGTTCAAGACTTTTGGCATTTTTGCACTGCCTGAATAAACACGACGGCCCGGCTTTGATACAACAGAAATTTCCTGGATTGCACCGTTGCCACCAACGTATTTCAATTCAACAATAATATTTGTGCGGTGTTCATCAATTTGTTCAATGCGGAAATCCGTGATGAAACCTTCTTCTTTCAGAACAGCCAACACTGCTTGACGCAATTTGCTGTTTGGTACTGTGACGAATTCTTTACCTGCATTCTGACCATTACGAATACGGGTCACCATATCGCCAATTGGGTGTGATAATGACATCTTATACTCCTTGTATCTGTGGGTTGCCCCACATTACGTTAACCAATTGCATTGTCCACAATTGGATTGTTCTTGTTTTACCAACTAGACTTACGTACACCTGGCAATTTCCCTTCGGATGCCAAAGTACGCAACTGTTGACGGCACAGACCGAACAAGCGAGAGAACCCGCGTGAACGCCCTGTTACGCTGCAACGATTACGCAGACGTGTTTTGTTCGCATTACGTGGCAATTTTGCCAACTTTTTCATTGCTTCCATACGTTCGTCTGGTGTTGCATTAACAGACATTTTTGCCTTAATCGCATCGTGCTTTTTTGCATACTGTGCGACCAGCTTTTCACGTCTTTTTTGTTTGTTTATTAACGCTAATTTAGCCATCTTTTTTTACCTTTTTATTATTTCAAAACCAATGGCAAGCCGATTTTAGTCAGCAATGCACGTGCTTCATCGTCTGTTTTCGCAGTTGTTGCAATCACGATATCCATACCGCGAATAGCATCAATCTTGTCAACAGAAATTTCTGGGAAAATCAAATGTTCTTTGATACCGAATGCATAGTTACCACGACCATCGAATTTTGATTTTGACAATCCACGAAAGTCTTTTACACGTGGCAACGCAACCGTGATTAATTTGTCCAAGAAATCATACATACGTTTACCACGTAATGTCACCTTGGTACCAATTGCCTGGCCTTCGCGCAGACGATATGTTGCAATTGATTTTTTTGCACGTGTGATAACTGATTTCTGGGCGGCAATCGCGGTCAAGTCTGCAACCGCTGCATCTAATTTCTTTTTATCAGATACGGCTTCGCCAACACCCATATTCAATACGATTTTGGTCAGTTTTGGAACCGCCAAAGCATTCGTATAGCCGAATTCTTTTACCAATTCAGGCACAATTTGTTTTTCATAAATTTCACGCAATCTGCTTTGCATTTTTTATTCCTTAATGTTTTCTGTTTCCGTAACAGCGGAAACCATTGTTTTATATTTCAGCGCCAGATTTTTTTGCAACGCGAACTTTCTTACCACCTTCTACTTTGAAGCCAACACGTGTCGCCTTCTTAGTTTTTGGATCAACCAACGCAACGTTTGAAACGTGGATTGGTGCTTCGCGGTCAATGATATGACCTGGTTGTTCTTGTGTTGGTTTGATGTGCCATTTACGACGATTGACACCTTCTACTACAACGCGGGATTCAACTGGACGTGCTTCCAGCACTTTGCCTTTAACGCCTTTGTATTTTCCCGAAATAACTACGACTTCGTCGCCTTTTTTAATTTTCATTTTGTGACCTTCCATCTGTTATTAGATTACTTCCGGTGCCAAAGACACGATTTTCTGAACGTCATATTTACGACGAACTTCACGGGCAATCGGACCAAAGATACGGGTACCAATTGGTTCGAAATTGTTTTTGTTAATCAAAACAACCGCATTGTCATCGAAACGGATAATAGAACCGTCTGGACGTTTTACTGGGAACTTGGTACGAACGATAATTGCACGTTGTACAGTACCTTTTTGAACCTTGCCACGTGGAATGGCTTCTTTGATTGCAACAACGATTTTATCACCAACTGTTGCATAACGACGATGTGAACCACCCAAAACCTTGATGCACATAGCTTTACGTGCACCAGAATTGTCGGCCACTGTCATAACTGTTTCGTTTTGAATCATTTTTTACATCCTTGTCCTGCGAACGGGGCAATCCCCCGCCGCTTTGTTATATGGTTCCGACTGTCCCCAATCCATCCCGTTGGGACCTCAAAGAACCATCAGGTTTACTTATTCAACATCAACCGCTTCGTCTTTGGATACACCAACGCGACCCTTAACGACCCAAGATTTAGTCTTGGAAATTGGGCGATGTTCTTCGATTGCGACGATTTCACCAACCTTGTATTCGTTGTTTTCATCGTGCGCTTTGTACTTTTTGTTCTGCTTAACGAACTTACCATACAGCGGATGACGGAAACGACGTTCCACCTCTACAACGACTGTTTTGTCGTTTGCTGTACTTGTTACTGTTCCTTGCAGTATACGTCTTGGCATAACTTTTCCCTTACTATTTTTTGATTTTGCCCGGATTTCTGCGGTTTTATATTTAATTTTTCCCGCAAAAACCCACGGACCAAATCCTTGTTTTATTAACTGAGTTCCGTATATGATATCTAAAATTTTAGAAATCTCAACAAAAATCAGCAATTATTATTATTTTTTTGCAGCGTTCAATTTTGTCTTTACACGTGCAATTTCACGACGGGTCTGACGCATAACATGTGTTTTTGGCATCTGACCGGCGGCGTGCTGAAAGCGCTGATTCATTTGTTCTTTTTTCAAATCAACCAATTTGCTTTCCAACGCTTCGACTGTCAACGCTTCTTTTTCGATTTTCTTTTCTGCCATTTTATCTTACCTTCGCGTTTAATTAGTTTGCTTTACGTTCAACGACTTTTGTTTTAACTGGCAATTTAGCTGCCGCCAAAGCAAATGCTTCGTATGCGACTTCTGGTTTTACACCGTCCAGTTCAAACATAATACGACCTGGTTTAACACGGCAGATCCAGTATTCAACCGCACCTTTACCTTTACCCATACGAACTTCGGCGGGCTTAGATGTAACAGGTACGTCTGGGAAAATACGAATCCACAGTTTACCCATACGTCTCATATGACGTGTGATTGCGCGACGCGCTGCTTCGATTTGACGTGCGGTTACACGTTCTGGTGACATTGCCTTCAATCCGAACGAACCGAATGCTAATTCACTGCCACCTTTCGCAACACCGTGAATACGGCCTTTGTGCTGTTTGCGAAATTTAGTTTTATTTGGCATTAACATGACTTAATCCCTTACTATTTATTTATTGGTTCTTAGTGTTTTTTTCTTTCGCTGCTGCCGGCATATTCTGTTGGGCGTGCCATTTCAGATGCCAACTTTTCTTTGTTAACAACGTCGCCAGTGTAAATCCAAACTTTTACACCGATAACACCATATGTTGTTTTTGCTTGAATTGACGCATAGTCAATATCTGCACGCAGTGTATGCAGTGGAATACGACCCTCGCGGATTTGTTCGCTGCGGGCGATTTCTGCACCATTTAAACGCCCACTGCACATAACTTTGATACCCTGGGCGCCTGCTTTCTGAGCGTTCTGAACTGCTTTTTTCATTGCACGTTTGAACGAAACGCGGCCTTCGATTTGTTGCGCAATGTTTTGTGCAACTAATTGCGCATTCAGGTCCGGACGACGAACTTCGTAGATATTAACTACGACCTGGTCATTTTTAACCAGTTTTTTGATATCGTTACGCAGTGTTTCGATATCGGCGCCGTTCTTACCGATAATCATACCCGGACGCGAGGTATGAATTGTTACAACTACCTTTTTGGCAAAGCGTTCAATAACAACTTTGGCCAAGCCAGCTTTCTTTAATTTCTTTTCAATAAATTTGCGAATTTTAATATCTTCGGCCAACAGATTTGCATAATCTTTTTTGCCCGCGATCCAACGAGAATCAGTAATCTTGTTGATAAATTCGCGCAGTGAAATTGGTGATACTTTCTGTCCCATTTCTTTTTTCCTTAGATTTTGTGGGGGCGTTCTTGAAGCTTTCGCTTTATTCAGGAATTTTCATTCCATACCGCCCCACACTATTCATTACTTATTTTGCTTCTTTTTTTGTTGTTTTCTTAGATGGTGCCGCACCTGATTCCAAAACGATTGTCAAATTTGAAAATGGTTTCAGAATTGGACGTGCACTGCCACGTGGCCCCGGCATAATGCGTTTCATCGTTAACGCTTTACCACACCAGATTTCTTTGACAAACAGTGTATCTGCTGCCAATTTTTTGTTGTGTTCTGCATTTGCGACGGCTGACAATAAAGTTTTCAAAACTTCGCCGGCAACACGCTTCTTTGAAAATTTCAAGACATCAACTGCACGGTCAACTGGCAAACCACGCACCAAATCACAAACCAGGTTTAATTTCTGGTGGCTGATGCGGATCATTTTATTGAACGCACGAACTTGATTCTCTTTGATTCCATATCTTGCTGTTGTCATAACTGTTACCTTTTGATATCAGAATTATTATTTCTTGCCTGCTGCGGCCTTTTTATTTGCAGCGTGGCCTTTGAATGTACGCGTTGGTGCAAATTCACCCAATTTGTGACCAATCATATCTTCTACGATTGACACAGGAATAAATTTATTACCATTGTGTACTTCAAATGTTAATCCAACCATTGGTGGCACAATTGTACTGCCACGGGACCAAGTTTTAATTGGTTTATGGTCATTTTTTTCATTCGCCGCCGCTGCTTTTTTCAAAACAGATGGGTGAACATAAGGCCCTTTCCATACTGAACGAGACATCATTTACTCCGTTTTTTTATTATTTTTTCTTTGCCAAATGTCTGCTGCGAATAATCATCTTAGCAGTACGTTTATTGCTACGGGTACGATATCCCTTGGCTGGAATACCTGTACGTGATACCGGTTCGTGGCCCTTAGAGTGACCATTACCACCACCCATTGGGTGATCAACCGGGTTCATCGCCATACCGCGTACAGATGGACGGATACCCAACCAGCGTGCGCGACCAGCTTTGCCCAAGTTGACATTACGTTGGTCAGGATTAGAAACACTGCCAACAGTCGCCAAACAATCGGAATGAACTTTACGCAACTCACCGCTGTTCATTTTAATCTGTGCATAAACGCCGTCTTTACCCATTAACTGAGCATAGCAACCCGCACTGCGTGCCAACTGACCGCCGGCGCGTGGTTTCAATTCAACGTTATGTACGATTGTACCGATTGGCATATTTTTCAATGGCATTGCGTTACCCGGCTTAATATCTTCGCGTTCGCCAGAAATAACAACATCACCCGCCTTCAAATCACGCGGTGCCAAAATATAAGAACGTACACCGTCTGTGTATTCAATCAAAGCGATGAATGCTGTACGGTTTGGATCGTATTCCAGGCGAATAACAGTTGCCGGAACACCTGTCTTTGTACGTTTAAAGTCAATTAAACGATATTTACGTTTGTGACCGCCACCCTGATGCATAACGGTTACGTGACCAAAATTATTACGTCCACCTTTGGACTTCAAACCAACTGTCAGTGCCTTTTCTGGCGCACCACGGTGCAAATCACTGCGATCGACCTGGGTCAGACCACGTGTACCTGGTGTTGTTGGCTTATAATGCTTTAATGCCATTTTCTTTTTCCTCATTTTTATGCCTTGGCAATAACACCCTTTGTTTTGGGTTCTCTGCCAAGGCTGTTTATTTTATTTATTGTGCGTTTTCCGTCAGATTCAATTCTGCATCTGCCGGCAGGGACACATAAGCCTTTTTAACTGTGCGCTGTGTACCTGTGCTGCGACCACGGAAAGTTTTTACTTTACCCTTTGTCACTACGATGTTTACCTTGATTGGTTTTACACCATAGATAGCCTGAACCGCGCGTGCAACATCTTCTTTGGTTGCGCTTGGTGCAACTTCGAATGCAACACCATTGATTTCAGACAATTTTGCAGCCTTTTCCGAGATAATCGGACGACGCAGTATATCATAAATACCGGCGGTCGCAACGATTTTTTTCTCTGTACTTACTTTTTTCTCTGCCATTTTATTGACCTTTTATTTATCTGTTGCTTATTTTATTATGCCAAGCGGGCTTCGATTGCCTTGACTGCATCCGCCGTCAAAACCAATTTTTCGTGTTTCAGAATATCCAAAACATTCAAGCCCATTGTCGGCAATACGTCGATATTTGCGATATTTGCCGCAGATTTCTTGAAGTTTTCATCCAATTGTTCCGCACCAACAAACAATGCAGACACGATTTCCAGCTTTTTCAACTGTTTCGCAAAAGCACCTGTTTTCGCCGCAGACAATTTTTCAGAATCGATAACAACCAAAGAACCATCTTTGATTTTTGAAGACAAAGCCATCTTCAAACCCAAAGAACGAATTTTCTTTGGCAAGTCAATTGAATGATCACGAACAACTGGACCGTGAACTACGCCACCGCCACGCATATGAACGTTGTATCTTTCACCTTGACGTGCGTTACCTGTTTTCTTCTGTTTGAATGCTTTTTTACCACTGCCCTGTACATCAGATACAGTTTTTACAGCGTGTGTACCGGCACGTTGTTTTGCGCGCTGCCAAGTAACAACACGATGCAAAATATCCGCGCGTGGATCCAATCCAAAGATGCTGTCAGCCAATTCAGCCTTGCCAACAACTTTGCCATCAAAATTAATAATATCTAATTGCATTTTTCTACCTCACTTATTTCTGTCGCTTATTTTTCTTTATTATTCCGCAACAGTTTCTGTTTCGGTTGTTTCTGTTACTTGTTCTGTGTCATTATTTACAACAACTGTCGGAACTGGTAAATCTTTGTGTTCTTTTTTCACCGCATCGGTTACCAATACGAATGTACCGTTTGAACCTGGAACTGCGCCTTCAACAAAGATCAAGTTTTCAGATGCATCAACACCAAAAACTTTCAGATTCTGAACAGTGACGGTTTCATTACCCATCTGTCCAGGCATCTTTTTACCTTTCAGAACGCGACCTGGCCATTCACGCATACCGGTTGAACCGATTGAACGATGTGCCTTCAATACACCGTGGGTTGCCTCTTTACCGCCAAAGTTATGACGTTTCATAGCACCCTGGAAGCCTTTACCTTTGCTTGTCGCTTGAACGTCGACAAACTGGCCTGCAACAAAATGAGACGCCGACAATTGTGTCCCCGCTGGGATAACACAGTCATCTGTTACACGGAATTCAACCACTTTGCGATATGGTTTTACCCCTGCTTTTTCAGCCGCCTTCAATTGTGGTTTTGCAACGTGTTTTGCCTTGGCTTCGCGCATACCCAAGATATTCGCGACATAGCCATTTTTATCCTGCGTGCGATTTCCAATGACTGCGCAGTCACCAACCGACAAAACGGTCACTGGGTGTGCAACGCCGCCATCATCATACAGACGCGTCATTCCAATTTTTGTTGTAATTAATCCGCTACGTTTCATTTTTTTATGCCTTTTTTTATGTCAGTTGGTTGGTGCGGTTCAGAATAATTCCCCACCAACACTGACGGTTTAATTTTTATAATTTAATTTTTACATCAACACCTGATGCCAAATCCAACTTCATCAAGGCATCTACTGTCTGAGGGGTTGGATTAACAATATCGACAACCGCTTTGTGATTGCGGATTTCGAACTGTTCACGTGATTTTTTATCAACGTGTGGGGAACGGTTAACCGTAAATTTCTGAACCAATGTCGGCAAGCGAACCGGTCCAACGACTTCTGCGCCTGTGCGTTTGGCCGTTTTAACAATTTCTTCTACGGATTCCATCAAGATACGGTGATCGAACGCCGTCAACTTGATACGAATTTTTGATGTTGGTACCATTGTTGTTTCCTTACTTTAACTGGGCCGGTAATCACTGACGCTTTTAATTCAGTTACACCGACCCATTATTTTATTATTTTACAATTTTAGATACAACACCTGCGCCAACTGTGCGTCCGCCTTCACGGATAGCAAAGCGACGACCTTCGTCCATAGCAATTGGTGCAATCAATTGCACATTGATACGAACGTTGTCACCCGGCAGAACCATTTCTTTGTCTGCTGGCAAGGTAATTGTACCTGTTACGTCTGTCGTGCTGAAGAAGAACTGTGGACGATAGTTAGAGAAGAACGCTGTATGACGGCCACCTTCTTCTTTCGTCAAGATATAAACTTCAGCTTCGAATTCTGTGTGTGGTGTGATGGAACCTGGTTTGCAGATAATCTGGCCACGTTCTACATCTTCTTTCTTGGTACCACGCAACAACAGACCTACGTTATCACCGGCTTCACCCTGATCCAGCAATTTGCGGAACATTTCAACACCGGTAACTGTTGTTTTCTGTGTTGGACGCAGACCAACGATTTCACATTCGTCACCAACTTTGATAACACCAGATTCTACACGACCTGTTACCACTGTACCACGACCTGTGATAGAGAATACGTCTTCAATTGGCATCAAGAATGGTTTGTCAACTGGACGTTCTGGCATTGGGATGTATTCGTCGCAAGCCTTTAACAAAGCTTCGATAGATTCTTTACCCAAACCGTCGTTTTTACCTTCAACAGCGGATACTGCAGAACCACGGATAATTGGTGTGTTGTCACCGTCGAAATCGTTGTTAGACAACAATTCACGGATTTCCATTTCAACCAATTCCAACAATTCTGGATCGTTTGCCAAGTCACATTTGTTCAAGAACACAACGATTTTTGGAATACCAACCTGACGTGCCAACAAGATGTGTTCACGTGTCTGTGGCATTGGACCGTCTGTCGCTGCAACAACCAAGATTGCACCGTCCATCTGAGCGGCACCAGTAATCATATTTTTAACATAGTCCGCGTGTCCTGGGCAGTCAACGTGTGCATAGTGACGTGTTTCTGATTCATATTCAACGTGAGCTGTATTAATTGTTATCCCACGTGCTTTTTCTTCTGGTGCGTTGTCAATTTCTGAAACGCCTTTCTGTGCGTCTGCACCAACGCCAAAGTAATGAACAATAGCAGCTGTCAATGTTGTTTTACCGTGGTCAACGTGACCAATTGTACCAATATTGACGTGCGGTTTGGTTCTTACATACTTTTCTTTTGCCATTAGTTTTCTCCTTAGGCTTGCTTGTTAAGTTTAAAACTTCTTTTTTCTTTTATTATTTCGTCAGCTTTTTGATTACTTCATCTGCGACGTTCTGCGGTACTTCGTCATAGTGCGACAATTCCATATATGGATTTGCACGTCCCTGTGACAACGAACGCAATGTCTTGACGTATCCGAACAGGTTTGCCAATGGAACAAACGCAGAAATCTGCTGGTTACCGAATTGTGTTTCGATACCGTTGATTTGTCCACGACGACTGTTCAAGTCACCAATGATGTCACCGACATATTCTTCCGGTGTATTAACCGAAAGTTTCATAATCGGTTCCAACAATTTTGGCGCCGCTTTCTTCATCGCTTCGCGGAAGCACGCACGCGCCGCAATTTCAAAGCACAATACATTAGAGTCAACTTCGTGATATTTACCATCTACCAATGTAGCCTTGAAATCTACCGTCGGATAGCCAATCAGAACACCTGTCTGTTGTGCTATCTTCAAACCCTTTTCCACACCTGGGATGTATTCTTTTGGAATCGCACCACCAACAATCTTGTTTTCGAATTCGTATCCAGTACCTGGTTCCAACGGTTCAAATTCGATTTTCACCTGGGCGTACTGACCCGAACCACCAGACTGTTTCTTGTGTGTATATTCTTCTGTAACCGGTTTGCGGAATGTTTCACGGTATGCAATACGTGGTTCACCAACGTTAACATCAACCTTGAATTCACGCAACAAACGATCAACCAAAATTTCCAAGTGCAATTCACCAACACCCGCCAAAATCGTCTGACCAGATTCTTCGTCAACCGATACACGGAACGATGGGTCTTCTTTGGCCAATGCTTGCAGCCCCAGGGACATTTTTTCAATATCCGCTTTGGTTTTTGGTTCAACCGCGATACTGATAACTGGCTCTGGAACGTGAATATTTTCCAACAGGATTGGATGCGCTTCATCACACAGTGTATCACCGGTAATTGTTTCTTTCATACCAACCAATGTAACAATGTCCCCGGCGGTCGCTTCTTTGATTTCTTCGCGGTTATTCGAATGCATCAACAACATACGACCAACACGTTCACGTTTGTCACGGTTAGAATTATAGATATATGAACCCGATACCAATTTACCAGAATAGATACGGATAAACATCAGGTTTCCAACGAATGGGTCATTTGCAACCTTAAACGCCAACGCACTGAATGGTTCTTTGGCGTCTGGTTTACGTTCGTCGGCCGTTTCGCCGTCCATTTTTGTACCCTTAATCGCCGGTACGTCCAATGGGCTTGGCAAATAGTCAACAATCGCATCCAACAATGGCTGAACACCCTTGTTCTTAAATGCCGTACCACATAATACTGGGTTAAAGTTCTGACCGATTGTACCCTTGCGGATTAACTTTTTGATGGTCGCCGTATCTGGGATTGTCCCTTCCATATACGCTTCCATAATTTCATCGTCCAGGGTTACAACTTCTTCAATCAATTTTTCGTGTAATTCTTGGGCTTTTTCTTTCAATTCTTCTGGAATTTCTGTGACAATTGGTTCTTTGCCCATATCATCTTCCCAGACAATGCCACGCATTTCAACAACGTCGACAACGCCACGGAAATCAGATTCTGCACCAATTGGGAAATTCAGAACCAATGGATTTGCGCCCAAACGTTCACGAATCATATCAACACAGCGGAAGAAGTTTCCACCAATACGGTCCATTTTATTGATAAAGCAAATACGTGGAACCGCATAACGGTCAGCCTGACGCCATACTGTTTCTGTCTGTGGCTGAACACCGGACACAGATTCAAATACCGCAACCGCGCCGTCCAACACACGCAAGGAACGTTCTACTTCCATTGTAAAGTCTACGTGTCCCGGCGTATCAATCAGATTAATACGGTGATCGCGCCAGAAGCAAGTTGTTGCCGCCGACGTAATTGTGATACCACGTTCCTGTTCCTGGGCCATCCAGTCCATGGTTGCGCCACCATCGTGCACTTCACCAATCTTGTATGTTTTACCCGTATAGAACAAGATACGTTCAGAAGTTGTTGTTTTACCCGCGTCAATATGGGCCATAATGCCGATATTGCGGTACATATGTAAAGGTGCGGTTTTTCCGACTGACATTGTATCTTTCCTTTTCCTTTGTATTTATTACCAACGGAAGTGCGCAAACGCCTTGTTTGCTTCTGCCATTCTGTGTGTATCCAACTTCTTCTTGAATGCACCACCCTGGCCCGCCAACGCATCACGCATTTCGCCAAACAGTCTTTCTTCCATAGAACGTTCACCACGTTTACGTGCGAACATAACCAACCAACGCAAAGACAAAGTCTGCTGACGTGCTGGGCGAACTTCACAAGGAACCTGATAAGTTGCACCACCAACGCGGCGACCTTTTACTTCAACAGATGGCTTTAACGCGTCAACCACTTCCAAGAATGCGGCCAATTCATCACCGTCTTTGGCAATTTTCTTCAATCTTTCCATTGCGCCATAAACGATGTTTTCGGCAACTTCTTTCTTGCCGTCCCACATAACCATATTAATACATTTTGCAACAACCAGATTATTATACTTTGAATCTGGCAAGATAACGCGTTTTGCTGCTGCTTTACGTCTTGACATATTTTTATCCTTTTATTTCTTCATCCGTTTTCCGGATTACTCACATACATTCTTTTGTATGTGTTTGGTTTAACTGTTATTATTTTTTGGTCTTTGCACCGTACAAAGAACGACCCTGTTTTCTGCTTTCAACACCCTTGGTATCCAAGACACCACGAATGATGTGATATTTAACACCCGGCAAGTCCTTTACACGACCACCACGAATCATAACAACGCTGTGTTCTTGTAAATTGTGACCTTCGCCTGGGATATAGGCAGTTACTTCGCGGCCATTGGCCAATTTTACACGGGCAACCTTACGCTGCGCCGAGTTAGGTTTTTTCGGAGTTGTCGTATAAACACGTGTACAAACACCACGTTTCTGTGGGTTTTCCATCATATCAGGCGCAGTACTTTTCACCACGACTTTTTTACGAGGTTTCCGAATCAGTTGGTTTACTGTTGGCATTCAAAATCTCTTTGTTTTCTACCTGTTTTTACTCTGCACAAAAGCCACCTAATCAGACTTATTTCAACGACTTATGCCGGATTATAAATCTGCATTTAGCAGGCGGTTTCTGTATTTTTCTACTCTTCTCGACTATACGAAAAGCGAACACACTATAACCCCGAACCCCCGTGTTGTCAAGGAAAATCTAGGAAAAAATAATAAGAATTTCGCTTGAAACCGCCGTATTTTTAGGACGTTAAGCAAAACGCATTTTTGACAAAATACACCACAGTATAAAACACCCCCGATCACACAATCGGGGGCATCACATTATGGATTTAATTTTTAAAAATCTATACCAAAGTTTACGCCAAATCCAAAGCCATCGGCAAATTCCCAATCGCCTGTGGCGTGCGCCATCTCACCCATAATATAGGCACCAATATATTTGGTTTCATCCAGGTTATAGTTTGCACCAAATTTTCCGGTCCATTTGCCAGCATCTTCAACATCAATACCGGCAATTTCATCGTCCAATGTTCCAGTATATTCAACCCCGGCAATCAAATTCCATTTTGGACACAGAACCAATTGACCATCAACACCCACGCTTAATTTATGGACGCCATCATCACCCCAGTTAAATGATTCTGAATTCAAATAGTCAAAATCAATGTGTCCAGCCACGGTCCAACCCGCACCAACATAGCCCGCACGTGCCCCCAATGTCCAAGTATAGCCCGTCATATCTTCGTCCAAGAACGGTTTATGATCGCCCCACACTGGATTCAACGCGTACACACCATAAACATCAGCCTTCCAATTGACATCATCCAAGACACGATAATCCAACCCAACGGTCAAATCGTTCCAAGACATATAATCAAAACCTTCTGTTTCGGAAACACCCGTCTTCATGAACAATTTCAATTCATTTGTAATACCATAGCCAAATTCTTCGGCAATTTTCCAATCTTCAATTGCCTCTGAATGAGATTCCACGGCAAAATTGCTATAAAAATGACCTTCGCCCGGGCGATATAATGGATTACCATCAATAATATTTGCCGCGTGTGCACCAGATACTGCAAAGAAAGCCAATAAAGAAGTTAATGCTAATTTTTTCATATTATTTCCTTTCGTTTTTGTTAACTAAACTAGATTAATTCGTCTAGTTAGTACAATTGTACCAGGTAAAAAATCCCACCGACAAGATTAAAGATTTTTGCAAAACACGTATTTTTATGCTATCCTAACGCGCGTCCACGAATCGGATTTTATTCACAACACAACCCCAAACGCCCGAAAACTCAGGCGTTTATTTATTTTGTTATAATTCGTTATATTTTTTAATAATTAAAAAAATTAATCAAGTGACGCCCACAAGTAAAAAATTTTAAAATATTTTTTCACCAACCCCGACACCCCACCCCCAGCAATAAAAAAATGAAAGATAATGGTATAGATATGGACAATGCCGTCCCCGTAGTGTACAAATCCCCTAGCAGTGCGTAAAAATGAATTATTTTAATTTATTTTTAACCTTGCGCCAGGCCGCGTGATTCTTCTTATGTGTCTCGTAATCACGGGCAAATTTATGCCCGCCCTGCCCGTCGGCAACAAAATACAGATATTTTGTATCAGCGGGTTTCAAAACGGCACTGACCGCGGAACGACCAACGTTTGCAATCGGCGCCGGCGGCAGGCCCTTATTTTTATAAGTATTATATGGACTGTCCACCCCCAGGTGTGCTTTTAGCAACGGCGCCCCCTGCATATCCCCCAGGCCATTTGTTATCGCATATACAACCGTTGGATCCGCCTGTAATCGCATTCCCTTGTTCAAACGGTTTATATACACACTGGCCACCATTGGCATTTCTGATTCACGTGGTGTTTCCTTTTGCACAATAGATGCCAACACAATAACATCATCCCACGTCTTTAACGGTTTTGGCAATCGACGAATATAGCGATCCATTTCCGCCTCCAGCGCAACCATCTTTTTGCGCATCAATTCCAACACGGCCAAACGTGACGTTCCACGCGCCACCCGATATGTGTCTGGGAACAAATCACCGTCTTTCAAATCACACACTGGCAAAGATTTATCCGCGCCACATTCCACCCCACCGGTTAGGCCAGATGCCCCCAACAACAACTGCTTAATCTGTTTAACAGTTAACCCCTCTGGTATGGTCACGGTCGTTGCGGCGACATCCCCATCGGCAAACATCCGCGCCAGGCCCCAACTGCTTATCCCACGGGGAATATCATATTCACCGCTTTGCACCCGCCCGCCGTTCATACGCACCGCCATTTTGAACGTCATTGGCGATATAACCAAATTATGCTGATGCAGACTGCGCGCAACCGCCCCAACCGATGCCCCACGATTTATAATAAATGTACGGGGATTATTCACGGTCGAACGAATACCAAATTGCCAAAACATTAATGCGAACGCCACCGCCGCAAACAGTGCAACAATCGTAATCGATTTATTTTTTCGGAAAAATCTTTTCATTCTCATAACGCGTATTATGACAGATAAAAATGATTTTGCAAACGGTCACCATAAAATATCGACCATCAATCCCACACTAATAAAAAAATGACCCATTGGGCCATATAAATATGTGTCGTGACTGGGCTGTAATTCCCACCGCGATGCGGTGGGCCCCTTTCGCCTGCGCTAACGCTACGGCTCGAACCGCACATTGTATGCACAATGTGTGATATCGACCATCAATCCCACACTAATAAAAAAATGACCCATTGGGCCATTTTTTTATTAGTGGTCGGAGTGACTGGGTTCGAACCAGCGACCTCTACGTCCCGAACGTAGCGCTCTACCAGGCTGAGCTACACTCCGTAAAACCGACGGCCGTGATTATGCAACGGATAAGACAAAAAATCAACTTAATTTTTTCGAATTTTTACTTGTATTTTCGCCACCTGTGCATCATATTTATTCTTGCAAACCAAAAGGAATTAATATGTTCGCACTACGGTTTTTGAACAAAGATACATTTGATAATTATGATGATTACAAAGAAAACGCGGTGCCAAATGTTCCAGACAACTTTAACTTTGCATATGATGTTATCGATGAAATTGCAAAAGTATCACCGGATAAAGTTGCCATAATCTGGACAGATGACAGTGGCGAAACAAAAACATTTACATTTCGTGATTTATCACGCTATTCAAATATGGTCGCTAATTTTTTAACCGACCGCGGGATAAAGCGTAATGACACCGTTTTATTATTTATGCGTCGCCGTTGGGAATACTGGGTTTTAATGATGGCAATGCACAAGATTTGTGCTATCCCAATTCCATCAACCAACCAATTAAAGGCCAAGGATATAAAATACCGCATTGATACCGCAGACGTTAAAACAATCATCGCATTTGATGACGGACAAATAATGGGTGAAATCAAATCTGCTATTGGTGATGATACAAATATTCAAATTATCCCATCAACCGATATCGCCGGTGCATTGGAATATTATCCCGATACTTTTCCACGCATAAAGAATGAAAACACCGATACAATGGTTGTCTATTTTACCAGTGGCACAACCAATATGCCAAAAATGGTTGCCCATAATTTTACATACCCGTTGGGGCATATTAACACCGCCCTGTTCTGGCAACGGCTGGATGATAATGATATACACTTTACATTATCTGAATCAGGTTGGGCAAAATGTTCATGGGGTAAAATGTATGGTCAATGGCTGGCGGGGGCAACCGTATTCATATACGATTTTTCACGCGTATTTAATGCGCACGATTTATTGACGGCAATTTCCACACACGGCATAACATCATTCTGTGCACCACCGACCGCATACAAGATGATGATTCACGCCGATATGTCTAAATACGATTTATCAAAGTTGAAAAAAGCTGATATCGCCGGCGAGGCCCTAAACCCCGAAGTCTATGAACGCTTTCTGGAAAAAACGGGCATCAAACTGCGCGAAGGGTTTGGCCAAACCGAAACAACCGTTATGCTGTTTAACAATCCGTGGATAGAACCCAAGCCGGGTTCTATGGGAATGCCGGCGGCGGGCTGGGATGTCCAATTACTGGATGAACGCGGCCACCCGATTAAAGACAACAGCGTTGGTGAAATTTGTGTTTGTTTAAAAGATAAACGTCCCGTTGGCCTGTTCCAGGGCTATCATCACGACGAAAAACAAACCGCCGCGGCATATCGCGATGGATATTATCACACCGGCGACGTTGCATACCGGGACAATGACGGATATTTTTGGTTTGTTGGCCGTAATGACGATTTGATTAAATCCGCCGGATATCGTGTCAGCCCATTCGAGGTTGAAAGTGTCCTGACCGAACACCCCGCCGTACGCGAGGTTGCCGTCACTGGCATCCCCGACGCCGCCCGCGGCCAAGCAATTAAGGCAACGGTTGTTTTAAATAAAACTTTTACAGAATCTGATTTATTAACACGCCAACTAATCAATCACGTCAAACAACGCACCGCACATTATAAATGTCCGCGCGTTATTGAATACGTCGATTCGTTGCCAATGACAATCAGTGGTAAAATTCGTCGCGCCCTTATCCGCACACTGGACAGTGCCAAGGCAACCATTATCGACCCAATCAAAGAAAATGTAATTGAACCGATAAAAGAAAACGTAATTGAGCCGATTAAGGAAAACGTCATCGAACCAATTCGCGACACATTGGGCCTGAACAAAGACGAAGAAAAAAAGGAAGAAGAAAAAACCGAAACCGGAAAATAACCAATCCCCCAGAAAAACTGGGGGATTTTTTAAGTTGACACAAATATTCTTTGTTATAAAATTTTGTCTATGGAATTATATCACGGAACCACGGTTCAAAATTTACCAGAAATCAGACCGCATCTGGATGGCTATCTGTCCACGCCATATGTTTTTGCCACACCAAATTTTGCATCCGCCCTGCGATATGCCGTTTATAACAAAGGCAATAATTATTTTTGCATTGAAAACGATACCGCAACAATAGTTGAATCCTTTCCTGGTTCTTTTGAAAAGACATATTGTGGCACATCTGGTGTAATCTATGTATTACCCCCAGAATCATTTCAATTAACAGAACTGCACCCTAATAAATCTGTTACAGTAATCGAATATGTTTCCACAGAAACAGTTAAACCAATCAAAGCAATCCAAATTCCAGACGTGGGTCAAAAATTACTGCGTGGCGAAGAATTGGGGTACATCAAAATATATCGATATCCCGACATACCAAAAAACTTCTTTGCATTTGGCGAAGGGCCACGGCAAAAAATCCAACGATTTTTATATAAACACTTTGTTCAGAAAAAGAAATAAGCCCCCCTATGTCCTAGCCCTTGGGGAAAAAAATTAAAGAAAATGGTATAGATATGATAAAACCCGCAACCGTAGTGTACAGACGCTACATAAGGTTGCGGGTTTGGGCATAGATATGCCGTTTTATTTAATTTTTTTAAGGATGATGCTGGCGTTTGTCCCACCAAACCCAAACGAATTGCTAAGTGCAACATTTACATCACGCTTTTGCGCCGTATGTGGCACCAGGTTAAAATCACCAACCGCATCTTCGGGATCATCCAAATTGATTGTTGGCGGAACAATACCGTCACGAATCGCACAGGCACAGAATATTGCCTCTACCGCACCGGCGGCCCCCAAAAGGTGTCCCGTCACAGACTTGGTTGATGACATACATACATCTGTGCCATTAAACAGTTCCTGGACCGCCGCCAATTCACCAACATCACCCAAACCGGTCGATGTGCCGTGTGCATTAACATAGTCAACATCCGCCGGATTCAATCCCGCATCTTTGATTGCGGCCATCATTGCACGTTTGCCACCTTCGCCATTTGGCGCGGGCGCGGTGATATGATATCCATCACCCGACAGGCCGTACCCGGCCACCTCTGCATAAATTTTTGCACCACGCGCAACCGCGTGTTCATATTCTTCCAGGACCAAGATACCCGCGCCCTCGGCCATAATAAAGCCGTCGCGATTTTTATCCCATGGACGCGACGCGGCCGCTGGCGCATCGTTGCGTGTACTTAATGCGCGCATTGCTGAAAATCCCGCCAGGGCGATTCGGCTGACCGCACCTTCGGTTCCGCCACAAATCATAATATCGGCATCACCGTATTTAATTAAGCGTGCGGCCTCTCCAATTGAATGGGCACCGGTTGCACACGCCGTCACAACGGAAATGTTTGGCCCTTTGAACCCATACTTAATCGAAACGTGGCCCGCCGTCATATTGATAATCCCCTTTGGGATAAAGAAAGGACTGACGCGACGTGGCCCACCCGTATGTAATTCAATACAGTTTTCATAGATGGTATCAAATCCGCCAATACCACTGCCGATGGAAACGCCAATGCGTTCTTTGTCCCCGGCATAATCCGCCAACCCCGCATCCTTTATCGCTTCGTCCGCGGCAACCATACCGTAAAGAATACATTTATCCATCTTGCGTTGTTCACGTGGTTCAATAACGCTATCTGGATTATATTGTCCGACCCCTTCCCCGCGTTCTGGAATACCCGCAATCTGGGATGCCAAATCATCAACTTCGAATTCAGTAATTTTACGTACACCCGACTTACCGGCAACAACATTTTGCCAGGCATTATCCACCCCCGTTCCCACAGGTGACACAATTCCCATACCGGTAATAACAACTCTTCTCATAATACGTTTTCCTTTGATCTAGGTTTAACTAACATATGCCACAATAATGCCCGATTAGGACAGAAAATACAATAAAAAAATCCGCCACAGCGTGACGGACAAAACATTACAAATACCAATATTGTTTTTATTATTTGTGAGCTTCGATATATTTAACAGCATCACCAACAGTCTGCAATTTACCTGCTTCTTCGTCTGGGATTTCAACGTTGAATTCTTTTTCAACTTCCATAACGAATTCTACAACGTCCAAAGAATCTGCGCCCAAGTCATTAACGAAAGATGCAGTTTCTACGACCTTTGCTTCGTCACAGCCCAATTTTTCGATAATAATTTTTTTTACTTTATCAAATGTTTCTGACATTTTTTTTCCTTTTTTATTTGAATTGTTGGCCCCCACCGGGGACGTCATTACATAAAACTATCATTTTAGCCCCCCTATGTCAAGAAATTATAACAAACGATAACAAATGGGACAAAAATCCAACATTGTTATAATCGACATTCTGATTCCAACAACTCGTCCAACAAGACATTCATATTATCGCGGAAATCCGCCCTGTCTGGGGCCCACGGCAACTGTCGGACTAAGAACTTGTAAACATCATCCATCGTCAAATTCGGGATACCCGCCGCACGCGCGACGCGTCCCCACGCAACACGTGGATCGATAATATGAAATCCCCCACGCCCTGGGAACACCCAGTTGCTGGACTGTGGTAAATCTTGCAGCAAAACAATCGCCCTGTCTGACAGTGGCCGCACATCCCACATATCGTGGTTAAAATCTAAATCTTCCCAGCGCATTGCAAATATCTTTGATTTTGGCGCAAACCCATAAATCAGCATCAAGAACGCCGCACGCAAATTTAAATCATCCATTTTTTCGATTGCCGAAATCAACCGCAATAAACCATTTCGATTCAATGGCCGCACACGACGCTTTTGTTCAACGCGCGGAATATCAACAACCGGATTAGTTTTTACATATCCATTTTCCAGCGCAAATTTAAACACACTTTGCAACAGTTCTTGCATACGCCCGGCAATGGCCAATCCATCAATATTCGCGATTACATTTTGAATATCTGCAGATGATATTTCCGAAACATTTTTTTCAAACAAGCCTTCCAGATGTCGCTTGATTGCACGTTCCAATTTGGTCCGTGAATCTTCGCCACGGCGCACACATTTTTCCAGATACAAATCCATAAATTTCTGGAATGTAATTTTACGACGACGCGTAACCGGTTTTTGCATAGCGACATCCAGCGCAACTTGCACCGCGCTGCGCGCATCTTCGATATCAACATCTGGATAATTACCAATTAATATGCGCCTATCTTTACCATTAACACGCTTACGAACAAAAAAAGTTTTTACCCCACGACTGGTAATATACATCCGCAGACGTGGCTCTGACACATCTTGGACAACATCAAAACCGGTCCGCGGCGCCGGCAGATTATCCAAGATATAAGAATTAAAAAAGAACTGGTGCGCCATAGGCGACCCCTTTGGTTTTTATTTTACATTGTCAAATTTTTCTTGCCAGAAAACGCTTTTTTTCAATTTCAGTTTTTCATATTCCATACATGCCGCATCATATTCTGACTTTCTTTTGGATACACTACATCCACCACAACTTGCCCCATTTACAAACGATGGACATTTATACTGGCGGTGTTCCAAATTACCTTTATCATCACGCCCGTTATAATCAACAATACAACGTTCATTAAATGTCACACTATCAGGATTCGAAAAACATTTATAAATCCGCCGATACATATTGCCTTTATAAATTCCCGCACAACGCAATTTAGACCCCAATTTTTTATATTCCATCCAATCTGAACGCATTTGTGCAACCGGCGTTTTAACCAGATACGCCAACCAATTACCTGATTTCCCTTCTTTTATCTTGCGTTCCCTGGCCAATTGATAATCATATTTCAAATGCGCAGGATAACTTTTACAATGCACCATATTACATTCTTGAAAGTTACGGCACACACTAAGATAACCCGTATCTTTATTTATGAAACAATTTTCTATATCTATTCCATCGTGCCACCAACGCTCGTTCCATGTAATCTTTCTTTCTGCACGCGCGACACGAATTTTCTGAATAAATTCTTTTAGCAACATTTACCCCTCTTTTGGTTATTTTACCTTTGATAATTTATCAGACCAAAATGTTGATATTTTTTGTTTTATTTCTTTGACCTGATTTAAATCCTGGTGATACCGATTATTATGCGCCCAACAAGAACACATATGATTCGGACACAGTTCTTCATTACCAACTGGCTTAAAAAACTGACAACGCGAAAAAGTAAAACGACACGCAGATTCATCAAACAGATTCACAGGCTCAATAATTTCTTTAAATTTCAGGCACGCATCCCCATCATTGATATCATCTTCTACACCAAAATCTTTTGTTAACAATTTTGTCGAATATTCCAAATCATTTTCCGCCTGGCGTAATTGACCGCGCAACGCGCGCAATTCACGCGCCGCACGCGCAAACTGGGACAACGATACTTTCCTATAATAATCAAACCAACCCATTTTATTTTTCCTTTTGCTGTGACATATCCTGCAAACTATTTTTTAATTTCATATACTTGTCATGCGCCGCCTTTTGCGGGCAATTTAAAACCGAGCATTGTTCTTCGTCAATATGCAGACAAAGTCTTGTTTCCCGTGCCTTGCAAAATGGCCACATTGTATCCCAGACATTTTTCTTGATACAAAACTGGGTCTGTTTTCCATTTATTATGCGACACGAAACCATATTATGAAAACGACCTGTTATTTTCCGCTTTGCCTGCGCCAATTTCATTTTTGTAACACACATTTTTTACCCCTTATGATACTTTTAACGCATTGATAAACGCAGACTGTGGGATTTCAACGTTGCCAAATGTACGCATACGTTTTTTACCCTCTTTCTGTTTTTCAAGCAGCTTACGTTTACGTGTTATATCCCCCCCATAGCATTTTGCCGTCACGTCTTTGCGATATGCGGCAATTGTCTCTCTGGCTATAATCTTGCCACCGATTGCGGCCTGTAATGGAATTTTGAATTGATGACGCGGTATCAGATCTTTTAATTTTTCCACAATCTGGCGACCACGTTTTTCAGCAAACGAACGATGACACATAAATGATAACGGTTCTACATTTTCTTCGTTCACCAGGATTGAAACCTTGACCAAATCAGATGGTTGATAACCCTGCACTACATAATCAAATGACGCATATCCCGATGACAAAGACTTCACCCGATCATAGAAATCAAACACAATTTCTGCCAACGGCAGTTGATAAACCAAGACCGCACGATTCCCAACATAAGAAATATTTTCCTGGACCCCACGCCGTTCCGCGCACAGCGACATAATCCCGCCCATATATTTATCAGGCATCATAATCGTCGCCCGCACCCAGGGTTCTTCTATGCGTTCTATGCGTGTTGCCTCTGGCATATCGGCGGGATTTTCCAAATCGATACATTCGCCATTACGCAGATATACTTTGTAAAGCACACTTGGCACTGTGTTAATCAAATTCAGATTAAATTCACGCGACAAACGTTCACTGATAATTTCCATATGCAACAGGCCCAAGAATCCGCACCGCAACCCAAACCCCAGCGCAGATGACTTTTCCACCGTGAACATAAACGACGCATCATTTAACGCTAACTTTTCGGAACTTTCACGAAACGCGGGGTAATCATCAGCCTCGACCGGAAAGAAAGATGAAAACACCACCGGCACAGACGGCTTGAACCCCGGCAACATTTCGGCACCAATGTTTTTCGCATCCGTTATCGTATCCCCAACCTTGCAGTCGTGAATTGTCTTCATACCCGTGATAATAAATCCAATTTCACCGGTATGCAGTGTGTCAACATTAACCATTTTCGGGGTAAAGTATCCGATTTTATCAACCACATATTCCGCACCCGTTGCCATAAATTTAATCTTTTGCCCACGGTTCAATGTACCATCAACCACACGCACCAAAATCACAACCCCCAGATACGAATCGTACCAAGAATCCACCAACAACGCACGCGTCGGCGCGTTTTCATCACCAGATGGTGCGGGTAACTTCGTTACGATTTCTTCTAATAATTCTGGGACCCCGGCACCGGTCTTGCCTGATACAGCCAACGCTTCATTCGCATCCAGACCGATAACATCTGCAATCTGTTCGCGTGTGGCGGCAACATCACTGGACGGCAAATCAATCTTGTTTAACACCGGCAACATTTCCAAATCATTATCCAGCGCCAAATACGCATTGGCCAGTGTCTGTGCCTGGACCCCCTGGGTTGCATCAACCAGAACCAACGCCCCTTCGCACGCGGCCAGTGAACGCGACACCTCGTACGAGAAGTCTACGTGTCCCGGCGTATCCATTAAATTCAGTTGGTATTCCTGTCCATCCTTGGCCTTGTAATTCAGGCGCACCGTCTGGGCCTTGATAGTAATACCACGTTCACGTTCAATATCCATAGAATCCAGAACCTGTGCCTTCATCTCGCGCGATTCCAGACCACCTGTAAATTCAATTAAACGGTCCGACAGGGTCGATTTACCGTGATCGATATGTGCAACAATTGAAAAATTCCGGATATTAGATTGCTTCATAAAAATACACCTATGCTTTATGCGCATATACTAGTATACGATTGCCGCATTCGCAAGGTGTATTTTTTACAAAAATCAAAAATTACAAATTGTTTAACAACTCATCAATACGTGCGGCTTTTTCCAGTGTATCATCATATTCGAATCGGATATCTGGAACATATTTCTGATTCATACGCGCGGCCAATTCAAAACGCACACTGCGTGTAACGTCATCCAGGCGTTTTTGCACCGTATCCCTGTCCTCGTTACGGGAATAGTAATACAGGCGCACAAATTGCAGCCCCCCGTGTGCCACCGCCCCCACCAGCGACACGCCCGAAATAATCGCATCATCACCATAGTTGTCGCGCAATATTTCCGCGACCAGTGTTTGCACCTTACTTGCGATACGTTCCCCACGATTAGAATTAATTTGTCTTTTTGCCATATTCATTTATCTTTATTTATGTTATAATTGATTATTGTAGAATATAATTTACAATCAAGCAAATTTTTCAACCATCGGGGATACAAAATGAAACTTGTTGAACACATATTAAAGAAATCAGAAAGTCCGGCATATTCGTGGATTGTATTTTTCCTGACTATTTGTGAATCTATATTTCTTTTTATCCCGCCAGAGGTCTTTATGACCCCCGCCATTGTCGCATCAAAAAAGCGTGCCCTGCCGATAACAGTTGCGGCATCACTGGGGTCATTGGTTGGTGGTGCATTGGCATATTTAATTGGTATGTGGCTCTACGATTCGGTTGGCATTTGGTTAATTGAAACATTTTCAAACCCCGAATTGATTGAAACCGCGATAAAGCCAATGTTTACGAAATACGGAATATTAATTATCGTTTTAACGGCGGTAACACCAATACCATATAAATTGCTGGCAATCTGGCTGGGCTTTATCGGATACCCAATGTGGTTATTCTTGGGCGTATCTGCGATATTCCGCACGGGCCGTTTTGCGATAATTGGCGCCCTGCTTTATTATTTCCAAGAACAAGCCAACAGTATTGTAAAGAAATATTTTTGGCCATTAACATTTGGTGCGATAATCGCCGCCGGCCTGGGGATATTTTTAATCAGTTTATTTTAACCATTATTTATCGCGGTATTTTCATACCAGATATTTCTTGTCTCATAATAAAAAACCCGGCAATGCCGGGTTTTAATTCTGTTGCCACCTATTATTCTGTTGCGCTTTCAGATTTAAATCATACATCTTATTTCTTATACAAGCACGCGCTTTATCCAAACAGTCCTGAAAATCCGTTTTTTTCTTTATCTTACTCTCACCAGAACACTTCTCATAAGCTGTTTTTGTAGCTTCATCAGAATTCGTGGGCATACAAGACACACTAGTGTGTGTTGCATTTAACACACCAAAATCATTTGCCAACTGCTTGCGGACCTCACGTGTAACCTCGCTACCATTAAAAGACAAATTCGCAATAGTATTCAAATTAGTGTTCAAACAGTTCAACACATCCGTAGGCAATAATTTGTTATTACAATTTTCAACCCCGTTAATAAATATATTGCGATCGTTTGATTTGAAACCAGACGCCCCACCCGACGAATCGTCGCCCGCACCGGACGTTTGCAAACGTGTTTTCAGTACGGCTTTTTCAAGTTGCGTTTTAAACCGACGAATCATTGATTCCAAGTATTCATATTGCTTGTACATTTGCTGGGTCATAACGGTGGTTTTAAGCGCAACAACCTCTCGCATCATTTCACGATCCGCACCATCCGACGGATTTTTATCCCCGCCGACATTATACACGTGCGTCGAACACAGGGCCAATGCCGGATTTATAAGGGCATCCTCGTCATCACACGTAACGGCCGCCACGGCCGGCATTGATACCAACGCCGCCACCGCCATACACGACAAGAATTTTACAAGATTTAATCTTTCACCGAACATTCGCATTTGTCTTGGTCTTTATTCCATTTTGCTTCACATTTATCTTTATCAGCACACGCTTTTCCGTTACCCCCCTGGCCAGAACCATCTGTCGTGCAATACGTCAAACAACTATCGAAACAACCTTCATTTTTGGCTATTGATTTTGGCATTTGTTTCTTTGTTTTGCAATACTCTTCTGGTTTCATACATTTTGCCAGTTCCGTGTAATAAAATTTCCCAGACTCACATCTACACACCTTACCATTATAAGACTGCCCACCCGCATATCCAGACAGGCACACCATCGCTTCGACCGGCGCACAACACGCATCTTCATCACTTCCGAACACTCCTGACGTGATACTTCCTTTAATCTCAATAGCGTTTGCGCATATGTTATGCTCTTTAATACATTCATTATAGTCTTCTGTTGCCTCGGACCGTATAATCATACGTTCCGCAGACGCCGTTAACACACCATCATCTTGAACCTGTCTCAGGGCCTGTGTCGACGACACACAAACATTGTTCGGTAATTTTTTCGTCGCCACCCACTTTTCTAAATTAGAATACTGATTTGAACCAACGGCACAATATTTCAGGCGTTCAAACATATCATCTTCGGCATTGGCATTGCGTCTGTATTTTGAAATCACATTTGGCGCATCCTGGCTCATCATTTTTTCCAGCGTTTCAATATCAATCGACGCCTGCTTCTTGCGATTACGGAACAATGCCGAACTTTCCAACGCACTGGACGCACACCCCACACGCACAGAAACCTTACTGGTTTCCCCCTCCTCTGGCTCCAGCCAGTTACGCTGAACCTCCTCCATATCCGCCAGGGTACGATTCAACGTACAATGCACACTATCTTCTGGACCAATCGCCTGTCCATCAACACACGGGGCACCACCACGGGCACCATCACCCGCCTTTGATTTACCATTAACGCAATTTGTGTTTTTATATTTACCCAAGTCTTTTTGTGAACACAGATATTCACCCCACACATTACACGACCCATTCAACATCATATAAATATCGGTAATATCAACCCCAACAGCCTGGGCGGTAATCAATGAATCATACAGTTCATCCAGTACATCATTATACGGGTCAAAGAATCCCATAGCCTTCTGCTTGAACATTTTTACGCGTTTTGGACCGGTGCAATTATTTCCCCGCTCGTCACAGCCCGCATATTCAAACGAATCCCGCATCGTATCGCGCAATGTTTTCAGTGCCGTTTCCGCATTTTCCAATTTCGACATAATTTCGCCGGCTATCTGTTCACGCACGATTAAATCAGAATCCACCCCACGGGCGGCGGCATCTTCCTGGGCGGCGGTCAACCCCGATGCGGCTTGGGCATTTTGGGCGATTTGCGCATCTGCCACCTGTTGTTGGGCGGCGGCGGTCATTTGCTTTTGCTCTTCTAATGCGGCCTGTAACTGGGCAACGGTTGCATCATTTTGCGCCTGCATCTGGGCCTGCATTTGTTGCATTTGCATATTCATCTGCTGCTGTAACTGGGCCATTTGCTGGCTGGTCTGGGCGGCGGCGGATGCGGCGGCATTTTGTGCGGCCTGGCTTGCCTTGGCATTAGAATTTGCAACAATTTGTGCGGCAATCGCTTGCACCAAATCATTTCCATATTGCTTGCACGCGCTATTAGAATTTACACACCCATTTACAATCGGAACCGTAACATCCATCGACGTACATCCACCCGTTGCACACTTTGGCTGTGCACAGCGCATAATCAACGCATTACAGTTCCCGAAATCAGCCGACGGCGCCGAATCCGTACCCGAACGACTGTTCATCATTGAATTCCATTGATTATTATTTATCGCCCCCATAGAATTCGGGTTATAAGCGGTTAAATTACTGCCCGCGGTGGTTGCAACCGGTGCCGCGCCGGCAATACCGGGCAGCAAGCACATTACATAAAATAAAATGCGATAAATTGGCTTCATATTCTCTCTTGCCATCAATTTTACCACATTTTCCCAATAATGAAAAGATAAAAATAGGATTGCGCCCTATCTTTTTTTCAGCACACACATATCATACTTCATACCCGAAATGACAGACAAATATTATTTAATATCAATACAATACTTCGGCATCCCCCGACACAATTTTCCTAATATAAATAAAAGTTTATCTTAGTAAGCACAAACAGAATTTTTTGCAAAAAATTCTGTCATCCCGGTGCTTGACACCGGGACCCAGGTCATATTTCCTTTTTATTTGCTTTCACCTGGATTCCGGGGTCAAGCCCCGGAATGACAAAAATCTGAAACGTTTTTGTTAAATAAACTTTTATTTATATAAGTAATTATGTATTCCTCCACTTACCACTAATCACTAACCACTAAAAAATCCCCCGAACGGGGGATTTTTATCTTATTCAACCCAAATGGTTGCATATGTTGTAGACGTCGCACTGCCCGACGGGATCTGCCCAACCTTTACAACCCCTAACGTACTTGGCGTCCCAGTCGCGACCGAAACCGCACCACTAGAAATACTCACATTCGTTCCCGCCTTAACAACTCCCAACGTTGAACCATTGGCCGTTGCGACGGAAATCGTTCCACTGCTATTCGAAATATTTGTTCCCGTCTTCACAACACCTAATGCCGATGATGATGCCGCCGGAACCGAAATTGTTCCACTGCTGTTTGAGATATTCGATCCAATTTTTACACCACCCAATGTCGAACTTGTCGCCGCCGGCAATGTATATTTCGTATCATTATCCGTACCGGTAACCGTGATAACGCCATTCGAAATACCAACACTTACACTGCCAGCACCCTTGATATTAGACGTCGTCAACGTTGCCTGTTTACCAGATAACGCCGTATAAACACCACCTGACGTCACCATCTTCTCTGAACTAGCCGTTGGTGTCGTGTCCGCTGCTTCCGCTGTAGCTGTAACCTTACCATCTGCCTGCTTTACCGTCTTAATATAACTACCATCTGCACCAACCTGAGCCAAATCCATAGCCGCAATCGCCTGGGTATTTGCCTGAACGTCAAGCCCCAAGTTATTATTAGCAGTAGATATCTGCGTTTCCATCAACGCAACCGTTGGATAACTTTCTTCCTTATCCATACCTTGTGTAATCGCATTCGCTTTGTTCGACACATCTTCTTTCAATGCCAAACCATCAGACAACGCTGTCTTCGTCGCATAGGTATCAACGATATTATTACCACTAGCATCCGCTGTCGCTTTCGCAGCCGTGCCAGATGTACTCAATTTTCCATTCAATGCTGTCGTTATCGCAGACTGTGTCATCGTACCATCCGTCCCAGACCCAGTCCCAGTATACAATTTGGTCAAACCTGCTGTCGAGGCAGTTCCAGTTGAATATGTCGTATTATTATCCGTACCGGTAACCGTGATAACGCCATTCGAAATACCAACACTTACACTGCCAGCACCCTTGATATTAGACGTCGTCAATGTCGGCTGTTTGCCAGATAACGCCGTATAAACACCACCTGACGTCACCATCTTCTTTGAACTAGCCGTTGGTGTCGTGTCCGCTGCTTCCGCTGTAGCTGTAACCTTACCATCTACCTGCTTTACCGTCTTAATATAACTACCATCTGCACCAACCTGAGTCAAATCCAAACCTGCAATTGCATCATTTGCTGTCTTGGCACTTGCCGCCGCGGAATCTGCGGATGCCTGGGCCGCTTCTGCCGCCGCCTGGGCATTATCTGCCGATGTTTGTGCCGCACCCGCCGCCGTATTCGCATTATTTGCCGATGTCTGCGCCGCACTGGCCGCGGTCTTGGCAGAATTTACCCCCTGTTGAACATATACCGTGGACGCAATATCCGCGCGTGCCGACCCAACACCAACCGTTACCATTGCAATCAAAGAAACCGCGAAAACAAATTTTTGCTTTAACATTTAAAATCCCCACCCGATTTTAATACCACTCTCTTTTTGTCTTTGCATTATATCTAAAAATCAAGATTCAACACAAGGACATTTTTCGACACTTATTGTAAAAATTTCTGCAATTTTTATAATACGGCCAAAAACAACAAACTATCCCGGATGGGTGGTTTTACACCACCCATCCACGGATTATTTTGATTAATAGGAACGATCAATCTGTTCCCATTTATACGTAACGGCACCAGTTGTACCATCCTTTGACATGGTCAAAACATACGTTCCGCCTGCTGTACCAGCCGCCAATTGGCTTGCACCTGTAATTGCATCGGTAACACCCTTTGCCGTAGAAGCATTCGTTACCGCCGTATCATAAGAGGTTACCTTGGCCGCTGTAATACCAGAATTCGCCGCATTTAATTGCGTTGTTGTCAACGTTCCCTGTTTACCAGATAACGCCGTATAAACACCACCTGACGTCACCATCTTCTTTGAACTAGCCGTTGGTGTCGTGTCCGCTGCTTCCGCTGTAGCTGTAACCTTACCATCTGCCTGCTTTACCGTCTTAATATAACTACCATCTGCACCAACCTGAGCCAAATCCATAGCCGCAATCGCC
>SUUO01000008.1:0-53920 GCA_015062485.1 Alphaproteobacteria bacterium
TACAAATGATTCATATGAATCATTTGTATATCCGGGTTCGCACGACGTTGCGATACATTCGCCCCACGTGCCACGATTTTCATCCCATTCACGTGTTCCCGTACCGTGTTCAACCGAGCACACCTCTACATCCGGGACACAGGCATTTGATGAAACGTGATATCCATCAACACATTCTGTAATCTTACAGATTCCAAACGCCCCCAACTTGCTGTCCCAGGTCTGATTGGCCGCATATGCGTTTGGTGCCGTGCAAGTTTTCACGTCATCTGCGCACTGGTCGCCTTCTGGGTGGAATCCTGTATGACATTTCGCCACCAGACAGTTTCCATTTGGTTTGTATGCGGTTGCATTTGCACGATTACATCTCTGACAACGACCATCAATTAACTCATAGTCTGGGTTACAAGATGTTTCGACACACGTCTCATATCCCTTGATTGTCTGAATTTCGCACGGATTTCCCGTCTCAGAGATTCCCTTGAATGTACAAACATTGTCGTACTGTACGGTGTCACTGTCACGTATCGCCATACCGCCCAAGATTTCATAATCCTCACACGTCGTATAGCATTGTTCAATCTTGGTTGAACCCGCACCGGACAATTTATGTGTGCCACCCGTTAATGCATCACAGGTCATTGGTATACCATCCGGGGTGCCGTCTAAATCAATATCCGACCCAGACATTGCATCGCAAACACTGTTTTCTGGGCACAATTCACATTGTGATTTATCCCCCGCCAGATAGTATTTTGTATCACATACCTGAATTTCACAAGTGTCTGTCATATCTGCACCCTGATAGTCGCGACCAACCATCGTTGTGACATTGGTCGGCACATCACAGTCGCCAAAGCATTGTCCAACATTGGTCGAACCCGCATCTGATTCTGGGTAACGCCCATTAAACAGCGCGCTACACACCTGTGGTTCAGCATTCGCGACACCGTCAAATCCTGTACGTGTGGATTCATCACAAATACTGCCGGCGGGACAAATATCACACTGATTATTATTGATGTAATATTTTTCGTCACAGGTATCCAACATACACGCCGTGCAATCGGACGAGTAATCTTCTGCATTCGTGTTGTACCCACAGGTCTTAATTCCACTACCGTGCGCAACAGAGCAGGGCATTTCAGTCATAAAGCACGCGGATGCATCACTGCTGGTGTCTGACTCTGTTTGTCCCGCGCGACCGTCAAATGTTGCACAACCCTGGCGTGCGGTTGGACGTCCCTCGTTACCCGCATCTGCAACCGGTCCAAAGAATCCGTATCCAACCTTGGTGCAATCCATATCACCAATTGCATCCCAATAATATCCTGCATCACACCGTTCAAACATACGTGCACGACATTCTGTGTATCCTTTGTTCTCGGGTGAATAGATACAGTATTGGTGCCCTGAACCGTGATCCGACGTAAACGGATTTTCCGCCTTGAAACAGGACCGAGAACTTGCCGCATTTTCAACGCTCGTGTCTCCGCCGTCTGGGCACGGTGTTCTGGTCAAACTGTCGGGTTCACTGTAAGCATCGTATCCGACCGGCGTACAATCTGTTGCCGCTGCATTTTCACGATAGTATCCGCCCTTACAGGTTGTAATATACTTATCACGACAATTGGTCGCATACTTGGCACTGCCGTCTGTGTTTTCGGATGTGTAATTACATACCTGGGTGCCCGCGCCATTTGTCGCATTATATTCAACGGTCTTGTAACATTCTCCGGCATCATTTGCGGTCGTCAGTGTGCCTGTCAATCCATTTTCTGGACACTCATAACGTTTCAGGTCATCTGTACCACTGTAATTGTTTATACCAACTTCGACACAGTCTATACCTGATACATAATAGTATCCTGCAACGCATTTCTTGATCGAATAGTCGCGACACGATGCGTCGTATTCCTTTGTGTCATCATCATAGTTACACGTTTGTGTCCCGCTGGCCTTGCCGGTTGTTGATGTATATGCCAACCCTTGCTTATAGCATACACCACTGTTGATCGCGCTTGCGCCACCGGCCGACATACCGCCATCTGGGCAAATTTCGTGACCACCAACAACGCCCGTGTCTGTTGGATATGTTCCGCCCGGACACCAGTGATTGGCCGCACACACAACACAATCTCCGCCCCGGCCGGGATAATAATAACCCGCCTCACAGACCGTGTCGCCTTCGGACCAAATAACATTCGCGGTTGTGTCTTTCGTTGTCACACGCAGGGCCGCGTTTGTATTTTGCAACATACCCGCCGCATCAACAACCATAACGTCGCCGACGCTGTAACCCGCAAAGTTGTATCCAGATTTACCCGGCAGTGCACTTGTATCTATCTTTGTTAATGCTTTGCTTGCCGCTACATCTTCGAACCAACCAACTGTATACTTTAAATATACTGGTTTTTGTGTTGCGTTTTCTGTGGCGTCACTTGCAACCAACTCAATCTTGAATACATCCGGTTCCCAAATAGCATAGAGTATTGTATCGCTACCATCCACCGAGATGTTTTCAGACGTTACAGCATTTGCGGTATAACACGCGCCCGAACCATTTGCGTTGGTACACCACTTATTTGCAGACACATATCCCGCACGTGTCAGTCCATCTGTTGCCGGTAACTTACAGGCGCCACTATCAAACGTGCATTCTATATTTGCTGTGGCATTGCCCGCCCCCTGGTTCTTGTCCAGTGTAACGGTATATTTCTTTGCAACGCATTGCGGATTTATACCGTTTTCCGCCGTATAACCCGCATTACACGTAATTGTATAAGAACAGGCCCCGTATTTAGCACTTGTCGTGTTATATGACGCGTAGACCTCGTCTGGTGTTACGGTCTTGCTGTTATCAACGTCGGATGTTGTCAAGGAACAAACACTGTAACAATCGGCCTTTGTTGCACGCGGGTCGCTAGAGCCAATTCCATCATCCGCTGCACCTGTTTCACCTGGACAGGCGTGCGCTGTCATACTTTCTTTGTCCTCGGTTCCGTTTTCTACAACCGGTGCCGGGCTGTAATATCCGTCTGTTACAGATGTACACGCATTGCCAACACCACTATAGTAATAGCCCGCATCGCACGTCAGCGCAATAGAATCACATTTTGTTGTATATATAGCGCTATTGCCACTGCCACTTGTATACCAACAATCCCACTTTGCGGTACCATATTCGAATGTCATATCACCGCCATCGGTTGTAACCTTGCGACAGTCGGCTATGCTGTCTGCACCAGTGGTTGTTGTTGCGCCATTTGCCGGACAGGTTTCAATACAACCGGTTGAACCTTCGTTAATCTCGCCTTTGCCGGGACAGTATTGACCTAATTTACAGATGGTGCGCACACCGTTGTCGTAATAATATCCAGCCTCACAGGCAACCATATTCTGGTCCCAAATCGCATACAGGGTAATTTCACCACCATCCGACAGCAGGTTTTTAATACTGCCGTTTGCGACAATGGTTTTTCCTTTGCCGTCTTTCTGGGTGTTCCAGACACTGAATGTCTTGTTCGGCATTTCAATTGTATCAGCGGCTGCGCATTCCATATCATACACGCACGTAACATCCGCAACATTCAGGCTTCCTGCATCTGTCGGATCAAAATGCACCGTAAATGTTGTTGGTGTCCAGTTTGCAACAACGGTTATGTGACCCGTTGTGCCCGCAACAATTTCATTGTTTTCAACCTTGTCACCGGTCCAACCATCAAAGATGTATCCTGTTTTCATCGGATCTTTTAATTCAATTGGCGTATCCGATATCGTATAAGCATCTGGATTTTCGGCATTGTTCGTACCGCCATCCAAGTCATATGTAATCACATACGAATCAGATGCCCAGTTCGCCGTCAGAACCATATCGCCAATTGTTCCCTTTATAATCTGTGTAACCGTATTGCCATTTGCGTCGGTCCACCCGTTGAAAGTAAATCCTGTCTTTTCTGGCTTTTTCAAAACAATTGTGTTTGTTTCAACCGTGTATTCGCCTGGGTTAGATTCACCAGCTTTATATACGCCGCCATCCAGATTGTACGTAATCGTATAGGTAACAGGTGCCCACTTTGCCCAGAATTCTTTATCACCGGTTGTGCCCGCTGCAATCTCGGTAACTTTCGTATTGAATCCACTGTCACTGAACCACCCCTCAAATTCATAACCACGTTTTGTTGGGTCGGATAACACAAATGCATCTTCAATTGTGTATGTTTCCGGGTTCGAATTGCCTGCATAATATCCACCATCCAGGTTATATTTAATGGTATATGGATCTGCCATCCATTGTGCAAACACTGTTGTGTTGTCAGTGTATTTTGTGTTAGATGGCAAAATACCATCCGCGGCAATTATCTTTGAACCGCCAATTTGCGCATCATAATACCCCATAAACGTATACCCTGTACGTTTAGGTATGGCTACTGTTTCTACAGAGTCTTGCCCATCGGCATCGGTATACCACCCGACCGTATAGGTTTGGTAAACAACACCATTGCCACCCGTGCCATTGTTGTCATCCAGGGTAAGAGAGTATGTCCCCGGTGTACAGGTTGCGATATCCGAGGCTGTCATCGGACTCCCGTACAAAGTTTTTCTGTAACCATATTGCACTGCTCCTGTAGTGTTTGCAATATATCCCGCATCACAAACAAACGTGAAAGAACAGAACGAAATAGGTGTACAAACTGTCTGAGGATACCATTTGTATCCGGTAGTAGGTATAGTTCCTTCTGTACATGTCGCGTGTTCTGGACAATGGTTCACGGTTTCGCCAGTAACAACACCATTTTCATCCAAAACATAATCCGAAGCATGGTCACATGTCGGCTCGCATGAGGCATAACATGCATTTGGACCATTCAAGATTGTCGGAACCGAAGACTGATCATACGAACCTGCTGGCGATAAGTCCTTACAGTTTAATGAGCAATCTGCTCTTTCAGCCGTTAAATAGTGTCCTGGTATACACATGTTTAGTGTATTTGATACGTCTATTGGACATGTTGTATCTGACACGATGCAACTATCATCGCCATAGTATGTCACCCCTTCTAAAGCGGTAGTTGTGTCATATTGACACCTCTGGAAATTCGTCGGGCAACTACTTGGTTGAACGCATTGAGTCTCACAAGTTCTGTAACATTGACTTTCTGCATCGCCGGCGCCTTCGTTTGCACAAACATTGTATGTGCCTTGATACTCGCCCCCCAATGCGGAGCACGCTGTTGTACAGCTTGTGCATACACCATCGCGCGGATATGTGCCACTTGCACAACCACAATCGCCATCTGTTGTGCTGTTGCACGCGGTCCATTGTGCGGTAAAGGTCAGACTGTCCGTACAGGTGCCCTTTGTGACTGATGTGACCGTCGCACCCGTGGCATCTTTCCATCCTGCAAATGTATAACCCGCGCGTGCAATGTTATCAGCCGTCGGCAGGGCAAAGGTGTCTGTGTCCGCATTACACGACAACGTATAATTGCCACTCCATTTTGTATCCTCTGGGGTTACGTATGTAATGGGCTTTGCACCCTCGGCAACATATTGTGCGGTAAATGTTTTGTTGCTTGTATATGTCCAAGTAAACTCCTTGTCCTCATAGCGAGGCGTTGTGCCATCGTCCCAGTGGCTAAAATCATATCCATCTGGTTCGGTACAAGTACTTGCCGCTGGTTTAAACTTAGAGCCATACATTGGCGTGCCGTTCGCGGGCGCACTACCACTACCGTTGCCACAATCGTACGTAACGGTATATGTTTTTGGCGTACATGTACAGCTTAACCCCGTGCAGGTTGCGGCTTCTTCGTAACCCGCCCCACACGTCGCATTCGCCACACAGGTGTTATTAGATACACTGACCGAACACGTTGATACCCCAGTACCCTTGGTGCAATCGCCGCATTTTGTCCATTGGGCTGTGAAAGACATTTCAGATACACAGGTGCCCGCCGCAATAGATGTCGTTGTTACACCGGTTGCGCCATTGAGCCACCCATCAAATGTATATCCACTGCGTGTGGTTGTCGGCAAAGTAATAGTCGCCGATTCAACATTACATTCCGTGTCACTGACCGCTGTCCCACCATTTTCATCAAATGTAACTTTGTTCATAGCGCCAACATTCCATTGGGCATACAGTGTTCTATTTTCTGCAATGTTCCAAGTGCGTGCAGACGCGCCCGCTGCGGTATAGTACTGTGTGCCACCCGTCTTGGCATCAAACCAACCTGTGAACACGTATCCAGCCTTTGTTGGTGCGGTTGTACTGATTGCCGGCATTGCACTATCATATGTTGCGGTAACGTTCGCGGTTTGACCGCCGGCACCGCCATTTGCATCAAATGATACGGTGTACTGGTTCGCCGTCTTACAGGCATAGTATGTACTGTTTGACGGTGTTTTAAACGTGCTTACCTTAGCGGTACAAGACTGGGATGTTCCCCAGCCACCCGTAAATGTGTATCCGGTCTGTGTCAGGACAGATGCATCACCAAAATTACAATCTACACCCTGGTAACAGGTCACAGATGCGTTAAGCGAACCGGTCCCGCCATTCTTGTTCAGCGTTATCACGCGGTAACAGTCGGATGCGGAATCGTGATCTGCCACGGTTGTGCCGGTGATGGTATAGCCAGTCGTACAACTATTTGCACAAGTTGTCGCGGAAGATCCGTCCGTGGTCTGGTATTTGCCCGTTCCACATACAACGCACGTCAGGGTTGCGCCACTTACATATGCACCAGCCTTGGCGGTAACCGACGTAACGGTTGGCGTGCATTTGGTTTCGCCTTCTGTGCCATAAAAGTCGTTATAATTACAAGACGCCCACGTCGCGCTGTGACAATTTGTTGGGACGTTGCCTTCGGTAACTGTTACTTCAATATAACAATCTTCTTTTGCATCAGATCCCCGTTCACTGTCTGGATATTCCGTCGGACAGGTTCCAGTGATTCCCTGATTATCAGAGGTGCTATATGTATATTCACCACCACCACAGTAACTGTCTTCTGGACAGGAATCACACTGTGTTTTTAACATTGGCAAATATTCGCCCGGATTACACTTGTATGTGTTGGCCTTCCACTGTGCGGTCAGTGTCGTATTCCCCACCGTTGTATATGTGTAGTTTCCGTTCGCCAGTGGATAATTACCATTCCAGCCTGTAAATGTATATCCCGTGCGGGCACACATAGTCCCCGGTTGGTTTGTAAATTCACCGTCAAATGTTACCTGTTTGGTATTTGTATACGGCATTTGGATATCACCACCATTACAATCATAATTGATTGTATATTCATTTGGGGTTAATTTACCATAGACCGTAATATCCCCTGTGCCAGATGTCTTGGTAATTCTGTTGTTGTATGCGGCATCATTAAACCATCCACCAAACGTATATCCGGCTTTGGATGCGTCTGTGAACGTCACAGGCGATTCGACCGTGTATGTTGTGGCATTGCTGTGTGTCGCGCCATCAGCGATTTCATATGTAATTGTGTACGATTCCGCATCTCCCCAAACTGCATACAATGAAACGCTGCCGTTATTAGCTGTCGTCAGGTTGGAAACGCTTTCTTCATCTGAATATACAACGTCGCCATCACTGCTACGTGCCCAACCTTGGAAATTCAAGCCTTCTTTTGTAAACTCGTTTTTACTCAGATTCTGTGCAACGCCAAATGTAAATGACTGGCTGCTCATTGTGCCCGAACCGGTGTTCGCATTAAATATAACCGTATATTTATTTGGTGTTGCGGTACATTCGCTTACGGCGTTAGTGGATGTGCCGCACGTTGCTGTGTTATATCCCGCCAGCGCGGTTGCCGTTGCGACACCACAGACACCCAATGGCGCATTTGGTGTACAAGATGCAACCCCCGTTTTCTTGGTACAGGTACATTCTGCGCCCCATACCGCGTACAATGTGACCGTTGCGCCATCTGTATTGCTAAACGGCGTGGATACGGTCTGTTTATTAGAGAATTCGGCGGATGTTGCCCCAGATGATTTAGACCAACCCAAGAATTGCTTCGCGCCATTGCTGAACCCATTTGCAGACAGCGTGACCGAATCAGTATACTTTACGCCTGTATTAGACGCCGTTGTACCCGAACCGCCATTCGCATTATAGGCAACCGTATATGTAATTGGCGAACAACTTGGGTTATAAGCCCCGGAATTTGTGATGTTCTTGTACCCGGTTACACAGTTGGTTGTATAAGAACACTGGTTGTTAACAACACTCAACGAGCAAGTTGCGCCAGTCCCCGCCGCACACGTGGTACAGGCACTCCACACTGCATACAATGTCTTTGCACCACCATTGACCGAGATTTCAATCGCATCGCCTGGTCCATATTCAGCCGTCGTTGCGCCTTTTGTCGTTGACCAACCCTGGAAAGTACTGTTGGTTTTTAACATTGTGCCCTGGCTTGTCGCAGTACAGGTTTTACCATAATCACACGTTTGAGAACTGACCTGCGGCGCACCCTCTGTGGCGTTGTTCGTATCATATGTAATGGTTGTCTTATTGACCGTAAACTGTGCATATAGCGTTTTTGCACTTGTCGCCACCCATTTGGAACCACTGGTATAGCCTGACACTGTCGACGATGTCAATTTGCCACTGGTATTATAAATTTGGGTGCCACCAGATGCTGTCGTATACCAACCATTAAATGTATAGCCTTCTCTGCTGGCGGTTGGGGCTGTTCCCGTTGAAGACCCCGTCGCGCTTGTATAAAGGGTTGCTGCGTCATACGACACGTACAATGGCGACGTCCCGCTTAATGTACCGCCATTTGTTGTCGCATCAAATGTTATTTTTGTATTATTTAATGTCACAGATACTGCACTGGATGTCACTGTGCTTGATGTCAGCGTTCCATCGGTTGCATAAGCTTTTACCTTGTAATATTTAGTGCCTCGATACGATGTTTTGCCAACAGTTGTCGTGTTGGTGGTTGAATCTGCACCATATGTGTATGTACCATCACTGCTACTGGAATTACCAAAGTTATAGTATACCGTTATGCCGCCATCATACGATGTGGTGTTTTTTGCCGTAAGCGTTGTATCCGATTGGTTGTAAACCTTGGTCGTTGTTTCCGGGGTCAGTGTCAAGGCTGGAACAGTGATACCAGTTGCGCTGACCGTTATTGTTGCGGTGCCCGCACCAACCGTGAAAGACGTGTCGCTTAATGTTCCGCTGCCCGATGTTTTTGAATACGCGACACCCGTATATCCAGATTTAAGTGCTGGTGTCACAATTGTTGATAATGTAATCGTTGCGCCATACTCAAAAGACTTTGACATACTGGCCGTACCTGTGTTTGTCCAACCGCTGGCGGTAACGGTGTTTGTTCCGTGGCCCGCCGCAACCGTAACGGTATATGCATTACGTGTATAGTACAGGTCAATTACAAGACTGCCATCCGCCAAAAGGCTTGTCGATGTCACGGCACCCGATGCTGGTTTTGTTGTGCCATTTGTGGTGGTTCCGGCAAAACCTGCACTGTATGTAAAGCCAGTTATAGTCTTTTTAAGGCCGGACAATTGTATCTCTTCGCCAGTCGTACCGGTTTTATTATCCGTTCCGTTAAACGTATACGTCGTCGCACCCAAATTTTGGGTATAGTGATTAACAACATATTTTATACCGCTATTGTTGGTCCAGGTGCCCGTGATAGTCACGCTACCATTGGTTACCCCCAGGTTTTCTTTATTACATGTAACTTTCGCGCCCGCATCAAATGTATTCCCATTCACAGACCATTTATCAAATGTATATCCCGTCGCTGTCATCGCCGCTGGCATTGTAAATTCTTCGCCATATGTACAGCTGCCTGGTTCTGTTGGTGCGGTTCCGTGTTCGCCATTCGCCCATTTTAATGTAATTGTATTAGCGGCCCAGATTGCATAAAACGTTGTGTTGGCCGTCGGAGTATATTCGCCAGAGTTACCACTTGTTGCATTGGCATTGGTTGACCAGCCTTTAAAAGTATATCCATCGCGTGTTGGGGTTGGCGTTGTTACAGATGCCCCCGTCCATTGTGCATATAACGTTAAATTTGTTGAGGCTGCTTTGATTTGTGTTGTTCCGGCGTCTGTTATATATCCAGTTGCACCAACAAGCTGTGTCCCGCCCGTTGCCGCAGTGAAATATCCATTGAATTTATAAGTTGCGGTTTGGGATGTTGTGGCAACTGTACCACCTTTTGCATCATAAGTAACCGTATAGCGTTTTGCAGGCAAACTAATTGGGTTTGTGGTTGTTGTCATAACCTGTGCGCGCGCGGCGTCCAAATACACATTTGTTCCATATTTCCCATAGATTTTAGTTGTGCCGGCGGTTGTCGCACTTGTGTTATTCAAAGTAATAGTTGTTTCAATTGGCGAACAAGCTGTTGTTGTGGTGGTGGTTGCCCCCGTTGTGGTGCCACCAACACTGTGTCCGGTTGAACACGTACAGGCCAACGCCGAATTCCCATCGGTCGTAGAGGAATTTTCCGGACACGCCACACAGGAATTGCCCACGCCGGTTCCATTCAGGAAATATCCCGCATTACAGGACGTATACATCTTGATATCGTTGCACGTATATCCCGCAGCAAACGAATTCGTTGCGAAAACGACACCGATAAATAATACAAAAAACCTCAGGAAACAGCGTATTTTTCCCATATCTTCCTCTCTTTTGTCTTTTATGGTAGTAAAAATGCGCCATATCGCGCAAGGGGAAATATTAAAAATCAATCAAAAAAATATGTTTGACACATTTTTGGGTCTTGACTTTTTGTAAAAGTGCAAATTTTTTTACAAAAAAAGCCCCAACCATTCGGTTGGGACCAATCCTGGTGGGTTAGGTAGGACTTGAACCCACGACCAAAGCGTTATGAGCGCTCCGCTCTAACCACTGAGCTACTAACCCACGGCGCCCATTATATATTATTTATAATTTCGTGCAAGATAATTTTTTGTTCTTTTTGATGAAATTTTATGTAATGATGCGCGTATGGGTCTGATCGCACCGATTTTAAATGATGTTCAGATATCTGCGTTTAATGCGATTGAACGCACAAATTCTAATATTCTTATCCTGGGCCAGGCGGGAACGGGCAAATCTACATTTGTGAATTATTTAAAGTCTGCATCGAAAAAACGCATTATTTGTGCGTGTCCAACGGCGGTGTCGGCATTAAATATTGGTGGGCAAACGATTCATTCCCTGTTCCAGATTCAGCCACGTGACTTTATTATGCCCGAATTGTTAAAATTAAAGGCCAAGCCGCGCAACATACTAAATGCCACAGATGTGTTAATTATAGACGAGATTTCAATGGTTGCGCCCGATTTACTGGACGCAATTGATATCTTGGCACGTATGGCACGCCACAACAATGCCCCTTTTGGCGGGATTCAGGTTGTCGCCATCGGGGATTTGTTCCAATTACCGCCGGTTATAACGCGTGATGCAATGTCTTACTATGAATCCGCGTACGAGCATCCAAATTCTTATTTCTTTGACAGTAACGTTTATAAGCGCGCTAATTTTATTCGGTTCAGTTTTGATATGGTTTATCGTCAAAATGATGGGACGCTATTGGAAAATCTGACCAGATTGCGTAATCGCAATATTGATGCGCTAAATTTCTTTAACGATTGCAAGATAGAAGATGCCGAACGTCGCGCAAATGCTGTTTTAATAACACCGTTTCGTGACACGGCCGAACGAATAAATTCATCGCGTCTGGCCCAAATTGACGCGCCCGAAATAGTATATACCGGAACATTATCTGGAACATTTTCAGAGCGCGATGTTCCCGCACCCTTGAATTTAACATTAAAGGTTGGTGCATTGGTTGTTTTTGTAAAAAATGGCGACAAATGGCATAATGGTTCGATGGGAATTGTGCGGGCAATGTCTGCACGTGACATAACTGTACAACTGTTGTCAGATAATCGTGAAATCGTATCGGTAAAACCCGAGAAATGGGAAAAGATAGAATATTCTCGTGATGAAAACGATAGAATTGTTGAAAACGAAGTAGGGGGGTATAAACAATTTCCGCTTAATCTGGGCTATGCAATGACCATACACAAGGCCCAGGGAAAAACACTGGATGCGGTTGTTGTGGATATGTCGCGTGGCGCATTCGCCCACGGACAGACTTATGTTGCGCTGTCCCGCACACGTGCGGCATCTGATATGCACATTGCGTCGCCCCTGCGACCGCGCGATGTTATTTTTGATGATCGTGTACTTGAATTTGTGGGGATCGATATGCCACACGCATAAAATCTTGTGCATTTTGTGTCAAATCGGAAAACTTAACGCCACGACCTGTAATCAGATTGGTTGGGATTGGTTTTCGCTCAATCGCCGCCAATACAGATTTAACAATAGCATTTCGCTCGGCAGCGAACAAGATTTTACCCGGTTTGCTGACTTTATATGGACTTTTTTCACCCAGGTCAAATGTTGAATGTTCGTCTGTTTCGGCGTCGGGCATTTCGTCCCGAACGTTTGGAACAATCAATGTGCGCGTATTTTCTATGTACATTGGGTTAACCTTTTCAGCATTTTCCAGAAAAACCGCATCTATCATATTGTTATTGCGCAGGACCGCATCGTGTATCGACATAAAAGATACGCTGGTTGTCTTTAATTGCGACAATGGTGCCAAAGGTTCGTGATTTATCGTAATAATATTCTTCAAGAATAAATCAATTTCCGCCTGCGTATAACCCGCGTTTAGCATCGCCTGTTGCAGCATACGCTGCAACATCAACAATGTTGATGTGCCCTGGCAATGCGTAAAGAAAATCGCATTGCGCGCATATTGGATGGCGGTGTTTATATCGTGACGACGGCCGTATTGATTGACAATACGTGGCTTAAAGATATGTTCAAACAGAATTTGTACGAAAACAGGTTTTGTTTCAAGTTTATCAACGGTTGCGATTTGCTGGGCACGCTTTGTGTTATCTGCGTCCAGTTCTATAACATTGCGTCCCGCCGCGCGAAACAGTTCCGCCCGATCGTGTGATGGCACACGTGAACCAAACGCATAGAACGCCGAATATAAATCAATGCCTTTGATATCGTTTTGTCTTAAAATCTCGCGAATATATCGGCCATAGAATCGTGCTTTGTATTCGTCAGTTGTTTCTTCGCCACCCAGTGCAAATATGGCCAGTTTACCAACCGGTATTTGTGATGGGTTGCGAATAAACTCGTTGTCATTTACCGATTTAGGAACAATTTTTATAATCTGTGCGCTGCTGCGCTGAAAAGACTGATTCATATCTATGCCTTTATCATTTTTGATGGTTGTTTTTCGACATAGGTCTTATGCCCATCATAGCATTGCTTAGTTTGTCACCGCCAGATTTCATTGCGTTAAAATCAACTATGTCATCAGATACACATTGTTCGATATTTGGTATTGGTGCTTTGTCTTGCGCGGCGATAATTACATTTCGTAATGCGTTTTGTTCGGCGCGGAATATGATTTGTCCGTTTTGTGTAAGACGCATCCTCGAATCGCTTTTATAACCATCGCTGAAACCGTGTTCTGCGCCTTGCTGTACGTTCAGTTTCCCTGCAACAAAAACGTTGCCATATGTTTCGCCAAAGAAAGACGGTTCCAGATTGTGAACACCCATAACGTGATCAGAAAACGGATTGTGATATTCCAGGACGTCATCGGACGCAGATAAAAAATTGATAGTCGTGACCCCGGGATTTTCCAACGGCCCAACAGGATTGTGTTGAATTGCTATGATACTTTTAAGAATTGCGCTAACGGATTTGTCGTCAAATCCCGCATTTTTTAATTCTTTGTGTGTAACTTCTGATAACAACCGCAATGCGACCGCGCCGTGACAGTGATTATAAAATATTAAATTGCGCATATTCAGGATTGTGGTTGCCACATCACCAATAACAATACGCGGTTCAATTATTTCATCATAAAGGTCCAACACATATTCGGGCACAGGTTCGTTTTCATTTATTTGATTCAGTTTTTGTTCTTGTTGAATCGCATTTTTAATTTTACGTCCCGCGCGACGAAATAAATTTATTTTTAACAAATCTGAATCCAACGAACCAAAAGAATAAACCGCGCTGTATATATTCACATCTTTTATATTGGAATTTCTAAGTACGGGTTCAATGTGTTCAATATATCCAGATGCACGTTTCTCGTCTGTGGTGACGCCACCACCCAGTATGACCAGCGCAACCTTGTCCAATGGGATATTGCCCGCCATTGAATATCCCATATTATTCGGCATCATACGAATTAAACAAGAACGACTGGGCACATATTTATTCATATATCCTTCCTCATCATTATGGCATCTACGCCGTCATAGTACTTTGGGCGTACGCCGATTTGCTTGTACCCGTTACCGGTATACAGGCTTCGCGCCGGCGCGTTGTCCGCCGCCACCTCTAAGAATATATGTTTTATGCCACGTTTTTTCAAGTCACCTTCAATAATCCCCAACATTGCCGCCGCAATTCCACCGCGACGTGCATCTGGTGCAACACCGATGGTGATTATTTCGGCTTCATCACAGGTCGCGCGATAAACGATAAAGCCATTTTGACTGGCGATGATTTCGCACCCAGATTTTTGCAAGTCTGCAAAGTCCGCCGCCCCCCACGGTTTGTGTGGAAAACATTTGGCGTGTAATTCGGCCAGGTTGCCAAGTAAGTTTTCGTTCGGCAATGTGCATCCTCCTGTAATAGATTAACGTTTGCGTACAAATGCGCGATTGTGAAAGTTTTTCTTTAACTGTGTTCTGGCAATTTGTGCCTCGTGTTTTGCGGACAGGGTGTTGTACATATTCTGTGCCACATTACCGGTGATTTCTTGTACATTGCCATCAGTGTTTATTTTTAGAATATATTTTGATACAGCGTGTGTCTTTTTATTCTTTACCGCGTATACGAATATGCCCACCTTTTTCGAATCTATGTAATAGCAATGTACAACAATATTTTCGCTTTTGCCTGAACTGTTTGTGTATATAACAGTGTTGCGTTTTATCGCTTTATCAATTAAATCGTTATGTTCTTTTATTAAGTCTTTTATCATAATGTTCTTCTTTATTGTTTGTTTTGTTCTGCATAACTGGGGCGCAGATACATTGGCACCACCGGTTCTAAATCACCGTTTGCAATTTTTTGTGTAACAATCTGTGTTCCCAATTTTAAATCAAATGGTTTGTGACCGACCGTTCTTGGCCAATCCATTTGCTTGGTTTCTAATTCTTCGATTTCCATTGTGCACGGGGCCAGGCCCGGTGCCGCCACAAAGAAATCCCCACGACCCGAATCCAGTGCGACAAACGCATCCGGCGTCGCCGCCAGATACAGGTCGAATAAACTTATCCCTACAACGGGAATTTTTAATCCAATCCCCAGCCCCTTGGCATACGCGATGCCTAGGCGGATGCCGGTAAAACTGCCCGGTCCAACAACAATCCCAATGGCGGATAAATCAGACCATTTTGCGCCACATTCGGATATGAATTTTTCACATTCGGCTGGCAACGCAACCGACTGTTTTTCCACCGCAACAGATTTGTATTTATCAGCCAATACAAATTCCAAATTGCCCCCGGATGTATTGATAATTAAAATCATTTTTGTTTGTCCTTTAATTCGTGCAACAAATCCCAAAAACAGTGTGAAATCGTTCCGTAATCTATTTTACTTTTAGATGTTTCGTTATCAAAGACATACGATTGATACTGTTTAAAGGGCGGATAAGACTTAGGCATTTTGGTTTCTATAACACGTATTGTATACTTTTTACTGCGTGCTATAACAACGGTTTCTAGCATACCTGGATGTTGCGAGTTCTGTATGCGTGTAAAAAAATGCCATTTATTGGTATTGGCATAGTCCGCCACAGAATTAAAGAAATCAATCTGTTCTTGTCCGTCGCCAAATACGACGGCTTTAATTGGTCTGCCGTTAAGTATTACCATATCTGTTTTCATATGCGTGCCCCAAATCCAATTTTCTTTGAAAATCCGGCCGTCTGACGTACAGATAATAATTCATCAATTTTATCACACGTAAATTCGGTACGCACATCTTCGGCGTTGTTTTCCAATAATGCGCGACGCAGGATTGCGGTTATTTCGCGCTGTAATTGGCGTACACCTTGTTCAGATGTGTATTTTTGAATGATATGACGAATCGCATCATCCGACAGAATGATATTTTCCATATCCCATCCGGTGTCACGCGCGGCGCGTTTGATTAAATGCTCGCGTGCAATCTGAACTTTTTCTTCGATTGAATATCCCGGTATCTCGATAATTTCCATACGGTCTTTTAATGCGTTTGACATATTAAGGGAATTTGCGGTCGCAATGAACAAGACATTTGATAAATCAAAATCAACTTCCAGATAATGGTCACGGAAGGCCTTGTTCTGTTCCGGGTCCAGAATTTCCAGCAACGCAGATTCCGGATCGCCACGCCAGTCACGGCCCATCTTGTCGATTTCGTCCAAAACAATAACCGGATTATTTGATTTGCATCGTTTTAAGGCGTCCATAATGCGCCCCGTCTGTGCGCCGATATATGTTTTGCGGTGTCCACGGAAATGCGCCTCGTCCGATACACCACCCAGGGATATGCGCTGATACTTACGCCCCAGTGCCGTTGCGATTGATTTGCCCAGTGATGTTTTTCCAACACCCGGCGCACCAACAAAGCACAAAATCGATCCCTGGTTAGATTTGGTCTTTTTCATCACCGCAATATGTTCCAAGATACGCTCTTTGACACCACGCATACCCGAATGTTCGGAATCCAGCACACTGCGTGCCATATTTAAATCAATCTGTGATTTATCAGATTTATTCCACGGCATCGCCAACAATTCATCCAGATATGTTTTAAGCAATCCGCCTTCGTTCGACATCGGTGACAGGGATTTCATACGTTTCCATTCACTTAATGCCTTTTCTTTTGCCTCGCGGGGCAGGTGCGCATTCTCAATCCGCTTGCGAATGTTTTCGGTATCCATTTCCAGGTCGTCATCACCCATTTCGCGCTGAATGGCGCGCATTTTTTCTTGCAAGATTGCCTCGCGTCGACCTTTCTCCATTTGCTGATGAATACGTTTGTTAATAGATTCTTCGATTTTTGCGGTTTCAGCCATTAAATTAACCTGTTCCAACAGGATGATTAACTTTTCCCGCCACGATGATGCAGACAGTATTTTCAGCGCCGGCTCAACATCCATTTCGATTGTCTGAACGACAAAGTCGATAAATGCCGGCAATGGATAGTTGGCCGCAACATTGCGCAACTTTTCCATTTTAAATCTTTTTACATTTGCTAAGAATTGCATATTTTCGGCAATTTTATCACGCAACGCCAATGTTTGTTCGTGGCTGGTGTCGTCTTGGATTGCGATTGGTTCCACGTTTCCGACAAATATGCCATCTTCGATAACAACATCACTGACACGCACCGCATCGGTTGTACGAACAATGGCGTGCAGACTGCCATCGGGCATACGTAAAATCTGAACAATATCACCGATTGTGCCAACATTGTAAATATCATCGGGATTGGCTGGATAGTTCCACGTACGCTGTGCCACCAAGACCAGGCGCTGTCCGGTCTTTGCCGCGGATTCAATGCACGCAATAGATGTTTTATTATCAATGTACACCGGCACCGTCAGCCCCGGATGCACCACAAAATCCCGAAATGGTAAAATATATTCTTTCATAGTGGATTAAATATAATACATTTTGCAAATATTTCAAGCACTATGAAATCCCAATGTTATGATAAACTACGCGATTTGGTAATAAAAAACCCGGCATTTGCCGGGATTTTATTAACGACGACGATTGTGTCCGCCGAAACTGCCGTGTTGGGCGCTGTTGCTGGAACGCTTGGATAAATAACGTGCCGCAATCAGGACCAGCCATTCCAATGACAGCATTGCCAAGCCAATCAATTTATTTTCAATACCATTCATCCAGCCCAATACATAAACCAACTGGGCAACAAAAGAAATGTATAAAACACCGAATACGCCGGTAAAGAATACTTTTTTAATTTTTCCAAACATTTTTTGTCCTTATGTTCCGTTTTTATAATAAATTAAGAATGCCGGGTTTCTGGTGCCATGTACCCGGCGAACACCGCAATTGCTTAAACGAATACGGTCAACAATCGCCAACCATATTCAACGCCATATTTAGGCAGCCATTGCAAGGCGAACATTGTCGTTCGCAGCGATTCTATCGCCATTCAGTTTTTATTTGGCTTTTAACGACACCACGTCGGATTCACCCAGTTTGTCTTTCATCATCTGTCGAATCTATGTCAGCCCCATAACCAAATACGACCATAAATCGTATCAAGTAATGGTGGAGCTGTGGGGTACCGCCCCCCAGTCCATAATGACTATTTCACAACGGATTCAGAATCATCATCGTTTACACGACCCCAAGATTATAGTCTTTTACACTGGAAATTGCAAGTTTTTAGATTATAATACACACAAAAGGTATAAAAATGAAGTTCTTAGACAGGGCAAAGATTTACGTCAAAGCGGGCGATGGTGGCAACGGCAGTGCCAGTTTCCGTCGTGAAAAATACATCGAATACGGTGGCCCCAATGGTGGTGACGGCGGTCGTGGTGGCGACGTTGTTTTTGTCGCCGTGCCGAATGTTAACACACTGATTGACTATCGTTATAAAATGCATTTTGTCGCCCAGCGTGGCCAAAACGGTATGGGTAAAATGCGTACCGGTGCATCGGGGGAAACGCTGTATTTGCCGGTGCCAACGGGTACGGTTATCTTATCCGAGAACGAAGAAATTGAATACGCCGACCTGAACACGGATGGTATGGAATATCGTGCGGCACGTGGTGGTAATGGTGGCTGGGGCAATTTGCATTTCAAAAGCCCAACAAATCGCGCACCGAAACAGGCCAACGACGGCCTGCCGGGCGAAGAAAGAACGGTTGTGTTACGCCTTAAACTGATTGCGGATATTGGTCTGGTCGGTTTTCCGAACGCGGGAAAGTCTACACTGTTGTCGGCGGTAACGGCGGCGCGTCCAAAGATTGCAAACTATCCATTTACGACATTGAATCCTCAGTTGGGTGTTATGTATGCGCACGATCGTGAATTTGTGCTTGTCGATTTGCCCGGATTGATTGAGGGGGCGCACACCGGCGTCGGTCTGGGTGACCGATTCTTGGGACACGCGGAACGTACAAAAATGATTTTGCACGTAATCGACGGGGCAGAGGCGGATTGGCCCGCACGCTATGCCGCAATTCGTCACGAAATGGATTCGTATGGTGGTGGTTTGTTGAACAAGCCTGAAATGGTTATAATTAATAAAATAGATGCCATTGAACCCGATGTATTAAAAGAAAAGTTGGCCGAATTTAAAAAATCGTTTGGCCGTAAAAAGAAACCTGAAATATTAACAATCAGCGCAGCCGGGAGAGTAGGAATAACGGAGTTAGTTGCCGCCATAGAAAAGAAATTCTTGGGGATAACTGAAAATGACATCATACAGAAATAAGTTTGCAACACATAAAACAGAAGCAGAAAAAAGATTAGCGTTCAGCCAAGCGGTCCAAAACGATGAATTGGCATATTTTTCGAACGGTAAAAAAGTGCCTTTGTATAACTTTTGCCTGCAATCAGAAAGGGTCGAATTTATCGGTGGCCTGTGGCGTGTTCAAGACAAGTTTCCATATGACGTTCAAAAAGTTCGTGATATAGAAGTTGTTTTGGCGGAAAAACTGTCCCATACCGAACGTATTCCATTTGAATATTGGCGTGCATACAGAATTGGTGAAAACTGTTATGGTCGTTATTTGTCTGCGCAACCAGATACTATTGTTGCAAAATATGAAGCGTCCAAGAATTGTGTTTATTGGGGCTACGGCGATACAATAGAGCAGGCGCGTGCATTCCTGGGGATTAAATTATTTGACCAGTATATGGATTTAATTCATGCAACCGCATGTCGCAATGCGCGAAATAACCAGAAAAAATAATTTTTTGATTTTTAGTACATTCTCTGCTAAGATTTTCTTACGAACAAAACCAAAAACAGAAGGAGAAGTACACAATGGTATCATTAAAAGGTACACAGACAGAAAAAAATCTGTTAATCGCATTTGCTGGCGAATCCCAGGCACGTAATCGCTATACATTCTTTGCGTCTGCCGCAAAGAAAGAGGGGTATCAGGCAATTTCTAAAATTTTCCTGGAAACCGCGGATCAGGAAAAAGAACACGCATCACGTTTGTTCAAATTCTTAGAGGGTGGTGATTTAGAAATCACGGCATCTTTCCCAGCCGGTAAAATCGGCACAACATTGGAAAATTTACAGGCCGCCGCATATGGCGAACACGAAGAAAATACCGATATGTATCCAAAGTTTGCACAGGTCGCCGCCCAAGAAGGCTTTCCGGCAATCGCTGAAATTCTGAAAAACATCGGTTTGGCGGAACGTTATCACGAATCTCGTTTCCGTGCGCTGGCCGAAGCCCTGGAAGATGGCACATTGTTCAAACAAGATAACATTGTTATGTGGCGTTGCACAAATTGTGGTATGTGGCACATTGGAACAGATGCGCCAAAAGTTTGTCCTGCGTGCCTGCACGAACAGGGCTACTTTATCAGCGAGGGCACAACATCCCGCTGTGACACGAACGAAGGGTTCTGTGAATACGCGGTCATTGATGACTAATAATCCCCTTCGCTGGCGAAGGGGTGGATGCGAAGCAGACGGGGTAGTGGTTTTATAATTACACCTGAAGCTTTTTGATAAAAATCCCGCAAACGCGGGATTTTTTATTTTTCTAGCATATCCAGAATTTTATCCAATTTACGCAGCGAACTGTTCGCGCATCCCCGCCCGCGCCACGTTAAAATTTCCTCGCCAGACTGCTGATTTACAATAGATACATTAAAATTCCACCACCAAAATCCGTTAAATGCGCACCATATTGGGCGAAATTTTTCTTCGCGTTCCGATATAGTTAATAAATAATGTGCATTTGCCGGGATTTCAAAGCGTTCATAGTCTGCAATATCTGTTTCAATAATGTTGTTGGTGCTTTTAACTTTTCCAATTTTTAGTGTATATCCACGTTGTTGCAGACGTTCTTTGGTCGCCTGACGCATATTATATCCCCCACGTGTAGTATAGATATCTTGTGTTTTATCCAACGTTCCGGGTTTCATATGTACGTGATTACACGCACACAACATTCCAATCATCATAAATAAAATCAAATTGCGAAACATATCCTATGGTCCTTTTTCTTGTATTCTATGTAGATACACGAAATAACACAAGACAAAAATAACTTGCAAACGGGAAATTAATCCTGTATGATAATCATTGAACTTAATGGGAATTGGGTTCGCGGGCCGTAAGAAAGCCCAACCTACGTGGCGCAAATTGCGCTGTATCCGTTTAAATGGGTTGCGCGCAGTTTGCGCCATTTCTCGGTCTTTTTGACTGGGAAGCCGCCGGTTATACAACAGGTTTTTAGCCAAAAGCCGTCGGGGGCGACTCGTAGGTAGCTTTTCTTAACTTCCCGGTCACTTTTTAGTGGCTTTTTTTATTTCCATTTTCCGTATTAAGTTCCAATAAAGATGTGGGTGGGTGTGGCGCATCGCAAGACCGCCAGAATTGGAATCTTATGTACTATAAGTCACCCCAGTTGTTTGAACCCCACCCGTTTAAATAAACGAAAGGGGAAACCTGTGCCAAAAGTTTCGGTTCTGATGCCTGTATATAATACACGTGAAGAATATTTACGCCCGGCGATTGAAAGTATTCTTAATCAAACATTTACAGATTTTGAATTTATTATTATTAATGACGGAAGCACAAAAGAAGCCCCTGCCCAAATTATAAAATCATACAAAGATAAGCGGATAAAGTATTATAAAAATTCGAAAAATCGTGGGCTGATATATACACGAAATCGTTTAATGTCGTTAGCAACTGGTGAATTTATCGCTTGGATGGACAGTGATGATATCTCGTTGCCGCATCGTTTAGATACCCAATTAAGATACTTTATAAATCATCCAGATGTGTCTATTGTGGGGTCTTGGGTGCGTATTTTTCCAACGCCGGATAAAGGCGGTCACCAAAAAGAAAATATCGGCGTTTTGGATGTGTTGCGTGGATGGCCATTAAACAATCCAACAGTTATGTGGCGTCGTGCCGATATAGAGAAATACGATTTAAAATATGATGATAAATTCCCTGTTGCCGAAGATTATGATTTTTGGTCCCGGGCTGTGCGGGTTTTGAAAATAGCCAATGTGCAAGAGGAATTATTGATGTACAGGCGTATGGGGCAGAATATATCAGTGTCGCGTGCGGAACAAATGGAAAAATTGGATAAACAGATTAAACAGTCTTTATTGGATTTTTTGACTGATGATGTACGTGTCCAGCAGGATATTATGAAACTTATCAAGAAAAACCCACGAAAAAAGCTTTTCTACAAAGAAATTTTGCCGAACAAACAGCGAAATATTTGGGTGCTGGGGGTTCGTTTGTTTTCGTATAAAACACCAAAACAGTTATATAAAAAGTTAAAAAAAGTGGAACGTGAATTTCCTAAGGTTTATTCATGTTTAGAAACTGTGGAAAAGTTAATATCTGGGGCCAGTATTTGTCGGTATGGAGACGGTGAATTTACTGTAATGCGTGGGGGTGGGATTTATTATCAAAATGCGAATCCTGTTTTGGCGAAACGCTTGGCGGAAATTTTATCTGTGCAATCAACTGATAAATTATTAGTTGCAATTACTGGATTCCAAGCAATGCCATCAATAGATACGCCGATTCATTTTTGGCATCGATATTGGGCTAACGGTTGGGCAAAGTTGAAATCGTATTTCAAGCGGGACGAATATTATAATTCTTTTGTATCGCGTGCCTCTGTGTTTTTCACAGTTCCTGTTGAAAAGATACGTCAAATTTGGGCATCTCGTGATGTTGTATTTGTTGTGGGGCGCGGCTCTCGGTTTGTTATGGAACCGCGTTTGTTTGATAATATCCGTTCTCATAATTTTATTTATGTAGAACCACAAAATGCTTTTAATGAATATGATAAAATATTGAAAGCGTGTGCAGAATATTCAAAAGATACTCTGTTCTTTATCTCTGCCGGGCCGACGGCAACTGTTTTGGCATACGATTTAGCAAACTTGGGCTATCAGGCATTAGATTTGGGGCATTTGCCGAATTGTTATGCAGAATATTTAAATGAAGCACCATCGCCAGAAAACACACCATTTGTAAACAAAGGAAACTAAATAATGCCAAAAGTATCGGTTATTGTTCCGTGTTATAATGTATCACAGTATATAGAACGCTGTTTGGATTCTTTGGTGAATCAGACATTAAAAGATATCGAAATTATCTGTGTTGATGATTGTTCAACGGATTCTACATTGGAAAAATTAGAATGTTACGAAGCCAAAGAGAGCAGAGTCAAGTTGATTAAATTAACAAAAAATTCTGGTGTTGCAATTGCGAGAAATGCAGGGATAGATATTGCGACTGGCGAGTATATTGGTTTTGTTGACCCAGACGATTATGTGGATTTAGATTATTATGAAAAATTATATAATCAGGCACAGGTGACTGGTTCAGATGTAACGGTTGCAAATATAAAAGAGTTGCACTTAAATGGCTCAGTAAAGCTGTTCACAAAATGGTTACAATCAGTAGGTAGAAACAAGTTAGAGTTTAACTATACGTTATGGTGTGCTATTTATAAAACAGAGTTTATTCGCAAGAATAAGATTTATAATCCTGCTGGCGTGATAACAAGTCAAGATACGGTATTTGTAATTAAGTGTGCGGTCTTAGCTAATAAAATTGCTATAATTCCAGATACGTATTACAATTATATTCGTGTTGAAGACTCTTTAAGTTCTGAGTATTTATCGGATATAAAATTAGAATCTAAGGTTAAAGCCGCAAATCTGATAATTGATTTTTTAAACGATCAGGATATATCGCCAGATGCTTATGCACAGGCGTGTTTGCCGATGTTTTTGTTTATAGCAGTTTACGCATTTATTAGAACAACGAAATATGATTCTAGAATGTATTTAATGTCAGCCGCCTTGGATTTATATAGCAAGATGAAATATAAGCAAGCTGTATTAAAACGCATCCCAGATGTTGCACCATATCTGATATGTAATGATGTGGTGGGGTTGTATAAGTATGCGGAAGAAGTAGATGTCTTAACAGGTAGTGGGTTAGAAAGCGTTAAATATATTAAATTGTTTAACTACTTACCGATAATACGTATCAAAAGATACAAGAGAAGTATAAAGATATCGCTATTTGGAATTCCTATATTAGGTATTCATAAGCCAATAAAACAAAAAGGATTTTAAAATGTCAAATTTATCATACAAGACATATTCTGATCTAGCCTTAGATATCAAACAAAACATTCATAAAATTCCAGAAATAGATTTGGTGGTTGGTATCCCCAGAAGTGGAATGATTCCTGCCTATATGATAGGTTTGTCATTGTCAAAGCCCGTATGCAGTATAAATGAGTTTTTATCTGGTAATTTTATGTCGTCTGGCAATTCTACGGAAAGAATAAGTTTTAATTCTAGTGTGCAAAATGTTCTTATCTTGGATGATTCGATTAATACAGGGAATGCGATAAATAAAGTAAAGTCTATGGTTGAAAATGCTGGTGCTCATAATCAGTATGATATAAAGTATGGTGCTGTCTACTATAAGAAAGGAACAGAAACACTGGTAGATATAGCGTTGACAGAAGTGCCACAGCCACGAATGTTTGAATGGAATTTTTTAAACCATTCGAATTTAAAAAATGCTGCTTTTGATATTGATGGGGTGTTGTGTGTTGATCCGACCCCACAACAAAATGATGATGGAGATAAATACATAGATTTTATATTAAATGCTCAGCCCTTATATATACCGCAATATCGGGTTGCGGCGATAGTTACATCTCGTTTAGAGAAATATCGTTCTTATACGGAAAAGTGGTTGGAAAAACACGGGGTCTTATATGACAAGTTGTATATGTTAGGCGGTGTTACCGCCCAAGAAAGAGCTAAAAGAGGTTTGCATGCAGAATATAAAAGTAAAATATACAAGAAGTTGTATAATGCTAATTTGTTTATAGAAAGCGACAGAATACAAGCGGAAGAAATAGCAAAACGTACAGGAAAGTTATGTTTTTGTGCTTCAACAGATGAGCTTTTTGGGCTACAGCGAAAAAACAATTTTAAAATGAAACATAGTAAATCGTATTTCTTTAGAAGATTTTTCGCAGTGTTTATTCCTGTGCGAAGCCTGAGACGCAAGATCCGTGGTGTATAGAAAAATCTGGGGCGATGCCCCAGTTTTTTATGCGGCAATTCCGTATGCGGACCAACAGCCGTTCCAATCTTCGGCCCCACTATCCCAGCCCGCGTTGGTGCGTGTGCGCCATCCAGTAAAACCGGCGGTTGTTATTTCATTGTATACATTTTGTGGTGTATTTGATGTGCCAGACGAATAATTGCCAAACACTAGTGTGGGGATTTGTGCAAATTCTATCGGGAATGTTACCGAACGCCCAGATAAAAGCCCACCCATTTCAACCCAGCCACTTTTGTATTTCCGGTACCAGGTATAGTTGTTTTCCGCCGTTGGTAATTGGCTTTCCACAACCCAATCGCCGATGGTATCTATCGCGCGTGCCATCGCAACACCACCCGTGGTTTCGCCGTCGTGAATGCGTATGGTCTTGGCATCGGTGTCCATTGTGATTTCCCCCGGCTGTCCAACATATGTATTGTTTTTATCCGTGTCACCACGCTTGATTTGTAATTTGTGTTTATTATCTACGTGTGCCAAAATTTCATCTATTTGAACACCGCACATTTGTTTATAAAGCGTGTTCAGTAATTCACGCCGTTCAAACGGCTGAAATTCGATATTTTTTTCTACGCGGTCAATCAGCCGCGTCAGAATATCGCCCATTGCGCTCAGAATTTCTGATATCTCTGATTTTGGTAAAGACATAATTTATTCTTCCTTTGGTTATAAATTACGTCACCCCGGTTGTTTGAATAAAAAATCCCCTTTGCGGGGAAATAAAAAACGGCCACATTTAGTGTCCGTCATCGGGTCAAATTATATCATAAAACACATAAAAAATCAATCATAATTAAAACCGACCACAATGGTCGGTTGTAATTCTGGCGCACCCGGCGGATTCCCTCGGGCGTGTGCCCTGTGGGGCATTCGTATTCACTCAAACGTCGCAGGCTTGTTTTCGTGAACTCATTGTCGAACGCTGCGCGTCCAAATCGCGGGATGCACAATCATAATTAAAACCGACCACAATGGTCGGTTGTAATTCTGGCGCACCCGGCGGATTCCCTCGGGCGTGTGCCCTGTGGGGCATTCGTATTCACTCAAACGTCGCACGGCTTGTTTTCGTGAACTCATTGTCGAACGCTGCGCGTCCAAATCGCGGGATGCACACACATAATTAAAACCGACCACAATGGTCGGTTGTAATTCTGGCGCACCCGGCGCGATTCGAACGCGCAATCCCCGCCTTCGGAGGGCGATGCTCTATCCAATTAAGCCACGGGTGCAACAAACGATATTATAAATGTTTACAATAAAAATGCAAGCGGGGTGGGGCGACTATTTCGTTTTTGTCCCAAGATTTTGTATGTGTTTGCGCACTGTGGATTGCAAAGATTGCTTTTGCTTAACTAATTTTAGCCCCGTGCGCACAAAATTACGGTCCAGTTTGCGGTGTGTAATCCCGTCATAATAATCCATTAAATCTTCGGATAAATCAGGCAACGGAAATGATTCCAGGATGGATATCATCGCGAACTCTTCGGACGCCAGGGCAATCCCTGTCACATCAATAATCTGGTCCAAGCTGCCGTCGTCTTTGCAAATTATGTTCGCGGGTTTAAGATCGCAATGAACCAAATGCACATTGTGCCATCGTGACAGTATTTTTATTATCGCACTATAAATATTGGTCAAGATTTTCGGCCGTGCCACCGGTGCGGTGATTTTATATACGTCTGAAAAATATTTTCCAATGGATGAATACGAATAAATATCGTCCAGACTGCATTCGGCCAACCGCGCCTGGATGTCCAGGGCTTGTTTATACGTCTCGAAAATTCTGTCGTCGCCAATATGGTTTTTTAGGTGTTGGGCCAGGGTCCGATTTGGGTTGTAATCATAAACCTCGTACCATTGTGCAATATATCCATTGATATTGATTTTTGGAACCGGGAATCCCTTTTTAACCAGGCGTTCAGATATATTTTTATCGCGCATTGCGATTCTGGAATCGACGAATTTGCATATAATCGGACCGCGTTTGCGTGTATCGGCCACGAATATGGGTTTCTTTGGCGAACAGCCCTCTGGCGTACGAATGTTTGTCGCGTTTGGGAAACCGCTTTTAATTGCGTTGTGAAAAAAATTAGAACTGTTACCTGTGTCCATTTTTTTATCCTGGGGAATACATTTTAGACGGATTGTCTATAAAGTCAAGATTTATCCGCGCTGTAACAAACTTAGCATAAAATCATCTAAATCACCGTCCAGAACCGCATCTGAATCCGTTTTTTCAACGCCGGTGCGAACATCTTTGACCAATTGATACGGGTACAAGACATAGTTTCTAATCTGGCTGCCCCATTCGATTTTCTTTTGCGCGGCCAGGGCTGCGTTTTCTTCCTCGGCGCGCTTTTGCATTTCCAATTCATACAACTTGCTGCGCAACATCTTCATCGCCATTTCGCGATTTTGAATCTGACTGCGTTCGTTTTGACAGGTCACAACCGTATTCGTTGGAATGTGTGTAATGCGAACCGCGCTGTCTGTTTTGTTAACGTGTTGCCCGCCGGCACCGGATGAACGATATGTATCAATGCGCAGGTCTTTTTCGTTAATCTCAATCTCGATTGTATCGTCCACGTCCGGCCAGACGTCAACGGATGCGAAACTGGTCTGGCGTTTGCCATTTGCGTTAAATGGTGAAATTCGAACCAGGCGATGTACACCAATTTCATTTTTAAGCCACCCATATGCACGGTCACCTGAAATACGATAGGTGATGTTTTTTATTCCGGCGGTGTCGCCTTCGTGTTCTTCGATAACCTCAATCGCAAAACCGTGACGTTCCGCCCAGCGTGCATACATCCGCGATAACATTTGTGCCCAATCTTGGGCCTCGGTTCCACCGGCGCCGGCCTGAATAAATAAAAATGCGCCATTATTATCCGCGGGTTCCCGGAACAGGGTGATGAATTTTGCGCGATGTGCCGCCTGGGCCAATGCTTCGATCCCGGAAATAACATCTGGGTCATCCGGTGCCATTTGGTACAGTTCCCCCAGGTTTTTATATTCCGATTCCAGGTGCACTAATTCGTTCAATGTCTTTTCCAGATTGGATTTTTTTTGCAAAATTGCACGTGCGGAATCTGGATTGTTCCATAAATCTGGATCATTAACCTGAATATTTAATTCATCAATTTGTTTTTGTAATTTTTCAGGGTCAAAGAAACCCCCTGACGGCGGAAATGTCGTCGGAAATTTGTGATAAAACTTCATTAACCATAATCATAAGCAAAATCTTAGCACGGATTTTTATTGAATCAATTAAATTTTACGGTCAAAATCAAATCTGTGTTTGCGTTTTTTTACCCAATATGATAAAATCATACCAACGAGAGGGACCCTAATGAATAAATTTCTGATGATTTTTGGGCTATTTGGCCTGTGTTTCGGTGCAACAAATGCGTCGGCGGTATCGGCGGGAACGGTGTCTGCGGCAAACGCGGCATCTAATTCGCGCAGTGTATCTATGTACACCCCCAGTACTGATGGTGCCCGCGGGAACCAGGGCTTGGCCAACGCTTACAAGGCAAATCAGCGCAACACATACTATATGGTAACGCAACCTGATGTTGATACGGCGTGCCGTGAAAAGATTTTTGCCTGCTTGTCGGATTATTGTGGCGATGTGACGGTCATCCCGGGCCAGCGTTCATCAAAATGCCAATACGCCACGGAATCAGAACTGTATAATTACACATTACTGTGTTTACAGAAAGATAACTCGGTCCTGTTGCCACAATATAATACAAATACACGTACCAGTCCGGGTGGTATGAACACGGCGGCGCGTTTATGTCCTGCCTATGTACAACAGGAATTAATGTCTTATCTGTCAATGGCAAATATGGCGGATAAATTATCAAAATCTAATTCGGACCTGTGTATTCAGCGTCGCCAGGAATTAGAGGCCGCAATGGCGTGCCATTCAATTGCACTGGCATATGGTAACGAAACATCCAGTATGCTGAATACGCAATTAACGGATTATTGTGGCGCCGGCGTCCCGGGGGGCAGTGCCGAAATGGTATCTCGTTTTGCCAATGCCGGTAATGTTGGGGCCAGTATTTGGGGCTGGGCCGAAAAAATCGTAAGCCTGAACCTGAACGAAAAAGGCGCCGACTGGCAGGCGGCGGTTGATGCGGTCTTGGCGGGGTATACAAACCGTATGAATTTGGCGTGTGGTGATAATCTGCAATTAAATACGGCGGCGCACGCGACCGGCACGTCGGAACCAACGGCGTTGCAAACTGTGGCGGCCTTGGCGGTGGGAACGGCGTTTCCAACCGTTGCGGCGCCGGTTGAAAATCCATATGAAACCCAATCTGTTTTTATGGAGGTTCAATCACGTTCTGAATTGTGGAATTATGATACTGCGTACCAGGTGGTCCAGGCCGGTCTGACCAATAACGCGCTGACCCAGAATGCATTTTTAACCAGTGCGCAAATGGATGATATGCAAACGGCTTATAAACGCGGGACCAAGGTGTTTGTTATCCGCGACAGCGCGCGTTGCTATACCATACCGGTGGCACAACTGTCACAGATGGAAACATCAATGGTGGCGCAATCCTTTGCAAATTGTATAAGTAAATAAGAAAATCCCCGTTTTGGGGATTTTTTTATTCCTATCTATCTGCTTGAATGATTTGGGGATTTTTGGTATAATATTGCCTATGAAAATATCACGTCGTGGTGCTTTGAAAATAACTGGATTTGGGATGCTGGCGCTGACTGCGTTGCCACGTATGGCATTTGCGGCACGCAATTCATTGCGTTCGTTGCGCACCGGTGTTCAGCCCGGCGGAAAAACACGTTTGGTGATTGAAACGGCGACACGTCCGTCATATTCATTGTCTTATCCCGCCAATCAATTAATTGTTACATTATCAAATACGGCGGCAAACACGGGGATAAGTCCGAAATTGGCATCCGGTACACTTGTAAAATCCCTGGCCCAGGCCCAGGCGGGTGACACATTGCAAATTATTGTGAACTTGAACAAGCCGATTGCCCAGGTTCCAAAATCCAACATTTTGTTGTTGGAACCAAATGGCGATAACGATTATCGTCTGGTGTTGGATTTTGTTGCCGGCACGCCGGGCGCCACATCGGCGACCGCCACCACGGCAACGGCACAATCGCCAAAGAAAACAACCACACCGACAAAAAAATACGTAATCGTTGTTGATGCCGGTCACGGTGGCAAGGATCCGGGCTGCATTGGCAAGGGTGGCACACGCGAAAAAGATGTCGTATTGTCTGTGGCACGTAAGTTAAAGAAACAATTGGACGCAAATGGATTCCAGACGCATTTAACACGCGCCGGTGATACGTATCTAAAATTGGCGGAACGTGCCGCGATTGCCGAAAAAAAGAAGGCGGATTTATTTATTTCCTTGCACGCGAATGCGAACCCCAGTCGCGCTATGAAGGGCTTTTCAATTTATACCCTGTCTGAAAAGGCATCTGACGAAGAGGCAAAAAAACTGGCCGAGGCTGAAAATGCCGCCGATAAAATCGGGGTAGAGGGCTTTACCGAATTCGAAGAAAATATCCGTATCGCTCTGTCATCATTGCAACAGCACGCCGTTGCCGAAATGAGCGAGGAATACGCCACCGGCGCCGCCCGCGCGTTCAAGAACAAATCAATAACCCAGCAACCCGGTCCCGACGTTCGTCACGCGCCATTTGCGGTTTTGCGTTCGACTGTACCGGGTGCACTGTTGGAATTGGGGCATCTGTCCAATGCATCCGAAGAGAAGTTACTTAAAACATCCGCGCACCAGGATAAACTGGTCGCCGCAATTGTTAAATCGGTCAAAAACTATAATTTTGATGTTTAAAAAACTCTTGCTTTATATCTATGTTTTTTCCTATACTCAATCCAAGAGCTCAATAGAATAGGGCTCGGGGCTGTCGTAAGCCCAACTAGGCCACAGCAATTAATTGTTGCTGTATATCCCCTGACTGATTTGCAGTCGGGGAGCTGACTGTTATACAATAGGGATGTACCCAAAGACAGCAGAATCACCGCTTAGTTGATTTACGAACTCCCCGACCGCCAAATTCTATGGCGGCTTAATTTTTAATCGGGGGGAAGGATGCGACTAATAGTTCTAATATTATGTTTTTTGCCTTTTGCTGCATCGGCAAACTCATTGTTGTTGGATGATGCGTTGCGCGCCACATATACGGCGTGTGTTGGTATAGATGACGAATTGGCGGACTTAAAGCAAATGGCGGGTATTAACACCGCGATTACGTCTGTTGGGACGGCGGCGGGTACCGGCGCAACTATAACAGGTTTGGTCAAGGCTAATAAGGATAAACAGATATCCGTAAAACTGGAAAAACTGCGTGAAATTGAACAAAAGAATCCAAATATACAATCCACAGATGCTGAATGGGATAAATTTGAATCAGGTTTGACAGCCGAATTGGCCAGCGCAAAAATAGAGGTTGAAAAATATCAGGCTGAAATTGAAAAACTGAATAAACAATCAAAAAGTCTTGGTAATTGGCGTACGGGTCTGATGGCGGGTGCGACGGCGACGAACCTGGCGGGTGCGATTATTGCCGGCACTAATCAGGTCAAGGGCGATTTGGAAACGCAAATAAACAATTGCAAACAATCAATCCAAGACCTGCGCAATGCGATGATGCAGGCGCGTATGGACGGTACAGATATTAGCGAGGCGCAATCCATCGTTGATGCGTGTGGTGATTTTGAATATTCGGATTTATCCAAGATAAATACGCGTGGTCGTGGTGCGGCGATATCTGCGGGTGTTGGTACGGCGACGGGCTTGGCGGGGACGATAACATCTGCGATGGCGAATACGGACACGACGCGAAATGATAACAGCGAATCTGGCAAGCAGAAGGAAAAGAAGTTAAATACGGCGTCCAATATCTTGGCAGGAACGACGACGGCTGCATCTGTGACTGCGACGGTGTTTAACGCGACGCAGATAAAGGCGATTAAACAAGTGGTTGAGGTTGCATCCAAATGCACGGGGGTATTGAAATGATAAAGAAAATATTAACAGCATTTTTCTGTTTATGTTCTGTGCCCGCAATGGCGGACAACTATATCAAATTCAAGGCATCTGCAATTGAAGAAACCATAAACACAATGGTGCCAGAATCGCATCGTCAATCGGCAGCGGACGAATATCAAAAACAGATGGATTCGACCACTGGCAAGATATCTGTTATGGGCATTTATAAAGTTTGTGCAGCTGCCGGATTCAATATAAATAACACAAATGGATATAACGGTTGTCGCCTGTTTATAAATACAATCGCAGAAAAATCTGGTTTTGGATTCGGCAGCGCAAACCAACAAAATTGCGCGAACAAGTTCAATGGAATTTGGACTGTGACCACTGATGGCATAGAACAATGTGTCGGCAAAGACGGCCACCAATTGGTGTATTCTGAATCGTGCCGTTTTGGGGCGGGCGAATGCGTCAAAATTTTTAGCAATTTACAAACCCAGGTTCCCATTGCCAAAGAATTTATTAATGCATATGGCAATACCAAGGGGGTACAGTTCACTTGTTCAAACGAACCTGTTGATATTAAAAAGATAGGTGATGATTATATTAAATGCAGTGCAGGTGGCGTCGCATATGAGTTTAAATTTGATGATTTGAACCAAGACCCGGGTAAAACCGCGGTTGAATCTGAAAACACCGCACTGTGCGAAATGTTTGGGGGTAAAATCGTAAAACGCCCAGATGGCGGTATTGAAAAAGAATGGCAATCGTGTGACATTTCGCGTGACGTGTGCGATGGGCCATTACATAATCTGGCAATTAAAATAGGGCACAATGTAATGTATCAGGGGTATTGCCGCCTGTCGCGTACGGTCAAAGAAACATCGGTCGTTGGCCTAAAAACATTGCCGGGTGTGGACAGTCGCGTGTTCTATAACACGGGTGCACAAATGCGCGCCGATATGGCAAAGCCCCAGGCCGAAGAATACCTGCGCACAAAGTTTCCAAATGAAACATACATAAACTGTAACCCGTCTGTAAAAGCATTAAATGACCCAACAAAGATAAATCCAGAATATGTAATGACCTGTACCGTTGGTGCAAAACAGGTTGATTTTATATTCCACGACCTGACCGAGGGGGCGGATTATAGTGCGGAATCTGGCGCAGCAAAAATGGCGTGTGCAATCGTGGCCGAACGTGTTGACGGCAAAAATTGTCGTGGATTGGACCAAAACGCTTGTACAGACCTGGACAATAAGCTAAAACAAATGGGACGTCGTGGCACAGAATACAAACCTGAAAAAGGCGGCTGTATATTGCTTGATACACAAACCGAAGAACTTGTTAACTTGGGGTTGGAAATTTCTGGTGGTGTTGCATTAACGGTCGTAACTGGTGGTTATGGTGCACTTGTTGTCGCGGCATCAGTTGCAACGGACATTGGGTTCGACGCACTAAACAGATGGTTGCGCAAAATTCCATACAATGACTATCAAGAATTTATGAAACACGCCAATGAGTGTAGCGACACAGACATCAGCATTGAAAATCAGTACTGTGTGGCAGATGTCTTGAATACTTATTATGCGCTAATTATGGGTAATATGTCCGATTTAGCACCAGAGATTCAGTCGGCGGCATCTGAAAAACTGCGAAGTATGCTAAATATATTGTCTGATGAAGATGTTCTTTCGATCGTTTCTGGTGATAAAATACCAACCTTAAAACAGGGGCGAAATTATATCAGTTTTGCGGCAATGGGATTAATTTTTATTGTTAATCCAGATAAAATGGCAAGTAAAGGCGATGATTTAATTCGACAAGCGACCAAAATGGGAAAAACTATTTCCAGGGCAGGCAACAAGATAGACGATATGATTGATGCCGCGCGTATGTTTGGTCGCACAAATGTTGATGATATTGGTATATATTCCAAAGGCTGGAAACAGCATACCATAGGTGGAGACAATCGGTTCAAAATCAAGAAGATATCATATCCTGGCGAGGCTGATGATGTTCGTCGTGCATTAGAGTCTGGTGTCGATGGTGCCCCAAATCAGGCGTTTTTAGGTGTAAAGGATGACTATATTTACATAACATATAAATCAGATATCAAAACGACTGGTCCAATATTTGATGATTTTATGACGGGTGCCGCGCGTATGTTTGGTCGCACCAATGTCGATGATATTGGTATGGTTGACAAGGGGTGGAATCGTCTGACACTGGAAAACAATAGTATTTTCAGACAAAAGAAAATATCATATCCAGGTGAAGCCGATGATGTGCGACGTGCGCTAGAATCCTCAAACGGCCATAACCTAGCATTCTTGGGGGTCAAAGATGATTATATCGTGATTACATATAAGTCTGATTTGAATCGCGCCCAACCAATGTTTAACAGATATATGTCTGGTGCAAATGTAGATGCGCCTATACAGATTCCCGCTGCAAGATTTGGTGCCGCAGATATGTGGCGTCACCCCAGCAATCCTACAAGGTTGTACACAGCAGACGAAATGTCAGATATAATACATCGAACAAGACAATATGGTGGTGACCCCAGTGCTATGACCGGATGGGAGCCTGTTGAAACCGTTAGCGGTGTTACAAGAACGCCGGTGGCTGAGGCAAAACATACGCCGCCAGTACAGCCCACAACCGGCAACCAGAACAATCGCACGCTTGCAGATGATTTACTAGAAGAAAGACGGCGGGCACAACAGGCATCGACACCTCAACAGACGACAACGCCAACACAGCAAAAATCGCTGTTGGACATAGCACGCGAGGCCGATGAGGCGGGCAGGAAAAGAATAGAATCTTTTCGTGCAAAATATGACCTGAGTACTAATGGCAGGCTTAGATACACAAAACAACAATGGCGCGACATATTTGATCGTGAAATTGGATGGTCTGATGTAGAAGATACATTCCGCGATGACTTCTTTCGAGATTATGACGTGTTGCGAGAGATTCGTGGATTTTAAACAACCGCCCAAATGGGCGGTTTGTCTTTGTTATCCTGGCGGAGCAGAAGGGATTTGAACCCTTGATAGGGTTGCCCCTATACACGATTTCGAGTCGTGCGCATTCAACCACTCTGCCACTGCTCCTGTGTGCGCCATTATAACCATACTGGGATTATTTTGCAAGGGTTAATATTTGACTTTTAAATCGCATTTGCTAGAATTTCCCCCATGGAAAAAACATTCAACGAAAAGGTTTATGATACCGTTGCGCGCATACCATATGGGCGCGTGGCATCATTCGGTCAGATTGCACAAATTATCGGTCGTCCGCGTATGGCGCGATTTGTTGGCTATGCATCTAATAATAAGGCATCTTGGCACCTGCCTTGGCATCGGGTGGTATTCAAGGATGGTTCGCTGTGCTGTGGTATGGCGACGGAACAATATCGTGCCCTGCGTGCCGAGGGGGTAAAATTCGACCCCGACAAGCGTGTCATTATGTCGGAATTTCAGTGGGACCCCGAACGTGATGCGGTGCCATTGGAATTAAAAGATTTACCATTGGTATTTTGATAGAAAAATCGGGGCGAACCCCGATTTTTATTTTTGCTTTTTGTTTCCTTTGTTTTTCTTGGTTAATCGTTCGTATATTACCTCTGATGATAACGGTTTATACGACAGGAACCACGCACGCGAATCAATGCCGCGGGCCTTTGTATGTTGTTGGCGATCCATTTCGCGCATTGTTTGTGGGGCGGATATCAACACGTGTTCCCCCGGAACCCAATCTGCGGGAATTGCAACCCCGAACGCGTCTGCGGTTTGCAGCGCGACCACAATACGCATAATTTCTGTAAAATTACGCCCCAGTACGGCCGGATAATACAAAATTGTGCGAATTATCCCCCTTGGGTCGATAATAAAGACCGCACGCACCGCGTGTGTATCAGATGCAGAATCGTGAATCATTCCGTACGCATGTGCAATATTTGCATCCATATCTGCGATAATTGGGAATGTTATATTGGCGCCGCCATCCATTTCGCTTATCGCGTGAATCCACGCCAGGTGCGACGGAATTGCGCCAATGGAAAGCGCAACCAGATCCGTATTCATTTCCTTAAACTGGCTAAGCAGTTCTTGAAAGCGTATAAATTCAGATGTGCATACCGGTGTAAAGTCAGACGGGTGTGAAAAAAAGATTATCCATTTCCCGGCATAATCATTGGGAAAATGTATTGGTCCATTGGTGGTCTGGGCGTTAAATTCGGGCGCCATATCGCCAATCAGTGGCATTGTTGGAACCGGATCCACTTCGTCACAAATATCAAACATAGTTTCTCTCCTTGGGTTTGTATATCCAAAGCCTAGCATTTTTGCCAATATTCGGGGCACAAGAACCTTTTCTCAGATGATGACATAATAAAAAACTTTACTCTTGATAAAATGTGGTATGATGTGAATAATGTATGGCAAGATAAAAAAGGATATATAGTTATGAAACGTTCTGATATTGTACGGACAATCCAGGTCCAATTTAAACATATGCGTGCATCTGATGCGGCGGCGATGCTGGACACGGTTGCAGATACTATGATTGAATCTGTGGCAAATGGCAATCGTATTGAAATTCGTGGGTTTGGCACTTTTCAGCCACGCGCGCGTGCGACAAAAATTGGATATAATCCGTGCACCGGAATGCCAATGCCATTACCGGCCAGTACGACTATATTATTCAAGCCCAGCCGCGAATTAACCAAGAAAATGAATGGATAATCAATTATGTTATTTGGTAAAAAGTCTGGTATAAAAAATCGTAATCGCGAACGGTACGAACGCGTACGTCGTCTGATGTGGATAAAATGTGCCGCCTGTGGTAAATTGGTTTTCTACAAAGACTATCGGGAAAACTTATACATATGCCCCCATTGCAAGCGTGCATTTATAATGTCGCCAAAGCAGCGCTTTAATTTACTGTTTGATAATCACGCGTGGGAAAAATTAACGTTGCCAACGACGACCGACGATCCATTGCGGTTCGTAGATAGAATGCCTTATGTCGATCGTTTGGCGGATGCGCGTGCCGACACCGGGTGCAGTGATGCGGTCACAACGGCCGATGGCACAATCGGTGGCGTGCCAACAACGGTTTGTGTATTGAATGGCGATTTTATGATGGGGTCTATGGGGCGTGCCGCCGGCGATGGAATTATCGCCAGTATTGAACACGCAATCGAAACCCGCCAGCCATTTATTATGGTCGTGGCCAGTGGTGGCGCCCGTATGCAAGAAAACATCTTGTCACTAATGCAGATGGCGCGTACAACGGCGGCGGTGAACAAATTGCACGAAAATAAGATTCCATATATTGTTTTGTTAACAGACCCAACATACGGTGGTGTAACGGCGTCATTTGCGATGTTGGGTGATATTCATATCGCAGAATCCGGGGCGCGTATTGGTTTCGCGGGTCGTCGCGTCATTGAACAAAATATCCGTGAAAAATTACCGTCTAATTTCCAAACGGCGGAATATTTGTATGAACACGGTATGATTGATATGGTTGTTCCGCGTTCAGAACTGCACGATGTGATTGCAAAGATTTTGGCGGTATTAACCAAACAGTCACGCCCGCCAAAACAAATAAACGTTACCACACCGGCGTATGATGCGTCAAAGAAGATACGCGGAATGGGTGAAAACGAAGCGTATGACAAAGTATTATTGGCGCGCCACGAAAATCGTCCGCATTTCTTGGACTATGTTGCGGGTATTGTGGATGATTGGACATATCTGGCCGGCGACAGATTGTATGCCGAAGATGCGGCAATGGCGTCTGGAATTGGGTTCTGGCGTGGTATTCCATCGGTAATTATCGGGCAAGAGCAGGGGCGTACCATCGAAACCCGTCAAAAGCATCGCTTTGGTATGGCAAATCCCGACGGCTATCGCAAGGCCCAGCGTATGATGCGCCTGGCGGAAAAATTTGAATTGCCACTGATTTCATTGTTTGATACCGCCGGCGCCTTTGCCGGTCGCGAGGGCGAAGAACGTGGCCAGTCCCAGGCGGTCGCAGAATCAATGGCGGTGGGCCTGTCTATTAAAACGCCATACGTCGCCGTTAACGTGGGCCAGGGTGGCTCTGGCGGTGCGATTGCGATTGGTACGGCGGATCGTGTCCTGATGCTGGAAAATGCGGTTTATTCGGTGATTGCACCGGAATCGTGTGCGTCTATCCTGTGGAAGGATAATAAATTCAAGGCAACTGCCGCCGCGGCAATGAAATTGACCGCGCGTGATATGGCGGATTTGAATGTTATTGATGAAATTATCCCCGAACCGGACAAGGGGGCGCATACAAACTGGCAAACGACAATGGAATTACTGTCGACGGCGGTGGCGCGTCACATTGCCGAGTTACAGGAAATCCCGGCATCTGAATTACCGGCAAAACGTGCGGATAAATTCTTTGCGATGACCCGCGATGTTGAAATCTTTCAACCCGCCCGCGACACCGAAGATAACTAAATACTAAAAAACCGCCATTTGGCGGTTTTTTTATTCTGTCAATGGACATGCATCTGTGAATTCGTATGTACCAACATTATCATCAAATTGCATGCCTGCTGGCGCATACAAAAGACATGAACCGTTTGGATTGCTTATTGCGCATGATTCTGCTGTGCCCGCGGACACTGTCCCAGATGGACATGTCGTGGCAACGGTTATATCGCTCTCTTCTGTGGGAATATAGCCATCTGGACAATTGGTGCTTGAAGTTGTGTTAATGTGACTATCAAGGGCAGAACGTAAGAAATATTGATCGTCAATAAAAGCATTATAACATTCTGAACTACAGTCTGTGTTACACATACTTCCATCGTATTCGTCATTCATTCCACCAATAACCCCCAAATAGAACCATTTTGATACAAATGGTCTATATATTCGGCACCAACAATAATATGTGCTTTCGTCTGCACTTGACCAACTATACGTAGACATTTCTATGCTTTCTGTAAGGCAACCGTTGGAACCGTCTGCTTCTTCCGTTGTGCAGGGGACGTTCAGACAAAAGGCGTCGCCTTCAACGGTAATTTTATTGTCAAACGTTACGTTCCAATACGTTGCATCAGACACGCCTGTACCAGCGGTCCAGGAACCGTAATCTAGTGTTTCCCGGTCGATGCATTTTGTAACTGCGTTAGCAGTCCCGCATAATGTCATCGCGATACTAAAAAATAAAATTCTTTTCATGATGTTTGTGCCTTTGTTTTAATCTGATAGTTGTGAAAACATTTTTACGCGATACGATGTATCGTTAACAAAATAATATCGACAATGTTCTGAGCATTCGTCACGACAATCGCTGGCGCCACCATCTGCATCTTCAAGCCAAAAAGTATACACCCAATATGATACAGCTGGGCTAAAAATACGGCACCAACAGTGGCTTCTGTAGATGTCTGGACTACTAAGATCTAGCTGTTTTACAGGCGCGGTCCCTCCCACGGAGTCCGAACATATCCCGTCACCCTCAACTTTAATGCCGTTGCTAAGAGTTGCGGACCAGTAAGTTTCATAGGATTCGGCATAACTGCTCGTCACAGTTAAATTTGCATCCAGGGCAATACACTTTTGTGCGGCAATTACCGGCACGGTTATTGGCACACCCGCCATAGTTAGAATTAAAAAGATTTTTTTCATTATCCTCTCCCTTAGGAAAACGGTCCTTTGGATTCGGCAGAAAATCGGGTTGACAGAACCTGTAAATCTGGGATAAAATAAGAACAGAAGATGTCGGAAACAAACCACCGTTTGGATTCGGCATATTTTTTTAGGATTTTTTATACTGATTTCAATTAATTACATATAAAAATATAGGTTTAAGATTTTTTTATCCGTGTGTAATCTGAATAAAAAAAATCCCGCAACTTGCGGGATTGTTTTTACATATTATTTTTTAATGCCATATATATTTGCCCTAAATCAGTTTTCAGCAGGGTCGCAACCAATTTATCGGCATTATCAGCCTCGCGGGCGCCGTTCATAATTTTATCAAAACTGCGCACAAATTGCGTTGCCTGGGAACGAAATACCGTATCAGATTTAATCATATTGCGAATTTGTTTCTTGTCGGCGGCATTCATCATCTTGGCCAGCCATTTGGAAAAGATTGTCTTGTCGCCCGCGTGATATTTCTTTAATACGACATCTGGGATGTCCGCACCGGTCGCACGGGTTAAATCCTGGGATTGTTCATGCAGTTTTTCAAACATCTTTTCACTTTGTGCCAAGAAATCCGCAGAACTTATTTTTCCAAACGATTCCATTGGTGCGGTTTTTATTGCATCCATTGGCGCGGTTGCGCGCGCAACCATCATTTGTTTATTTAAGGTCTGCATAGTATTTACCGCCTTGGCGTAATCTGACATTAAGTCAATCATCTGTTGACGCGATGTACCGGCCAAATCTTCCAATTTGATTGCAGATTGTGATACCGCGTCGGTTGATTCGTCAACCGCAGTTTTCATCAGATTAACTTTCTCGGTCAATGATGCGACGATTTTTTCCAGTCTTTCACTGGTTTCAACCGAATCCTTGCTTAAATCCGGCAGGGCCGCATAGTATTTTTCAATCAATTCTGACAACGGCTGTAACTGGGCGGTCGTTTCATTAGACATCTTTATCAGATTTTCTGATTGTCCCGACAATTGTGTGTGCGCGGTGTTCATTTCAATCAGTGTTTCGCGTACACCGGTTGCCATTGCCTTGACCGAATCCGAAAACGCGTTCGCTGCGCCACGTGTATTTTCAAGGGTGATATTTGCAACCCCCGACACGGTTTTAAGTTCGGAAACAACGCCGGTTGCAAATTCTTTGATTTCACCGTCAAAATGCTTGGTTAATGTGGCTATTTCGGTGGAAATACCACGAACGGCGCCCTCGGTCGCACTGGCCGAAGACATCAATTTTTCAACTGCATCGGTTAACTTGCGGATTTGTTTGTCGATTGACGATTCCGCCAGGCGCACCTGGCCACCAACAACGTTGGCGGTATTGGTAAGGGTGTTCATCTGGCTGGTTAATTGTTTTTTTGACTGTTTGCTGAATGTTTCCATCTTGTCCAGGTATCCATCCAACAATCTGTCGTTGCGTATCATTATTTCTTCATAGTTGGCCGCCGAACTTTTTACATCGCCAAAACCATCCGCGGTTGATTTTGCCAGTTCGGAAATCTTGCCCATCATCGTTTCAGATTCCGTGGTCAGATTTTTCATCTGTTCGGTATTCTTGTTAAATTCCCCGCCCAGATGTTCTGATAAATTTTCACTTGTCGCAACCCAGGAATCTATTTGTGATTGTATCTGGGATGTGCGCGTTGTTGTATCTTGTGTGGTGTTGTTAATTTGTTCTAATAATGTGTTGACTGTATTGCTAAATTTATCTGTTGCGTTTTCAACATCGTGCCACGTTTCAGATTCTACAACATTGTTTAAACCACTGACGGTATTGTCCAGGCGGCCGGACATATTTGCGATCTTTTTGGTGGCGTCATCGGCCAATGCAACTAATTTGTCATTTTGTTCACTTAATATGTTTTTAAGTTCGTTCGCAGATGCTATTTGTGCGTTCAGTGTATCACGCATAGTGGCGAAACTGGATTCTATTTTGGATATTTCATCGTTTAAAATGGTGCTTAATACACGTGTGGCATCGGCGATTTTTGCGCGTTCTGGCCGTGTCATAATGGTCAACAGTGATTGCATCACCTTTTGTGATTTGCGTGACACAAAAAACAGAACGACTAATGTGATAAACAACAGCGCACCCAATATCGCGCCACCCCAAATAAATAATTGATTGAATTCCATTCCTTTTCTCCCTAAACAAATGCGAACTTTATATGTCTTGCAGTTCTCTTGGATTTATACTAGAATCCAAACAATAAAGCAAGGGCATAAATGGCAAAAAAACGCATATTATCATACGAGCAAGATATGGCCGCGAATCCGCGCGAAAACGTCTGGGTCCAGGCGAACGCCGGCACCGGTAAAACCAGTGTTCTTGTGCAACGTCTGTTGCGTATTTTGTTTCGCACGTCCAATGATTTCGGTGGTGGTATTTTGTGCCTGACATACACCAATGCCGGGGCGGGCGAAATGCGGAATCGTATTTTGGCGGCCTTGCGCGAATGGGCGTGCGCATCCGATGATGAATTAATGGATTTGCTGGATGGGGTTTCTGAAAATCGTCCGGCAACAGCCGATGATATATTGCACGCGCGTGAGATATTCTTTTATTTTATCGACAATCCGGATGTTTTAAAAATAAAAACCATCCACGGCTTTTGTGAAGAAATTTTGCATCGTTTCCCGGTCGAGGCCGGATTGTCACCGGCCTGGTCGCTGGTGTCCGATGATGCCCAGCGTATTTTATTGCAAGAGGCGTTTGAGCGCCTGATTAACACACCATCGGATGACGAACGGGTTGGGGCGGCATTTGCGCATATTGTTAATCGTATTTCGGAATATTCTATGCCGGATTTGTTGTCGGAATTAAGCAACCAATATAAACATTTTTTTGGTGTTGAAAATGTTGTTAATTATCGTAAATACTTTGTTGAAACGACGTTTAAATTTTTAGAATTGGATAAACCGGTACAAACCGATGTTAATCGGCAAAATTTGGAAAAAATCGTCACTTTGGCGGAACTGGAACAAAAAAAGCGAAAAACGCCGGCCGGATACATAAACGATATTATTAAAGGTGTTAAACAGTATATTGATAATACAATAGAATTTAAAGAATATAAAAAAGTCTTTTTAAAGGCGGATGGCACGCCGATTGCAAACGTTTCAAAATTGGAATTTTTGTCTGATGAACTGGCGCGCGTATATGCGCTGAATCAGTATTATGAAAACAAAGTTGTTTTCGATGATACGGTTGCGATGTTTGATTTGTCGGCCGCGTTCGCGCAAACATATCGTGAAATAAAATCTATGCGAAATGTTCTGGATTTTGAAGATATGATTTTATATACGCGTAAACTGTTTTCTAATCCGGAAACAATGGGCTGGGTGCTGTCACAGTTGGATTTATCGCTGTCGCACATATTGGTGGACGAGGCCCAAGATACTTCGCCCGCCCAGTGGGATATTTTAAGGATGTTATCAGGCGAGTTTTTTGTGGATGGCGATACCGATAAAAATCCACATTCTTTGTTTGTCGTCGGTGACAGCAAGCAGTCTATCTATGGATTCCAAGGGGCGGATTCGCGCGCATTTGCGTTAAGTCGTGATGCAATCGCAACACAGATAAGGGAAAATTTGCGCACCATACGCGAAATTCCATTGGCGCAAAGTTTTCGTTCCAGCCCCCAGGTTTTATACGCCGTGGATGCGTTCTTTGCGGATGATATGGTGTGTGAAAAGACGGGGTTTGTGAACAATCCGCACAAATGCTTTCGCCAGAGTGCAAATGGCGTGGTTGAATTACATAAATTGGTTTCGAAAAAAGGTGACGAGACGACGGTTGACGGGTATGTTAATCGTGTTGCGGTGCATATAAAATCATTGATAGATAATGCGATATTTAAGCCAAGCGACATTATGGTTCTGGTTCAAAATCGTTATCCAATGGCGCCAAAACTGGTTCGAGAATTAAAACGTTTGTCGATTGATGTTGCGGGCAGTGATCGTATTGTTTTGCCGAATTTTCCGGCGGTTCGTGACCTGTTAAACCTGGTTCGGTTTTGTCTGAATCCGGCGGATGATTTTAGTTTGTGTTGTGTATTAAGAAGTCCGTTTTATCGTTTGAATGAACGTGATATTTTAAATTTGTGCAAAATCAAAAATGATGAAAATAAGGCACGAAAAAACGCGTCCCCAGACTTTGTTCCAATGACCGTTTTTGAGGCATTGGAAAATTCCCATCCGGAAATTTACACCGACCTGGCTCAGGTGTTAGAATGGTCAAAAACTATGTCGCCATATTCATTTTTTGATGCGTTTTTGAATCACAATGATATGCGGTCAAAAATGATTTCCGCCCTGGGCGACCAGGTTATAGATCCATTGGAAGAATTTATGACAATATGCCTGGCGTATGAACGTACGATGCCCGGAACGTTAAAGCAATTTTTAAAATACTTTATCACCGGCAACAGTCAAATTAAACGCGATATGGATGCATCAAACGGTGTGCGCATTGTTACCGTCCACGGCAGCAAGGGCCTTGAAGCGCCCGCGGTCTTTTTAATAGATACTGTTAATACGCCGGATTCTGAAAAACTATTGCCGGTACCAACGTCAAACGATATCAATATGCCGGTTTGGTTGTGGTCGCCACGTGCCAATATTTCGGCGCGTCGGGCGGTGGCCTCGGCGGCGCTTATGGATACGCGGGTGGCGGAATATTATCGCCTGTTGTATGTGGCGATGACGCGTGCGCGCGACAATCTTTATATTTATGGATTCACAAATAATACCGCATCGCCCGAAATTTCGTGGCATAATCAGTTGTGGCGTGTATTTGACGCATTGCCCAACACCGAAAAAACAGACGAGGTAATCAGGATTACAAATGTCAAATAACATAACCGAAATCTTGAAAAATCACGACGCGATTAAGTTCGCCACCACCGCCGGCACACAGATGCATAATCGTCTGGCACAGATTGTGATTGATGATAATTGTACACGTGGGGACGCGGAACTAATTGAACGTATAAAATCTGTGCCAAATCTGGCGCGACTGTTTTCGTCCACGTCCCAGACCGAGGTTCCAATTGCCGGCAACATCGGTACGCGCTTTATCAGTCGTCGCATAGATCGCCTGTACATTGACGACGGCGCACAAACGGTTTATGTCCTGGATTACAAGACCGACGTATTCCCTGAACAATTTCGCGAACGCTATGTTGCGCAATTACACGAATATGCGGCATTGTCGCGCCAGATTTATCCAAAATATAAAATTCAGTGCCTTATTTTATGGACGCACGATTGGACGCTTGAACGCGTATAAAACGCTTGAAATAGGGCGCCCTTGGTCGCTATAATTCGCGTATGTTAATTGGATTGAATATTTCAAATATTGTATTGATAGAACGTCTAAATCTGGAATTTGGACGTGGTCTGAATGTGCTGACCGGTGAAACGGGCGCCGGGAAAAGTATTTTAATGGATGCGCTGTCCCTGGCGTTGGGTGCGCGATCTGATACGGGGTTGATACGTCACGGTTGTGATATGGCGTCTGTGACGGCGGAATTTGATTCTGCGAATGCCACGGTTTGTGACGTGTTGCGGGAATTTGATATTGATTGTGCCGACGGTGTTATTTTGCGTCGTACATTGTCAGTTGATGGCAAAAGTCGCGCCTGGATAAACGATACGCCGGTGTCGGTCAAGACGTTAAAGGCGGTGGGGGATGCGCTTGTTGAAATACATGGACAGTTTGCAAATCATACATTGCTGAACCAGGGGGCGCATCGCCCAACATTGGATTTGTTTGCGGTTGGTAATATAAATGGTTTTGATGAATTATTGACGTCTACGCGTGATGCGTATCGTGCATATCACGATGCCGACGGGCGCTTGAAAGAATTATCTGATATGTTGTCGCGTGCGGAAAGTGAACGCGAATTTCTGGCGCATAACGTGGCGGAATTACAAAAATTAAATCCACAGCCCGGCGAAGAAGAAGATCTGTCTACGCGCCGCGCGGCAATGATGAATGCTGAAAAAAATGCCGCCATCCTGGGCGAGGCGCTGGATGCCTTGAATGCGCGTGGCAATTCGCTGGATGCGCAAATTTTCAATGTTGCGCATATATTACAGCGCATAAAATCCGAACCAAATCCGTATTCTGGGCAAATTGATAAATTATACAGTGCCGCCGAAATGATATCGGATGTTATGGGCGCGTTGGAACCGGAAACAATGGATGTTGACGATATGGACGCAATCGAAGAGCGCCTGTTTGCAATCCGTGCCGCCGCGCGCAAGCATCGTGTGCCCGCGGATGAATTGCCACAAAAATTGCGCGAAATGTCCGCCCAGCTAGAGGTTATTGATAATTCAGACGCGGAATTAAAACGTGTAAAGGCACTGCGCGACAATGCGTTTGATAAATTCAAGACGTGTGCCACGGAATTAAGTGGTTTTCGTAAATTGGCGGCGACAAAAATGCGCGAATGTATTTTGACCGAATTGCCGGATTTGAAACTGGGGTCGGCGGACTTTATGGTTGAATGTGCCGAATGTGCGCCATCATCGTCTGGTTTGGACGAGGTTACATTTATGATAAAAACAAATCCGGGCTCTCCGTTTGCACCATTGCATCGTGCGGCGTCCGGTGGTGAATTGGCGCGATTGATGCTGGCACTGCGTGTGGTATTGGCCGGCAGTGGGGATATGCATTCATTTGTATTTGATGAAATTGACACCGGTATTTCAGGGGCAACCGCATCGGCGGTGGGCGCGCGTTTAAATCGTTTGGCATCCGAATCCCAGGCATTGGTTATTACCCATTCGGCCCAGGTTGCGGGCTTTGCCGATCGTCATTTCAAGATTTCTAAAAGCGTTGCCGACAATAAAACCACAACCAGTGTTACAGAGATTATTGGCACCGACAGAATCAATGAAATCGCCCGTATTATCAGTGGTGCGGAAATAACGCCCGAGTCCATAACAATGGCAAAAACATTGATAAAGGATAATCTATGAAAAAATTAACCGTTATTGAAAATCTGGGAGATTATGCGCTTGGCCAAGAACTAAAGGTTATGGAATCAGGTGGTTGGGTGTCAAAAATTCTCGTTGGGCGCAGTGTACCAAAATTTAAATCCGGTGATAAAATCAGGGTTTATGAAACCACGCACAAATATGTTCCGTTTGAGGTTGCGCGCTCGTACAAGTTAAATGATGATATGTATGTTGATATACAAATGTTACCCAAGACAGACCGCGGCATTCGCGAAATTTACGAGGACTTGTCTTTTTATGATGGGGTACGGTTGAATTGGGATATTGTTCGGGTTTTGTGCCGGTGTGGAATCTTTCCATCGCTAAGTAAGTATACGAATATGCGATTGCTGCTGGCGGAATTGCCAATGCTGGATAAAACGCATTAAAGAAACGCCCCTGTTTGGGGCGTTTTTATGACATTGGACACGCATCGGTGTATTCGTATGTACCGGTGCCGTCGGTATACGACACACCCGCCGGCGCATACATTATACACGACCCAGCGGGACTGGATACCAAACACGATTCCGCCGTACCAACGGATACCGTACCCGACGGACACGTCGTCGCAATTGTGATATATTCTTCATCAATCGCGATATATCCCGCGGGACACGACGTTGAAGGCGCCGCGGCGCACGCAACAATCGGCACACACACCAATAAAAACACGATTTGTTTCATTTTCGCCACCTTAATCAGATAAATTCGTAAAAAAAGCGGTTCTTGCCGTTTGATAGGACGTATTCGCCATTTGAGCCGCACAGGTATTTGTACAGCTCTTTGCACACCATTCAAAGTCTTCATCCCCATCAATATACACCCATTTTGATACAGCGGGGCTAACCATTTTACACCAGCACCTATCATTACCATAAGCATCCAGGGAATCTATTCTTTCAATATTATCAAGTGCAGCGCCCTGTGCATATGTGCTTCCCGTATCAACACATGCACTTATAACTGTTACCTCTACTTCTTCATTATTTGTCCCATAGCAGGTTAGGTTTTGATTGACTTTATAGTATCCCTCTGAGTTTGTCTCGTGCCTGGTACACTTTTTGCTGCTGTCCAATGTCACACATTTTTGTACGGCGGTGGCGGGTGCGGTCAAAATCGCACCAACCGCGGTTAAGGTTAAAAGTTTTTTCATTTGTCTACTCCTTTCTTTTGTTTTATTCGCGAAAAAACAAAAACCACTACGCAAAACGAAGTGGTCAGGAGGTTCGAAACAATCTTGAGAATTGTGTGCTTATTCAATATATTCGCAGCCCTCCTGACACCAATATTCAGGAGTTTATTTTTATAAAACGCTTTGTTTTATACTCAAGCCGGGTTTCGACACCCCATTATGGCAAAATCACCATAACATAGTTATTATAACCGAATGTTTCCATTTGCGCAAACACTTAGATAAACTTTTATTTGTCGTGGTATTTATCTCTCATAAAAAATCCCCCAAACGGGGGATTTTTATATCTGTACAACGCCGTCGGCGAATTCAATGCTGGCGGGGGTGCCGGCACCGGCGCGCCCAATTATGTTATTGTTCGCATCGCGCACAATTGCATAGCCACGGCTTAACACACTTTTGTAACTAAGCGACTGTAACATTTGTCCCAGGTGTATCACAGATTGCGACAATGCACTCATTCGGTTTTGTAAAATTGACGGAAAATTCGCAATAATATCCATACGCTGATGCGCCAAATTGATTTTATTTGTTATCAAGATGTTCATTGTACGCCCCAAATCGTCCAGGCGTTGCGTATGTTCCATCAGAACCTGGTGCGGGCTTTTTATATTTATTGCCTCTATGCGTTGTTTTGCATTTGATAAGCGCGTCAAAAATGTAGACGACAATCGTACCCATAGATTATCCAGTTCTTGGAACAGTGCCAATTTTGTTGGTACAACCATTTCTGCCGCGCCCGTTGGCGTTGGTGCACGTACATCGGCGGCAAAGTCAATCAGCATCCAATCTGGCTCGTGTCCAACGCCCGATATTAACGGAATACGACTGGCGGCGGCGGCACGCACAACAATTTCTTCGGAAAAGGGCAGCAAGTCCTCTAAACTTCCCCCGCCACGCGCAACGATAATAACGTCAACATTGTTCATTTTGTTAAAGTATTCGATTCCGGCGGCAACCTCAGCCGCGGCGGTTGTACCCTGAACGGTCGCAGGATACAGCAAGACGTGAACCGGGAAACGTTCGCGTAAACGGTTTTGAATATCTTGGAATGCGGCGCCGGTTGGACTGGTAACGACACCAATGCGCTGTGGTAATCTGGGCAGTGGCTTTTTGCGTGACGCGTCAAATAATCCCTCGGCGGCCAGTTTTTGTTTGCGCTCTTCCAGCATTTTAAGGATTGCACCCACGCCCGCCATTTCAATTTCGTTGATAATTATTTGATAATTACTGCGTGCGGGATAGGTTGTGAAACGCCCGGTGACAACCACTTCCATCCCTTCTTCAAGCTTGAATGCAATCGGCGTTCCACGCCATATGATTGCAGAAATTGCCGCACCGGCATCCTTGACCGTCATATAGATATGTCCGGACGACGCGCGTGTGATTTGCGATAATTCACCGCGTATTTTAATGCGTGGGAATGCGGTTTCCACCACCCCTTTAAGCAGGGTTGCCGCATCGGTTACGCTAAATATAGTATCTGGTTTAACAAATGGTTCTGGCTTTTGCATATCTCTTACCGTCTTTCTAGTTCTGCAATTATGCGTTCTACAAATTCTGTTTTATTTGGTGTTTTCATATCGTTCATATGTTTGTTAATTGGTTCGCCCAATTCGTATGGTACGCGCAGTGGCGCAAATTGATCGCCCGTCGTATCAAATGGCGTGTCCGTGAATCGATTATGCATATATACCACCGGCGCATATTCCCAAGCTCCTATTTTTATAGCCGACGGTTTCCAAACCGTATCGCCACCATATAATTCATATACACAAATACTGGCCAGGGCGCAAAAGCCCTTGGTCCACGGGACAAAGCCATTAAATGGCAAATCGCCCACAAACTTGCGTCGAAAAGCAGGATTCTTGTACATTTTGCGCAACGTATATGTTATATCATAAAGGCTGTATTGTACATCTGCATATGGCATAACCGCCGCGTCAATTTGTGCGGCCTGGGCCAACAGTTTCTGCGTTGCCACGTCATATTGCTTTGCATAATCTTTCATAGTAAAAATACTAGCACAAAATGGTGCAATATTCAATTTATAATTCGGTCAACGGCCAACGTGGACGTGGCGCAATCGGTGTTTTTACAACGCGTCCCACACGATAGTTTTCAATCCCCGCCCACGCAATCATTGCGCCATTGTCTGTGCACAGATTCATTGGTGGCGCGGCAAAAATCATCCCATTTTTTGCGGCTAATTTTTCCAACGCATTGCGAATAGCACTGTTTTTTGCGACGCCCCCGGCCACAACCAACGTTTTCGGCATTGCGCCGCGCACACGTGCATCATTCATCGCGTTGTTTAATCTGTTTACAATACAGTCCACCACGGATGCCTGGAACGAGGCACAGAAATCATTTATAAATTTATCGCTGTGTGGGGCGGGATTCTTGTCCAAGAATGTTCGTGCGGCTGTTTTTATGCCACTGAATGAAAAGTCGCATCCCGGCTTGTCGCATAATGGGCGCGGGAATTTAAATGCCTTTGAATCGCCGTCTTGCGCACGTTTATCTACGATTGGGCCACCCGGATACCCCAGGCCCAGCATCTTGGCGACCTTGTCAAAGGCTTCGCCGGCACTGTCGTCCAGTGTTTGTCCAATCAATTCGTATTGTCCGACACCACGCACCAACAAAATCTGGCAATGTCCGCCCGACGCCAGCATCAATAAATATGGAAACTCAACCGATGTGTTACCGGCCGCGCCACTGGCGGATGTCGCAGACAATCGGGGGACCAGTGCGTGCCCCTCTAAATGATTAACCGCAACCAATGGTTTGTTTGTAGACTGCGCAATTCCGGTCGCCGCCATCCATCCAACCAATACGCCCCCAATCAGGCCCGGTCCCGCCGTCGCGGCAATAACATCTATATCGTCAATTGTCTTGTTTGCGCGCGCCAATGTTTGTTGGATTACATCATCAATTGCTAAAATATGCGCCCGTGCCGCCAGTTCCGGCACCACACCACCGTATTTTTGATGTTCTGGGATTTGGGAATAAATTATATGCGACAAGATATTGTGATTTGAATCAACGATTGCCGCCGATGTTTCATCACACGATGATTCAATCCCCAGGCACAGGGTGGGGCGCACATCATCCGTGGCATTTCCCATCATTGAGCCCATATCCATATGAATAATTTTTTCGTCATCCATCTTTACTTAATCGCGATAAATGCGACCCCCATTTCGCCCATCTGACGACGGCGCTTGGCATAGTTCATAAATTCTGCATCCACTACGTGCCCGGCGGCCGATGACGCGTGGCGCAGTGTCTGTCCACCCGGCAACAGTAATCCCATATGCGTAACCGCCAATTCGGTGCCGATTGTATCGACACTGTTTGAATTTGCACTTATAAACAGAACAATCATTGTCTCGGTGTTGGCGGGTTGTGTTAAATTCTTGTACGGCACGTATTCAATCGTTGTAAATTCAGGCGCAAAATCAGAATCCAGTTTATGAACTTTCTTCATCCAGGCCGCCTTGTCAATCGTCAGACGACGCGTCGTTATTTTGCCGTATTGCGAACTGACGTTTTCAACGCGATTTGAATTATTACGCAACCAGTCTGTTTCAATAAAATGATTGCGGTTCATAAAATCTATTTCACCGTCTTTGTATCGAATTTGGTTCAGGTTGCTAACATCACCGCCCGCCATAACGGTTTCAACAAATGTCGTGCAATCAAACGCGTCAGTTCGAATAAGTGGATCGCTGTCTGGGGCGCGTTCTTCGCCCAGTGGGTCACGAATATATTTCGCCCCCAGGTAATCCGCACCCGACGGTATACCCGGTGCACCCGCGCACCCCGTTAATAAAAATAACAGTGCCAACCGCTTCATTTTTTTACAGATTTTCTTTTAATTGCATTCCCATATTGCACAGGCGTGCCGCATCTGCAATTGTCATTTCGCCGGAATCGGGCAGGGTGGCAATTTTACCAACACACGCAACCACAATATCAATATTTTCATCACCGCCAATCAACGTGCGCACGGTTGCAACGCGTTCTTCGTTGTTTGCCGACGCCCAGTTTTTTAAGGTCCCACCACTTAAATCTTTGGAACGCAACGATGCCGTAAAGACAAACAATGCAACAATCAAAACGCCCGCACCAATCAAGATTTTAAAATATTTTTTGATAAAATTCATTGTACATCCTCTTCTTTATTCTTGCACCCGACCAACCATACGTCATAGTCTGCATTTTGCAGTGGGCGCACCCCCGGTTCATTACGTGACATCCAGTTGCTAAATATCGTGCCATCGGCCGACGTTGAAATTTCCAGAAACGCGAAATAGTCTTCGGCGTCAAACGGGTCGGACTGCTTGCAAGTGTGCACGGTGATATTAAGTTTTTCAAACTGTGCTGAATTTCCGACGGGAATATCAATTGAATATGTTTTCCCGGCGGCCTTGTTCATAACACGAATATTTGCAATATCGCGGTTAATGTACGCCATCGCCACATCCGGCAGGGCGCATACAATCATTAAAAAAGCAACTAATTTTTTCATAACAAATATATTATCTTGTGCGGCGGATAAAGTCAAATCGATATTAAAACGGGCGGAATATAGCCCGCATCCAAATGCCCGATAGAATATTAGTTGTTATTGCAAGTCAATGAATTATTTGTTATAATAAACGCGTCATAACCGATGGTTATGATGGGGTGTCGAAACCCGGCTAACAGTGTACAAATTAGATTTGTACAAACTCTCCTGATATCTGTGTCAGGAGGGCTGCGAATATATTGAATAAGCACACAATTCTGTTAGATTGTTTCGAACCTCCTGACCACTCGTTTATACGCGTGGTTTTTTGTTTTTTCGCGAATAAAACAAAGAAAGGAGACAGAAATATGAAAAAACTTTTAACATTAACCGCGGTGGGTGCGTTGCTGACCACGCCCTCAATCGCCGTACAAAAATGCGTGGCATTGAATACATCTGATACACTTTGTAAGGTGACCAACGTATATGGCCAGGCCGACTGGACTAGTGCGTGTAACTCGAATGCCGCCGGTGGTATATCTGTACCCGTCAAGGGGATTGCAATGTGTTCTAATCAAACAGGCTCTGCACAATATGTGACGTCTAGTACACTAAAAGTATCAAACTCTTCGTCAGATACAACCAATAAATATTGTTGGTGCAAAGCAATCGAACCGGCCATTTCACACTGGGTGTACACTACCGAACAACAAGATGCTTCTATGTGTGCATACCAATGCTCACATATCTGCGCGTACTTATTCGGTGCAACCACAAATTTTCGCAATGCGATTATTGGCTCAATGTCTATTTAATTTAAAAGGGGGAACGGAAATGAAACTATTGATATTTTTGATGGCTTTGGTATCGTTGCCCGCGATGGCGGCAACGCCGTCAACATCGTGTCCCGCGGGTTTTATTGCAATTGACGTACCAAATATCACCATTGCGACGACGTGTCCGTCGGGCTGGATGATATTTGGTACGT